>JBBQDX010000017.1:0-26876 GCA_038320125.1 Rhodobacterales bacterium | reverse complement strand
CCTCCGACGCATCGGCGCGCGAACCTATAATACGCTCATCCAAGCCCTCGGCGACATCTGCGACCTGTTCGATCCCGAGGAGTGCCGGAACTTCTTCAAAGCAGCCGGATACGCGTCACATTGAAAGCAAACCGCTTTAGGTGGCCAACTGCATAGCTACGGCGCCCGGCGGAAGCTGCAATAATTGAGCGTATGCATGACCCGTTCCTCGCTCAAACATCGCCGCAAGTCAGCTGCGAACTCTTACAGGGAATACTTCAAAGCTGAACCCATGGATCATCGACGCCGCGGGCCTACCAGAAATTTGGGCGAGACACACCTGCGCTCGCCTCGTTTTTCCACTATGTCTGCGCGTGCCAGTTCCCCAACCTTCACTGACCGAGGAGCCACGCGATGCTCGAGAAGCTGCACGTTCCGTTGCCGATCATCCAGGCGCCCATGGCCGGGGTCTCCACTCCGGCGCTGGCGGCGGAGGTCTCGAATGCTGGCGGGATGGGGTCGTTGGGTGTCGGGGGGACGGATGCGGCCGGCGCACGGAAAATGATCGACGAGGTGAGGGAACGGACCGACCGGTCGTTCAACATCAACGTGTTCGTGCACCAAGCTCCCACGGAGGACCCCGCGCGCGATGCGGCATGGCGCGACCGGATGCGGCCGGTCTTCGCAGAGTTCGGCGCCGAACCTCCAGAAAGCCTGCGTGTCATCTACAAGAGCTTCAACGACAATCCGGACATGCTTGCGATGCTGCTGGAGACGCGCCCCCCGGTGGTCAGCTTTCACTTCGGCCTGCCGCCCGCCGATGTCATCCAGGCCCTGAAGTCGGCCGGCATTGTGCTCTGGGCCACCGCCACGGGCCTCGAGGACGCCCGCCAGATCGAGCGTGCCGACATCGATGCCGTGGTCGCTCAGGGGATCGAGGCAGGGGGTCACCGGGGGACCTTCGACCCATCCGCGTCCGACGACGCTCTGGGCACGCTGTCCCTGACCAGGCTTCTGGTGCAGAACCTCGATCTCCCGGTGATCGCGGCCGGGGGCATCATGGACGGAGCCGGCATCCGCGCCGCACTGGCTCTCGGCGCCGAGGCGGCACAACTCGGCTCCGCCTTCGTGGCCTGTCCGGAATCAAGTGCGTCCGAGGCGCACCGCGCCGGTCTGACCGGGCCGGGAGGTTTCCACACCCGGATGACGACCGTCATCTCGGGGCGCCCCGCCCGCGCACTCGGCAACCGCTTCACCGGGCTCGAGGCCGACCTCGGCGGGCAGCTGCCGCCCGACTTCCCGATCGCCTACGACCTCGGAAAGGCCTTGCATGTTGCCGCCGCGGAGAAGGGCGAGCACGGCTTCGGCGCGCACTGGGCCGGGCAGGGCGCCCCGCTTGCACGCCCGCTTCCCGCGGCTGAACTTGTTGCCACGCTGGCGCGGGAGATCGAGGCCGCGCGTTGAGCCACAAGCCTCGTCATCTGGCTTGTGACGGCCCGGTCCGATGATCGACCGCCTCGAGCAGATGCTCGAGGGCAACCTCCAGGCGCTCGCGGCAGGCTTCCGGTAGCGGAAGGATCGGACGCGGCGGACGGATGCGCCCCAGGCCGAGCACCTCGGCCAGCATGAACACCACCCGGAAGCTCCCGAACTCGCGGAAGAGCTCCCACAGAGGGTGGCAGGCGCGGTCGATGCGTTCCGCCTCGGCCGCGTCCCCGGCCTGCGCGGCGCGTGTAAGTGCCAGGGCAGGCCCCGGGAGGAGGCCCGGCCACGACGCTATACCAGCAGGCGCCGCCGGCGAGCAGGGCGTCCCTCGCGCCCCAGTCGCCGCTGTAGCCGATGGCGAAGCCGTCCGGCGTCACGGCCTGCAAGCGACGCAGTTCGCCCGCGTAATCGCCATTCGCTGGCAGCGGCATCTTCAAGGCCGTCACGTTCGGTATCCCGGCGAGGCGCGCGATCAGGGCCGGGCTGAAGGTGAATTTCGTGGTGCCCGGGTTGTTGTAGGTGCACAGGGGCAGATCCCCGGCCGCGGCGACGGCTTCGAAATGCCCAAATACCTCCTCCTCCGTCAGCGGCTGGTAAGACACGGGCGCGAGCAGCAGGCCGTCCGCGCCGGCCGCCGTGGCGTCACGGGCGAGATCCTCCGCCGTATCGGTGCGGAGGGCCCCGACGCCGACGATGAGAGGCGCGCGCCCGGCAACGCATTCGATGGCGGTCCGGATCGTGCGCTTGCGCTCCGCCGGCGCCAGATATGCATAGCCGCCGGTGCTGCCCAGTAGCCCAATCGAGTCCGCCTCCGCGGCCACGATCCGCTCGAGGAACCGCTCCAGAAGATTGGGATTCAGGCGCCCCTCGTCATCCGTCGGGGTGAGCGGGAAGGCCAAGAGACCGGTGAACAGGTCCATGATCGTAGTCCTTCAGATGCGCGGCATGAGCAGGCGCAGCGCGGCACGGCGGAGAAGGCGGCCGGACCGCCTTTGATCCAGCGCCGGGCTGGAGTGCCCCGGGGTTGTATCAATACAGCCAACTGGGGATCAGCATGCTGATCATGGGAATGTATGACACGCAGATCAGCGCCAAGAGCATCAGCAGCATCGTAGGTATGGTGGCGCGGAATACTTCTCCCAAGCTCATTCTGGCCACGCCCATCGCCACGAACAGGTTGAGGCCGACGGGAGGCGTCAGCATGCCGATCGACAGGTTCAACAGCATGATGATGCCGAAGTGGACCGGATGCACGCCAAGCTCCTGTGCGATTGGCATCATCAGCGGCGCTAGAATGATGATTGCCGAGGCGCTGTCGAGGAAGCAGCCTGCGACCAGCAGGATCAGGTTGAACGCCGCGATGACCAGGATTGGGTTTTCGGTGGTGGACAGGATATATGAGGCAAGGTCGGTAGGCGTTCCGGTGCTGGCCAGCAGCCACGAGAACACCGAAGCACCCGCCGTGATCAGCAGCAGTGGGCCCGAGATCAGGCCGGTGTTGCGAAGCACAATCAGGGTTTCACGGAACAGGATGGTGCGATAGATCACGGCGCCCACGAACCAGCCGTAGAGGCATGCAGCGGCTGCGGATTCGGTGGGGGTGAAGATGCCGGAGTAGATCCCGCCCAGCAGGATTACCGGCAGGCCCAAGCCCCAAGCTGCGCGCCGCAGCGCCGTGAAAATGCTGCTGAAGGTGGGCAGCGCGTCGCGGGGATAGCCTTTCCGCGCCGAAAACCAGGTCGCATAGGCGATCAGAAGCCCGCCAACCAGAAGTGCAGGCAGCAGCCCTGCCGCAAAAAGGGCACCGACCGAGGTGCCGGTGACCGACCCGTAAATGATCAAGGCAATCGATGGCGGCACGATGGGCCCGAGCGTGCCCGCTGTGGCGATCAGCCCGATAGAAAAATACTTGTCATAGCCCGCGTTGACCATTGCCGGGTAGAGGATCGAGCCGATGGCGATGACCGTCGCCGGGCTGGAGCCGGAGATCGAGCCGAACATCAAGCAGGCCATTACCGCCGCCGCCGCAAGCCCTCCCGGCAGCCAGCCGATCACCGAACGTGCCAAGCCGATCAGCCGGTCCGACAGCCCGCCGATCCGCATCAGCTCGGCGGCAAGAATGAAGAACGGGATGGACATGAGCGAGAAGTTGTTCATGCCCGAGAACATCCGCATCGGCACGAGCAGTGGGTCCATTCCCCCAAGGAAGTAGAAGACCGCGGCCACCGACAGTGCCAGCGAAGCGAAGATGGGTAGGCCAAAGATCAGCAGGCCGAAGAAAACGGGAACGAGAGCGCCGATCATGATCTATCCTCAGCTTGTCTTGATGTCGACTTGAGGCGCTTGGTAGCCTTGGCCGAGGACCAGATCGCGCAGGACCAGCAGGTAGCGAAGAGCCATGAAGGTGGCAGCAGTTGGAATGACCGCATAGATATAGCCTACAGGTATCTGCATGGCGGGCGACAGCTGCCCCATGCGCGAGGTGTTCATGACCAGCCTGGATCCATACCAGACCAGCACGAAGGCGAAGATCAGACCGAGGCAGGCTGCCCCGATCTGAAGAACCCTCGCCGTGCGTGGGCCGGCAAAGGCATAGGCCGCATCGACGCTGATATGCGAGGCATAGCGCACGCCCATCCCCATGGTCAGAAAGCTCATGGAGATGAGCGCATAGAGGATCAGTTCCTCCGACCAATAGAGTGAGTTGTTGAAGACATAGCGCGCGATCACCTGCAGGATCGCGACCACGGTCGCGACCAGCATGAGGGATGTGACCAGGATGTTCTCGATCCAGTCCACGACACGGTTCAGCCAGAGGATCATATCACCTCTCCGTGCGAGTTGGTCATTCGCCTGCCGCGATGGCGATGGCCCTGTCCATAAGTTCAGAGGTCACCAGGGGGCGGAACTCCTCGTAGATTGGTTGCGAAGCTTGGATGAAGGCCTCGCGACCTTCAGGGGACAGTTCCTGGATCTCGATCTGTCCTGCGATTTCCTCGAGAATCCTGGCCTCGTCCTCGACCGTGTATTCGCGCGCGGCGTCGCGACCGACGATCATTGCGTCCTCGATCACCTGCTTTAGGTCGTCAGGAAGTCCTTCCCAGGCCTGCTTGTTCATGATCGCGGCATAGGTGTGATAGGCATGGCCCGTCAGGGTCATGTAGTCCTGCACCTCGTAGAACTTCATCGAATTGATATTGGCCAGCGGGTTTTCCTGCCCTTCGACTACGCCCTGCTGCAGGCCGTTATAGACCTCGGTATAGGCCATCGCCGTCGGGTTCGCGCCATATGCCCGATAGGTGGCCAAGATGGTGGGTGCCTGCAGGGTGCGCATCTTGATACCGCCAAGATCCTCGGGGCCGTTAATCGGCCGGATATTGTTGGTCATGTGGCGAAAGCCCGCGCCCCACATGGCGATGCCGTGCAGGTTGTTCGCGTCCAGGGTGGCAAGCAGCTCGGTGCCGACTTCGCCGTCCAGCACCCGCTTCATCGCGTCCTCGTCCTCCATCAGGAAGGGCAGGTCGAATAGATACATCTGCTGGTTGAAGTTGGCGAGGTTGCCCGTCGGCGGGATGGAGATATCAACAAGACCCATCTGGGTCTGCTCGATGATCTCGACATCACCCCCCAGCTGCGCGGCGGGACGGATGTTGATCTCGATCCGCCCGTCCGAGTTCTTCTCAACCTCTTCCTTGAACACGACGGCAGCCCGCGCGTTGGGGGTGTCCTCGGTGAGCACATGAGCAAAGGTGAATTCGAAATCGGCGGCCGCGGCCATGCTGCCGAAGGCAGTGCCGAGGACCAGGGTCAGGCCGGTGCCAAGCTTGCGATAGAACATTGTATACTCCTGTTGATGGCTTTTGGTGGTCATAACGGGGGCGGTCCCAGCAAATCGGGACCGGCACCAAGCACCGCCTCTACCCCGAGGGAGGCGGCCAGCAGCCGCTCCTCCTGGCGGGGCGGTGCGACGATCTGCAGGCCGGTAGGGATGCCGTTCCCGTCCAGCCCAGTAGGCAGCGTGGTCGCGCACCAGCCCAGAAGGTTCACGATCGCCGTGTTCCGCAGGGCCAGCATGTTTGCGGTGCGATAGGCATCAGGGTCCCTAAGATCCGCCAGCAGGGGAGCCGAGATCGCAACTGTCGGCGTGACCAACAGGTCAACGGTGGCAAAAACTTCAAGCGCCAGGTGCCCGTATCGTTCAAGGGCCGCCCGCCGCTGCAAGTATTCCGAAGCCGTGACATCGTCGGCGGCCACGACGCGCGCCATGACAGCGGGGTCGAGCCGCGCAATACGGTCGGGGAAGTTCCCGTCGAGGAAGGCGCGCAGTTCGGGGGCTGCCAGTCCACCGCGCCGGAAAATGTCAAGGGCATCATCGGCATGAAGCAGCTGCACCCGCGTCACCTTGGCCCCCGCCGCCTCCAGCGCCGCGACGGCGGCCTCAGTATTGGCGGCCACGACCGGGTCGATCTCGTCCCAGACCATGTTTTCCACCACGCCTAGGTGCAACCCGCCGGCATCCTGCGCCGCAATGCGTGTGCCGCCGTCGATGGCCGTGAACAAATAGGCCAGATCGGCGATGCTGCGGGCCAAGATGCCGGGCGTGTCGAGTGAGGGCGACAACGGCACGATACCCTCTTGGGACCACCGACCATGCGTGACCTTCAGCGCCGTCTGCCCGGTGAACGATGCCGGGATGCGGACCGACCCAGCCGTGTCCGTGCCAAGTGCGGCCAGTGCGCTGCCCTGCGCCAAAGAGACGCCGGCTCCGGAACTGGAGCCGCCCGGCACCCGGGGGGCGTCCGGTGACGACCAGGGGTTTAGCGGCGCGCCGCAATGCGGGTTGGTGCCAAGGCCGCCGAAGGCAAACTCGACCGTATGGGTCTTGCCCGTCACAATGCCCGCCTGCGCCAGGAGTCGTGCCACGACCGGGCCGGGGCGCTGCCAATCCTCGGGAAAGGCGGTATCGGTTCCGGCATAGACCGGCAGGCCTGGCACGCCATATAGATCCTTGACCGAGACGGGGATTCCCATCATCGACCCCAAGTCCATGCCGGTTTCCAGCAGCCTGTCCACTGCCCGCGCCTGCACCATCGCGCGCGGCCCGGCCCAACTGCGATATGCGTTCAGGCGGTCTTCGGTTTCCTCATGACGGGCGATCGCATCAGCCGTAAGGTCGGCCGCTCGCAAGGTGCCCGCGCGGAGCTGGGCGGCAAGTTCTTCAAGCGAAGCCTTCGGCACGTCTCGCCACCTTTCGAAGGTTGGGGCTGCGTCATCCTGATACGGTTCGCGCGGCCGATCCACTCCTTCATTAGTGGCACTGCGGCGCGAGCTCGGCACCGCGACCAACCACTCCATCATAACTGACTATTTTCAATACATTTTTTCCGGAAGAACATCCTGCTGGGGTCTGTGTTGCCGATCTGGCAAAGCCGTGTTGCCGCGATCGTTCTCCACGGATGATGGCATTTGCCTATCCTGTTGCCGATCAGATGACAGATAAGGAAAATACGGTCGTGCCGCATGAAACCGAACGCCGCCTAAACGCCCTCGGGATCGTCCTGCCACGGCGCCCCAAGCCGATCGGAAACTATCTGCCCGGTGTTGTTGTGGGCAACCTCCTATATACCTCGGGGACGTTGGGCACGCAGCCGGACGAGCATGACAATGACGTGCTTCCTTATGTGGGTAAGGTCGGTTCCGACCTGACGATCGAGCAGGGCTATGCGTCGGCCCGCCTCATGGCGATCAACCACTTGGCGATGATGAAGGCGGTGCTGGGCGATCTGGACCTAGTGAAGCGGATCGTGAAAATGATCGGCTATGTTACTTGCGCCCCCGACTTTACAGAACCGCACTTGGTGCTAAACGGCGCCTCGGACCTGTTCGTGTCGCTTTGGGGCGAGGAAAGAGGCAGGCATGCCCGTGCCGCGCTGACCCAGCACACATTAGGGCTGAACGCCCCGGTCGAGGCTGACATGACCGTCGAGATCTATGTTTGACCCACGCGAAGCTGTGCCAACAGCGCGGAATCCGATCTTTCGCTCTCTGCAAAGACCGGGAGGATCGAATCTATAAAGGCCTCGCAGGCCGAAGAACGGTGCTGGCCACTGCGCACCACCGCATAGATGAAGCGATGCTCGAAATCCGTGCAGGAAAGATTTAGGGGAAGAAGCTGACCGCCGGTCACTTCTCCCAGCACAGCCTGAAGCGGTAGATAGATGATCGCGTCGTTGCGGATAGCGTGGAGGATCAGGAAATGAAACTGGTCTGCGACGACGATCGGCCTAGGACGCCTCTTGATCTTGCCGAAGGCACGTTTGAGAAGGTAATGGATGCCGAAGGTGTCATCGGGGAGGACGCAAGGCAGATCCGCCAAATCCTCTAGCCTCAGCGGCCGGCCATCGGCGAATGGGTGTGAGGGCGGCGCCAGAGCCAGCAGCGGCTGCCGCCACTGGCCGATGGTCTCGATCGCGGGATGAGTGAAGTGGTCATATACGAAACCGATTTCGGACAGGCGCTGCTCAACCGCCTCCAGCACCCGCTCCCGACCCCGGATGCGCACGCGGAAATCGATCCCCGGATGCATGGCGCGGAAACCGGTGATATGGGTGGAGAGGAAAGGATCGGTGATCCCCTCGACGGTTGATATTGAGACGGCGCCAGTCTTCAGGCTGCGCAGGTCGGCCATTTCCCCCTTGGCCCGTTCGATTTGATCGAAAATTGCGGCCAGATGTTCGGCCAGAACTTTGCCTGCCTCGGTCAGGATGACCCCTTCGGCGCGCCGTTCCAGAAGCTGCTCTTGCAGTTCATGTTCCAGCTTGACGATCTGGCGGCTGATGGCCGAGGGCGAAACATGCAGTCGCTCGGCCGCCAGCCTAATGGAACCAAAGCGCGCGACGTTCAGAAAGTATTTTCCAGCGGCTAGGTTCATCATGCGGCATTTCCCTTCCAATGCGCTAAACGGTGCTGATCGAAGCCGCAAGCGACCGCAGAGGTTTCATGACGTGGACGCCGCCCGTCTGGCCGATAACCAAGCACTTGAGCGCTGCAAGGGAGCATACGATCTCGGAATAGGGCCCCTGCGAAGGATCCTTGAACAGCTCCAAATTTCGGCAGAGGTTCCGAGCAAGTCACGCTAGGCCTGCCGGGGCATGATGACCCCGACGAGGCTGGCCGCGTTCCCCGAACCGTTCCGGTCCCTTAAGCGTCACTGCGGCACGCTGCCCTCCCTCTACAGGGGAGATCGGTGAATACCCCTACTGGCTGCGAAAGTGTCATTGCGCGTGGTATCTTTGATGAGCGCGGGTAAGCATCTTGCGAAACTCGGCAGACCATGCACGACCCGGAAATCTAGCTTTCGCCTTGGGGATCGCGCGAATGCGCAGCTTGTGCTCGAGCAGGTCCGCACGGTGCTTCAGACGCTTCCAACGCCGACTGATCTTCTCCCTGTCCCGGCGGCAAGCAGCGCCACACGCCTTCCGAACGTCGATGTCCAGCATTTCCTCATACAGCTGCTGAGCAATGGTATTGAGCAAGACGCCGCGCGCGTGGGGCTTCAGCATCAAAAACGCTTGGAGTGCGGGAAGGCGCTGCGCGTTCTGAGCCGCGGGCACTTCGGCCTCGCAAGTCGGCGCGACAGTGGGGAAATTGGTGTGGATGGTCATGGTAGGTAGTCCTTCAGAGATAAAACAGCTTCCCGGGTTGGCAGCCAAATCTGCATATACTAGGCGCCGCCGCGGGATGCGGACGATAGCTCTCGAAAAGGCCGATTCTTAGTTCGGATCGCCCCGGTCTGGGTCCTCCCTGCGATCTCGTGGCTGCTTCGCATGCCTGCCGAAGCTGCGGTGATGCACCAGTTCCTGGCGACGCAGGCTTCGCAGCCGTGTCGCACAAGGAGGTCATCGCGGTCCGAGCAGGCCACGCGGCTTGGGATGGTCAGAGGGGTCCAGAGGGTCCCTGCGGCCATGGAAGTTCGCGTCTTATCCATGGCTGCGCCACCGACACGATTACGATGCGGTCTCATCTTCCCAACGCATTCCCGTCATCGACGTTTCTATAATGAAAGCAAGCAGTAACGACACTGCGAGTTCATCAGGAATGGATTGAAAGATGGCACGAAACAAACCCTATGGAGGCACCGATTTGGCGGCCTTCCTCACCCACCGCATCGTCGAACTGCGGCCCCGCAAGAGCCAGGTGGAGATTGCTTCAGAAGCCGGTTTCGCAAACCCCAACATGCTTTCGATGCTGAAGGCCGGCACCACAAAGCTGGCACTCGACCGGGTCGCCGACCTGGCCCGGGCACTTGAGACCGATCCGGCGCGCCTCTTTCAGATGGCGCTGCTGCAGTCGGGTCACGAGACGACGCGGGCAGTGATCGAGGAGATCTTCGGCACCCTCGTCACACGCAACGAGGTCGGCTGGCTTGCAGAGCTCCGCGATGCTTCGGACAACGTGGATCCCTCGCTCACCACCCGCTCTCGCGCCGCCCTCAGAGCCATTTTTGGAAAGTAGCCCCATGACCCATGCCCCTGCTTCACCTCCAAAAAGCATCTTTCCGATCACCGGAAATGAGCGTGCCTGGATCAAGTTCATTCGCGCAATCTCGGACCGCAGCGATCCCGGCATAACGCTCCGGCGCATTCAGCAGCTCCGGATCCTCCTCCTAAATAAGCTGGCGTAGTGCGATCACAACGGGGCCACAGCACCCATGGCCCCGTTGTCCACGCTCTGGTTTCGGCCGGAGGAATGGCTCAGTGTTCGGGGATCCGTGGACCGACATGGCTGCGTGCATGATCGAAGTCATAGAACGGGAAAGAAAGACCCAAGGGGATGCCTACTGAGGGCACCGGCTTCCGGGGCCAATCCTTCCGATCGCGCCGACCAGGTCTGGGTCAGGATGCCGACTGCTGGACCGCCGTGAGCTTCGGGTGCTCGAAGGGAATGCCCCAAGCTCGGTTGCCTGCTGCTCAAGCTTGCAGCTCGGTCGCGCGTCGAACTGCAACGGTCTCCGCACTGAACAAGGTCACGAGAGCCGCGCGGCCCTTCCCCACATTGGTGCGGATATCGATAAACACCCGGTGGGCTGTTCCATCACCAGGGCATGTCGTTCCGATGGGCGGAGCAGCACTGGCCGTCCCGTGCCACAAGCTGATCTAGATATGGTGTAACCCAAAAGTTTACCTGACAAAATCTATGGGAAACTTATCGCCCATTTTTGTCAACTTTATCCGATGAGATGTAAACATATCTCGGGGTTATGGGAAACAAAGTGGGCGAAATCGCGATCCGAATGTCAACATAACAAGGGGCGATGCAGCTTAAGTTTACGTCTGACACAAAAAAGAACAAAATCCGTGATCGTGAAACTCACGGTTGACGCAGTAATCACAAGATGTGGTGCAGACGATAGTCACCTATGAAAGCGCTGCTCGCCCTCTCCATGCCGTCGGACTTCGACGCATGCCTCTTTAATCGGCGCTACCAGCTTATGCCTGTGACGACAGGCCCTGCAGTGGGCCGGGCCGAACCAACCCTGAAGATGATGTTCTACCAGAGTTAGCTGCCGTCTTATTATGGCCGACACTCCGACGGGCGCGGCTTGGCGAAACTGACCAGATGAGATGCGACGCCCAGAGGGAAGAGTTGTCCAGCGAAGCTCCGTTGGTTCCACTGCTCCCACCGTCGCGATCCTGCCGTGACCGGCTTTACATGCGAACACGCTGGGACTTGGGGTCGTAGATTGGGCGCAGATGCGCCTCGGCGCTGAACTTTCGGCCCGCCACGTCGAGCTGATATTCGGACGCCATCATCTCTTCGCCGCTTTCACCGGGATGGCGGCAGGGCACATAGCCCAAGCCCATGGCACCGCCGACGTAATGGCCATAATTGCCAGAACTGAGATAGCCCACGATCTTCCCGTCGCGCAGGATCGGCTCGTTGTGAAACAGAAGCGGCTCCGGGTCGGCCAGCCGGAATTGCAGCATCCGACGGGAGAGTCCGTCCTCGCGCTTGCGCAGCACCGCGTCGCGTCCGATGAAATCGCCCTTGTCCGGCTTGACCGAAAATCCAAGCCCCGCTTCCAGCACGTGATCTTCATCCGTGATGTCATGGCCGAAATGGCGATAGCCCTTCTCGATCCGGCAACTGTCCATCGCGTGCAACCCGCACAGCTTCAGCCCATGTTCCGCACCGGCCTCGAGAAACGTCTCGAAGACATGCGCGGCTTGATCGCTGGGGATGTAGATTTCCCACCCCAGCTCGCCCACGTAGGTCACGCGATGCGCGCGGGCCAGTGTCATGCCGATCTCGATCTCACGCGCCTGGCCGAACGGGTGGGCGTCGTTCGACAGATCCGCCGGTGAGACGGCGTTGAGCAGATCGCGCGCTTTCGGCCCCATCACCGGCAGCACGGCTTCGGCGGCGGTGACATCGGTTATGACCACGAACTCATTTCCCAGATGACGGCGCAGCCATGCCAAATCACGCTGCAAGGTCGCGCCCGGCACGACGAGGAAGAACACGGTTTCCGCCAGGCGCGTCACCGTCAGATCGCTTTCGATACCGCCCCGGCCATTGAGCATCTGCGTATAGACGATCTGCCCTGCGGGCACGTCCAGATCATTGCCACACATCCGTTGCAGGAAGGCCAGAGCATCGCGGCCTTCGACCCGGATCTTGCCAAAGGAGGTCATGTCGAGAAGGCCCACCCCTTCGCGCAGGGCCATGTGCTCGTCGCGGCTGTTTTCGAACCAGTTCTGGCGGCCCCAGCTCAGTTCGTATTCCGCCTTCTGGCCTTCCCTGGCGAACCAGTTGGCGCGTTCCCACCCGGCAACCTCGCCAAAGACAGCGCCGCACGATTTCAGATGCTCGTGCAGGGGCGACCGGCGGATGCCGCGCGAGGTCGCCATCTGGCGATAGGGGAAATGGTCGGCGTAAAGCAGGCCCAGCGTTTCCGTCACGCGCTCTTGCAGGTAGCGGCGGTTTTTCTGGAAGGGTTGCGCGCGGCGGATATCGACGTCCCACAGGTCGAAGGGTGGCTCACCGTCGTTCATCCATTGCGCCAGCGCCATGCCCGCACCGCCCGACGACACGATCCCGATCGAGTTGTAGCCGGCCGCGACCCAGTAGCCTGCCAGCTCGGGCGCTTCGCCAAGATAGTAGCGGTCGTCGGGAGTGAAGCTCTCGGGGCCGTTGAAGAATGTCTGAACCCCCGCCTTGGCCAGAATCGGCATCCGGTTGACGGCGGCCTCGAGGATCGGCTCGAAGTGGTCGAAATCCTCGGGCAACTGGTCGAAACAAAAATCCTCGGGGATGCCGTTCATCCCCCACGCCTTTGCCTTGGGTTCAAAGGCGCCTAGAAGAATTTTACCCGCATCTTCCTTGTAGTAGGCGCATTCATCGGGCACGCGCAGCACCGGCAGCTGAGCGAGCCCGGGGATGTTCTCGGTCACGATGTAGAAGTGTTCGCAGGCGTGCAGCGGCACGGTTACGCCATTGCGCGCGGCAAGATCGCGGCTCCACATGCCGCCGCAGTTCACCACATGCTCGGTAGTGATCGTGCCGGTTTCTTCACCCCTCCGCCAGCTCACGCCGGTGACGCGGCCATTGGCCTGCGTAACCTCGGTCACGGCAACTCCCTCGACGATCTGCGTGCCCGCCATCCGCGCGCCCTTGGCCAGCGCCAGCGCGATGTTGCCGGGATCTGCCTGCCCGTCGCCCGGCAGATGCACGCCGGACACCACATCTTCCATGTTCAGATGCGGATACATCGACAGGATTTCCGACGGGGACAACTCGCGCACGTCGACGCCGAACACGCGTGCCATCGCCGCCTGACGGCGTAGCTCTTCCTGGCGCTCGCCGGTCAGGGCAATGGTGATCGAGCCGCACTGACGCAGGCCGGTCGCCAGACCGGTCTCGGCCTCGAGCCTGGAATAAAGATCGGCGGAATACTTCGCCAGGCGCGTCATGTTCTGCGTGGCGCGCAGCTGTCCCACAAGGCCGGCGGCATGCCAGGTGGTGCCAGAGGTGAGCTGCTTGCGCTCCAGAAGCACGATCTCGGTCCAGCCGAGCTTGGCCAGATGGTAGGCGACGGAACAGCCGGAAATGCCGCCGCCGATGATCACGACCCGCGCGGTCGAAGGGAGAGTTGCCATTGCCGGACCTCTTTGGGCGAGCTGCTTACCAGAGAATGCAGCGTAGTTAGAAGTTCAAGAACAGCTTATAGGGTCAGGACCTATTAAGCGGGTGAATGCAACGGTAGACCCGGGTGCCGTTCCAGTCGCCCATCACTTCTCCTGCAGGTAGTGTGGCGCTGATAGACGCAATCGTATATTGGTCCTCCCATCGATGTCTGCCTGAGCCGCGCTGCGTCTTGACCACTTCCGCCTTTCAGGCATCAGATCGATTGGAGGCCCGCATGGTTCAGGACGAAGATCCCGCCAGCCGTATGGCGCTGCCCCGCAAGACGCGCGAGATCCAGAACCACCACATGGACTCCACCCGCTGGAACGATTTTCCGGTCCGGAATGACGACATCATCATCGCCACTTGGGCCAAGTCCGGCACGACCTGGGCTCAGCAGATCGTGAGCCAGCTCATCTTTCAGGGAGCGGAGGGCCTCGACGTTTCCAGTCTCAGCCCATGGGTGGATAATCGGGTCGTCCCACAGGCAGTCATAGACGCGCTGGAGAGCCAGACGCACCGGCGCTTCCTCAAGACCCACCTGCCGGTCGACGCGCTCGTCCTCTCACCTAAGGCCAAACACATCTACGTCGCGCGCGATGGTCGTGACTCGGCCTGGAGCGCCTACAACCACCTTCTAAACGCCACCGACGCCTACTATGAGCACTTCAACAACACCCCCGGCCGTGTCGGCCCCGCTATCCACCGACCCACTGGCACGGCCCACGATTTTTACCGCGAATGTTTCGAGGGCGACGGCTATCCCTTCTGGTCCTTCTGGGAGAGCGTCCGGTCATGGTGGCAAATCCGGCACCTCCCGAACGTCAGGCTCATCCACTTCACCGAGCTCAAGTGCGACCTACCCGGCCAGATCCGAGCCATCGCCGACTTCCTGAACATCGAGATCGACGAGGCGCGTTTCCCCGCAATCCTCGAGCACTGCTCCTTCGACTACATGAAGGCCCATGCCGAGCTCTCCGCCCCCTCACGCGGCCTGCTCTGGAATGGCGGTGCGACCACCTTCATCAACCAGGGGGTGAACGGCCGCTGGCAAGGCACTCTCACCGAGGCCGAGGCAGCCGCCTACGAAGAACGTGCCATCGCCGAGCTTGGTCCTGAGTGCACCTACTGGCTCCGAGCCGGCGAGACAGCCTGACGATGCCTCCGACGCGGCGCGCCCATTTCGCATGTTTATAGGTCCTGACCCTACGGAACCTACTGCGCCGGCGGCTTCCGCGCCAGCGTCGCCGCAAACCTGTTGGCGGTCGAGGGCTTTAAGAACATTCGGAACGTGCCGAGCAGCTGGAAGACCCGGAGCGCCGCCGGTTACCCGAGCGAAACCCTCGAAACCAGATGAGGACCCAGATGGATAACGTCGTCAAGATTGACAACAACTACAGCGTCGCCCGCTTCGCCCCCGACCAAGTTACATTGCGGCAGGCTGCCGAACAGGGCTTCCGCAGCGTGGTGAACTTCCGCACGGCGGAAGAAAAGCAGGAGGTCACGCCCGAAACGGAACGGCGCATCGCCGAAGAGGCCGGCCTCATCTACCTGCATCACCCCGTCTCGCCGGACGCGCTCGATGACGCACTGGTGGACGAGTTCCAGCAGAAGCTTTCGGGCCTGCCGACCCCGGTATTGCTGCACTGCTCCTCGGGCAAGCGTGCGGGCGCGATGACGCTAATGGCTATTGGCGCCGAAGAGGGGCTGGACGGTGATGCGGTGCTTGCGAAGGGCCGGGAGAATGGCCTCGATCTGTCTGGAGAAAAGATCGGCCAGTTCGTGAAGGATTATGCTGACCGCAAGTCGCGCGCATGAGCCTGTCAGCGCGGTGCCGGTAGGTCCCGCCGCGCTCAATCCACCGCGCGGGCGCAGTAAAGCGCGTGCAGCACTTCCAGCACGGCGGCGACCTCTCGCCCCGTCACGCTGTAATAGATCGTCTGACCCTCGCGCCTTCCCTCGACCAGACCCGCCTCTTTCAGGCGCTTGAGCTGCTGCGACATGGTCGGTTGCGGTATGTCGCATAGCCGCGCCAGGTCGCCCACCGACCGCTCGCCATCCACCAGGCGGCACAGGATCTGCAACCGCGCCTCGGAAGCCAACATGCCCATCAGTGCCGCGGCACTTTCGATATCGTCCTCGCGAAAGTCGTCGATGTTTTTCATATTCGTTCTATTGAATATTCACTTTTACGAATATATAGATGCCCCAAGATAAGACAAGTCCTACGGCCTTGGTTGTCGTATCACGGAGGCGAGAGATGGAAACCTCATTTACCCCATGGCTGTCACTCGGCGGCGGACTGATGATCGGGGCCTCGGCGGTGTTGCTGATGGCCACCAACGGTCGCATCGCCGGCATCAGCGGCCTCACCTCGAGCCTCTTCGCGCGCTCGACCGATGGCGAGGCGCGCGGCGTCTCGGCGCTGTTCGTAGTGGGCCTGCTCATGTCAGCACCCATTTGGCTTCTTGTGTCGGGCGAATGGCCGCAACAATGGGTGCCATCGAGCCCCGTTTTGATGGCGGTCGCGGGCCTGCTCGTGGGCTTCGGCGCGACCTATGGCAATGGCTGCACTTCGGGCCACGGCGTCTGCGGCATCAGCCGCGGCTCGATGCGCTCGATCGTCGCCACCGTGACCTTCATGGCCGCGGCCATAGTCACGGTCTTCGTCACCCGTCACCAGATCGGCTCCTGAGATGAAACAGATCTTCGCACTTCTCTCCGGCCTGATTTTTGGCTTCGGCCTGATCGTCTCGGGCATGTCCGATCCGGCCAAGGTGCTAAACTTCCTCGACGTCTTCGGCACTTGGGACCCGAGCCTCGCCTTCGTCATGGGCGGCGCGATTGCGGTGACCGCGCCGGGCTTCGCACTTCTCACCCGCAGCCGGAGACGCCCCTTCTTCGACAGCGAGTTTCGCATCCCGAGCCGAACCGATCTCGACCCCAAGCTGCTGGCCGGCGCGGTGCTGTTCGGCACCGGATGGGGGCTTGGCGGCTTCTGCCCTGGCCCAGCCCTCACCGCGCTGCCGATCGCAGCGACCGGCACGCTGATCTTCGTGCCGTTCATGCTGGCCGGCATGTGGCTCGCCCGGCACACCCCCGACCTCTCCATGCCCTTCAACAAGGGAGTCACACAATGACCGACTCTCTCAAGAGCCGCTTCGTGCGCTATTCGCCCTCGACCGGCGCAGGCAGCCCCGACGTCTGGGGTATCTACGAACCCGACACCGGATCGATCCAGTATATCTGCGCCGATCCCGCGACCCGTCAGGCGGCGCTGATCGACGTGGTTTGGAACTTCGATCCGAAGAACTACCGCTTCTCGACCGAAAGCATGGACCAGGTGCTTACCATCGTGCGGGATAACAACCTGAAGGTGCAGTGGGTGCTCGATACCCACCCCCATGCCGACCACGTCATGGCCTCGGCGCATCTCGGGAAGCGGACCGGTGCCCCCAATGCCATCGGCGCGCTGGTGCCCGAGATCGCCAAGATCTGGGCCGACATCTACAACCTGCTCGATGCCTTCGACGCCCACCGCGACTTCGACCACCTGTTTGCGGAGGGGGAGACCTTCAAGATCGGCGAGCTGGACGCACACGTGATGCTTTCGCCCGGCCACACGCTGGGCTCGATCACCTATGTTTGCGGTAATGCGGCCTTCCTGCATGACACGCTGATGCAGCCCGACGCCGGCGCCTCGCGCTCAGACTTTCCGGGCGGCAAGACGACCGAGCTGTGGGACTCGATCCAGGACATCCTCCACCTGCCGGGCAACACGCGCCTGAACGTGGGCCACGACTATGGCACGAAGGCACGGAAAGAGCCGATGTGGGAGGCCACGGTGGACGAGCACAAGGCGCACAACATCCATGTGAAGGACGGCACGGAGCGCGAGGCCTTCATCGAACGCCGTCAGACCCGCGACAAGACGTTGGCGCTGCCGAACCGCATCCTCGCGGCCTTGCAGATCAACCTGCGCGGCGGACGGCTGCCGGAGGCCGAATCTGACGGCAACCACTACCTGAAGCTGCCAGTGGACCGCTTCGACTGAGACGATCCCGAGCAGCCCGCTGACCGTTCACGGACTGCCTGCTTCTCCTGGCCTATGCACGTCGGATTACCTCGCATGACTCCGCCCTCGCTTTCGCGCTACCTGCCGATCCTCGCCTGGGGCCGACGCTACGACCGCTCGACCTTCACCGGCGACATGGTCGCCGCCGTCATCGTGACGATCATGCTGATCCCGCAATCGCTGGCCTACGCACTGCTTGCAGGCATGCCGCCCGAAGCCGGGATCTACGCCTCGATCGCGCCGATCGTGCTCTACGCGATCTTCGGCACGTCGCGCGCTCTGGCGGTCGGCCCGGTGGCTGTTGTCTCCCTGATGACAGCAGCGGCGGTCGGCAATATCGCCGAGAGC
This sequence comes from Rhodobacterales bacterium, assembly GCA_038320125.1. Taxonomy (GTDB): domain Bacteria; phylum Pseudomonadota; class Alphaproteobacteria; order Rhodobacterales; family Rhodobacteraceae; genus Jannaschia. The sequence goes on along the minus strand of JBBQDX010000017.1, from coordinate 8,803 downwards.
GGCACCGCAGGCTATGTGGCAGCGGCGCTGACGCTGGCTTTCCTGTCGGGCGCGATGCTGCTGGCTCTGGGGCTCTTCCGGCTGGGGTTCCTTGCAAACTTCCTGTCGCACCCGGTGATCGCAGGCTTCATCACGGCCTCCGGTATCCTGATCGCAGCGAGCCAGCTGCGCCACATCCTCGGCATTGCGGGCGAGGGCCACACCCTGCTTGAGATCGTCTCCAGCCTCTGGGCGCATCTGCGTGAGATCAACCTCATCACGGTGACGATCGGCGTCTCCGCCACCGCCTTCCTGTTCTGGGTCCGCAAGGGGCTCAAACCGCTGTTGCGCCGCATCGGCTTCGGGCTGCGCATGGCCGATCTGGGTGCGAAGACCGGCCCGGTGCTGGCCATCGTCGCCACCACGCTTGCTGTCTGGGCCTTCGACCTCGGCAGTCGCGGAGTCGCCATAGTCGGAGAGGTGCCGCAAAGCCTGCCGCCGCTCACCCTGCCGTCTTTCTCGCCTGAACTGCTCTCGCAACTCTTTGTGCCCGCGCTGCTGATCTCGATCCTCGGCTTCGTCGAAAGCATCTCGGTGGCGCAGACGCTTGCGGCCAAGAAGCGCCAGCGCATTGACCCAGACCAAGAGCTGATTGGCCTCGGCACCGCCAATCTCGGCGCGGCATTTACCGGAGGCTTCCCGGTCACGGGCGGCTTCTCGCGCTCGGTAGTGAATTATGACGCGGGCGCCGAAACACCCGCCGCCGGCGCCTTCACCGCCGTGGGCCTCGCGCTTGCCGCGCTGTTCCTGACACCGCTGATCCATTTTCTGCCCAAGGCAACGCTGGCTGCCACGATCATTGTGGCTGTCTTGAGCCTCGTCGACTTTTCCATCCTCAAGCGCGCCTGGCACTTCAGCCGCGCCGACTTCGCCGCCGTCTCGGCCACTATCCTGCTGACACTGGTCTCCGGCGTGGAGGTGGGTGTGACGGCAGGCGTCGTCACCTCAATCCTCGTGCATCTCTACAAGACCTCGCGGCCGCACATGGCGGTGGTCGGCCGGGTGCCCGGCACAGAGCATTTCCGCAACGTGCTGCGCCACGAGGTCGAGACCCAGCCACATGTGCTGACGTTGCGCGTCGACGAGAGCCTCTATTTTCCCAATGCCCGCTATCTCGAGGACCAGCTCTCGGCCTTCGCCGCCGACAAGCCCGAGTGAGAACGGCGGTGCGAAAGTCGGCCATGGTAGCGGCGGGATGAACCCACTGCGGGCGGCGTAAAAGTCGGCCACTTTGACCCTTTCTGGCGACAGGGAGGGCGGGGGCATCTTCACCGTGGATTTGTATCGGAAGGTTCGTCTGGCGTGTCGGGACGGCATGAGCGGGCGCGAGGCGGCGCGTCATTTTGGGATTTCACGCGACAGCGTTCGGAAGATGCTCGGTTTCTCGGTGCCACCGGGATACCGGCGCAAGGCCGAGATCAAACGGCCCAAGCTGGATGGCTTCACCGAGATCATCGACGCCTGGCTTGCCGAGGATCAGGGCCGGAACCGCAAGCAGCGGCATACGGCTAAGCGGGTTCTCGAACGGCTGCGCGACGAGCACGGGTTCACTGGCAGCTACACGATCATCAAGGACTACATGCGCGAGCGTGAACGGCGGGGCCGCGAAATGTTCGTGCCGCTGGCGCATCCGCCGGGGCACGCGCAGGCCGACTTCGGCGAAGCGACGGTCATTATCAGCGGCGTCGAGCAGAAAGCGCATTTCTTTGCCTTCGATCTGCCGCACAGCGACGCCTGTTACGTCCGGGCCTATCCGGCGGCGACGTCCGAGGCCTGGGTCGACGGCCACGTTCACGCCTTCGCCTTCTTCGGGCGGGTGCCGGTGTCGGTGCTCTACGACAACGACAAATGCCTGGTAGCAAAGATCTTGCCGGACGGGACCCGCAAGCGGGCGAAGCTGTTCAGCGGGTTCCTGTCGCATTACCTGATCCGCGATCGCTATGGCCGACCGGGCAAGGGCAACGACAAGGGCGGCGTCGAAGGGCTGGTCGGCTACTCGCGCCGCAACTTCATGGTGCCGGTGCCTCGGTTCGCGACATGGGACGACTTCAATCGCTGGCTGGAGGAGAAATGCCGCGAGCGGCAGGCGGACATCCTGCGGGGGCACGACGAGACGATCGGGCAACGGCTCGCCCGGGATCTTGCCGCGATGGCGGATCTGCCGCCAGCTCCCTTCGATGCCTGCGATCAAGTGACCGGGCGGGTGAACTCGCAGGCGTTGGTGCGCTACAAGACCAACGATTATTCCGTGCCGGTCGCCTATGGGCACCGCGATGTCTGGATCAGGGGCTACGTGGGTGAGGTCGTGATCGGCTGCAGCGGCGATATCATCGCTCGCCATCCCCGGAGCTACGACCGCGAGACCCTGGTCTTCGACCCGGTGCATTACCTTGCGCTGATTGAGAAGAAGATCAACGCCTTGGACCAAGCAGCGCCACTGTCGAAATGGGAACTGCCCTCCGAGTTCCAGACCCTGCGCCGTCTGATGGAAGCGCGGATACCCAAGGCGGGGCGCCGGGAGTATGTGCAGGTCCTGCGGCTGCTGGAGACTTTTGATCTCGAGGACCTGCATGTTGCGGTGAAGACGGCGCTGCGCATGGGCGCCGTCGGCTTCGACGCCGTCAAGCATCTGCTCCTGTGCCAGGTCGAGAAACGTCCGCCCAGGCTCGATCTCGACGTCTATCCCTATCTGCCCCGCGCGACGGTCGGGACGACCTCGGCGGCGAGCTACATGTGCCTGGTGTCGGAGGATGCGCCATGACGGACGCCCCCGAACTCCTGCTGGCGCATCACCTCAAAACGTTGAAGCTGCCGACCTTCCTGCGGGAATACGACAAGTTGGCCCGCCAGTGTGCCGCCGAAGGACAGGACCACGTTCGGTTCCTCGCCCGGCTGGTCGAGTTGGAACTGATCGACCGGGAACGCCGGATGATCGAGCGCAGGATCAAGGCCGCGAAGTTCCCGGCGGTCAAAAGCCTGGACAGCTTCGACTTCAAGGCGATTCCGGCGCTCAACAAGATGCAGGTGCTGGAACTGGCTCGGTGTGAATGGATCGAGCGGCGCGAGAACGTCATCGCTCTTGGACCAAGCGGCACCGGCAAGACCCACATCGCCCTGGGGCTTGGGTTGGCCGCCTGCCAAAAAGGCTTGTCGGTCGGCTTCACCACGGCCGCCGCGCTCGTTCACGAGATGATGGAGGCCCGCGACGAACGGCGGCTGCTCCGCCTGCAAAAGCAGGTGACGAATTACAGGCTGCTGATCATCGACGAGTTGGGCTTCGTGCCGCTGAGCAAGACCGGCGCCGAGCTGTTGTTCGAGCTGATCTCGCAGCGCTACGAGCGCGGCGCCACGCTCATTACCAGCAACCTGCCGTTCGACGAATGGACCGAAACCTTCGGCTCCGAGCGTCTCACCGGCGCGCTGCTCGACCGCCTGACCCATCACGTCCACATCCTCGAGATGAACGGCGACAGCTACCGCCTTGCCGAAAGCCGCCATCGCAAGGGCGCCGGCATCAACTGACCCCCCCCCGCTGAATTGGCCCTCGCGGGCCAAGCGCCCCGGCAACCGCCAGCTATCTGAAAGCGCGGTCGCCGGGGCGCGAACCCCGTTCCTTTCGGTTCTGCGCCTCCGAAAGTGGCCGACTTTTACTCCGCCGCGTGGCCGGCTTTTCTACCGCCGTTGACATGTGGTGCGCGTCTTCTCCATCGCTTTCTTCAGGGTGGTGGACGACGTGATCGACGTCGTGCTGACCGTGAAGGCGATCCGGTCGATCAACGCCCTCGCCGAGATCAGCTTCTTGACCTCTAAGTCAGGCCGCAGGACGAGCCGACCTTCCCGATCGCGCCGCGCGGTGGGATGTCCCGGCGTCGGCACGACAGGCAGCACATCGTAGCGAAGACTGGGTAGTGGCGGCCCAGTCGGTCCCAGGTTGCGATACTCGTCCAGGCTCTCCTTCGATGAGTAGGTCAGGGGAACTTCGAACACCGCCGGCACGATTTGGGGAGAGGCACGCGTGGCCGATGTAGCCGACGAGGCCGGAGTAACGGCAGCTCTGTCCGAAACACCAGCTGAGGTCTTCGACGGACGCAATGCGGCTGCCAGCTTCGTCATCAGCGGCGATGCCGTGACCCCGCAACCGTTGAACTTGAGCCCTCCGGCGGCAAGATGTGCCATGTAGTCCGGGACGATCGACCTCAGGGAGCGAAGCGCGGATGAATGATCCGACGTGCTTGAGCGCTCATCGAAGCATCGCTCCCAAAACATGACGATATTAGCGGTCCGGATGTGAGAGGAGGCCAAGCTCTGAACTGCCGGTGCTCGCTGTCGCTCGTTCAGCGCGGAAAAGCCGGCGGCAACAAATTTGACAAGCTTGAAAGGATTCGGAACACGGCCACGGCGTGATGAACGCCCAAGCATTCCGTCGGCCAACCATGCCCCGAAGACCAACAACTCGGCATGCGGAGCCAGCTGCCCATCTGGCTTGATCGCGGATTTGAGGTCTAGCCGCGAGTAACCGCGCGGTCCCATCGCGTGGACGAAGAGATGGCGATTCACCCGCATGACGAAATGGGGGAGATTGGTCGTGTCGGCCAGCGCTCCACGTTCGAACAGACCGACGTTGTCCGGAAGCTGCGGCCCGAACAGCTGTTCTCGGCGCTGTCGTGGTGTTGGAGAAGCAGGAGGCAATGGGGCAGATCCGAGAATGACGGATGTCTCATAGCGCCCTGACCGATCCGCCGTCACCCCTGTCCGACCAAACTGAACCATGCGCAGGCGATCGGGTGTCAGCTGTCACTGCGGTCTCAGGCTCGCTGCCGCCTCGACGATGGTGGAATGAATGCATCCTCCTGCACCTTGGCCTACACAGTTCTCATAAGGGCGAGCCCAGAGCGTCTGTAGCGCCCGTCAGAGCGCGATGTTGCGTCACGCGCCTGGGTGGGCCCCAAACAGGCGTCAGCGAGTCGGAGGTGGCCCGCCAAGCCCTCAGAGAGGCCCGTAATGCTGCTACGCCATGAACTACGATAGCAGGCGGCGATTGAGGGGTATACGGGACTGAGCTGCCGTTCGTTGCATCTCCTCTTGTCCGTCGTCGCCGGTGCGCAATCGAGTGGAGGTTGCATGTCTGCCCGCCGACCGATACGATTTATCAAATCCGTTGGGGTGCCCCGCAAGGGGCTGAGAGGCGCAAGCCGACCCATCGAACCTGATCCGGACAATACCGGCGTAGGGAACGGAGCACGATCTGGCGCCGCTGGTGCCTGCCCCCGTGTCTTCCTCCCTCCCGTCGTCGGTGGGGGAAGCGACGATGACAAATCCATCCGCACTGACCATAGCAGGCTCCGACAGTGGCGGAGGCGCGGGCATCCAAGCCGATCTGAAGACGTTTTCGGCTCTGGGGGTCTATGGCACGAGCGCCATTACCGCGATCACCGCACAGAACACCCGCGGTGTCTTCGCCGTCGAGGCTATCTCGCCCGCCATGGTCACGGCGCAGATCGCCGCCGTGCTTGGGGACATCCCGCCGCAGGCGATCAAGATCGGGATGCTCGGCTCACCGGAGATCGTCGCCGCGGTCGCCGCCGCGCTCCGGGGCTACGATGGTCCGGTCGTGCTCGACCCGGTGATGATCGCAAAATCGGGGGACGCGCTGCTGGACGACGGGGCTGAGAGGGCATTGATCGAGAGACTGCTACCCCGCGCGGATGTCCTGACGCCGAACCTTCCCGAAGCCGCACGGCTGCTTGGCCGCGGCGAGGCGCTTGATGCGGAGGAGACCGAGGCGCAGGGCCGGGCCCTGCTCGAGCTCGGCCCGCGGGCCGTGGTGATGAAGGGCGGCCATGCAGAGGGGCCGACCTGCATCGACCGGCTGGTGACGGCGTCGGGCGTGACGGAGATGGCGCTGCCGCGCCTCGCCACGCGCAACACCCACGGGACGGGGTGCAGCCTGTCGTCGGCCATCGCCGCCGAGCTTGCAAAGGGCGCCGGGCTGGAGGCCGCGGTCGGGCGGGCGCAGACCTGGCTGCACGGCGCGATCCGCGCGGCGGACGGGCTGGGCATCGGCAGCGGTCACGGACCTGTCCACCATTTCCACGAGGTCTGGACGTGATGCGGGCGACGGTCCTTGGTGCCGGCGTCGCCGGGCTCTGCGTGGCGACAGAACTGGTCGCGCGGGGTTGCGAGGTGACGGTCTACGACCCCTCGCCCCGGCCGGGGCCGCACGGTTGCTCGTGGTGGGCCGGCGGGATGCTGGCCCCGTTCTGCGAAGGTGAGACAGCGGAGCAGCCCGTCGTCCGGCTGGGCCAGGAGGCGGCCGGCTGGTGGGAACAGCAGGGCGTGGACGTCCACCGTCGCGGGACGATCGTGCTGACGCTCGGCCGTGACCGGCGCGAGCTCGACCGGTTCGCCCGGCGCGTCGACAGGCATGAACGGCTCGACGCCGCCAGCCTTGCCGCGCTGGAGCCGGACCTCGGCGGTCGCTTCGATCGCGCCCTGCACGTCTCGGACGAAGCGCATCTCGATCCGCGCGCGGCGCTGATCTGCCTCCGCGACCGGCTGAAGAAGGCAGGCGTCGCGTTCGTCGCCGAGTCCGGTCGCGCCACGGGTCCAACCTTCGACTGCCGCGGGCTGGCGGCCCGAGACGCCCTGCAAGACCTGCGCGGGGTGAAGGGAGAGATGGCGGTGCTGCGCAGCCCTGACATCCACCTCAGCCGTCCTGTCCGGCTGCTCCACCCGCGCTTCCCGCTCTACGTGGTTCCGCGCGCGGACGGTCTCTTCATGCTCGGCGCGACGCAGATCGAGAGCGACGACCGGAGGCGGAGCGTCCGCTCGGTCCTCGAACTGCTCTCCGCAGCCTACGCGCTGAACCCCGCCTTTGGCGAGGCGGAGCTGGTGGAGATCGGCGCCGATGCGCGCCCCGCCTTTCCCGACAACCTGCCCCGGCTCACGCGTCGGGGCGACACCATCCACGTCAACGGCCTTTTCCGCCACGGATTCCTGCTCGCGCCCGCCTTGGCGCGAATGGCAGTGGAAGCGACCTGCGACGGCACCAAACCGGAGTTTTGGCATGAAGATCATGATTAACGGTTCGACAACCGAGGTGCAGGCCGAGACGGTCGCCGCCGTTCTGGACGAGCTCGGCTACGGCGAGGCGAAGGTCGCCACCGCCGTCAACGAAAGCTTCGTGCCAGCAGCGGCGCGGGGGCAGACGGCGCTCGCTCCCGGTGACCGGGTCGAGATCGTCGCACCGCGGCAGGGAGGCTGAGATGCGGCTTTACGGAACCGAAATTGCTTCGCGCCTGATGCTCGGCACGGCGCAGTATCCTTCGCCTGCGGTGCTAGCGGAGGCCTTCCGCCGCTCGGGCGCAGGCATCGCCACCGTCTCCGTCCGCCGCGAGGCGGGCGGCGAGCGCGCCGGCGCGGCCTTCTGGGACCTCGTTCGCGACCTCGGCGTGAAGGTCCTGCCGAACACCGCGGGCTGCCATTCCGTCCGGGAGGCGGTCACCACGGCGCAGATGGCGCGCGAGTTGTTTGACACCTCCTGGATCAAGCTCGAGGTGATCGGCCATGCCGACACGCTCCAGCCCGACCCGTTCGGTCTGGTCGAGGCCGCGCGCATCCTGACAGAGGACGGCTTCAAGGTCTTTCCATACACGACCGAGGACGTGGTGCTGGCCGACCGGCTGCTCGGCGCGGGCTGCGAGGTGCTGATGCCTTGGGGCGCGCCCATCGGCACCGGGCTGGGGCTGACCAACGTCTACGGGCTCAGGACGCTGCGGGCGCAATTCCCCGATGTGCCGATGGTCGTCGACGCAGGGCTCGGCCTGCCCAGCCAGGCGGCGATGGCGATGGAGATGGGCTTCGATGCCGTGCTTCTGAACACCGCCGTCGCCAAAGCGGGCGATCCGGCGGGGATGGCCGATGGCTTCGCCCGCGCGGTGGAGGCCGGGCGGCTCGCCTTCGAGGCGGACCCGATGGAGCCGCGCGACATGGCCGCGCCGTCTACCCCGGTCATGGGCAGGGCGTTCCTGGCATGAGCCTCGACCGCTTCTACCCGATCTTCGACGGCCTCGGCTGGCTCGAACGCTGCCTGCCCCTCGGCGTGAAGCTGGTGCAGCTGCGCATCAAGAACGCGAGCGAGGCAGAGCTGCGGCCGCTCGTGGCGCGGGCCCAGGCGCTGTGCCGGGCGCATGGGGCGGTGCTCGTGATCAATGACCACTGGCGCACTGCCATCGAGGAGGACTGCGACTGGGTGCATCTGGGACAGGAGGATCTGGATACAGCCGATCTCTCCGCGCTCCGCCGCACCGGGCTGAAGCTGGGGATCAGCACCCACGACCATGCCGAGCTCGACCGCGCCCTCTCGCTCTCGCCCGACTACGTGGCGCTCGGCCCGGTCTATCCGACCATCCTGAAGAAGATGAAGTGGGAGCGGCAGGGCCTGGAGCGCGTGACCGAGTGGAAGCGGCTGGTGGGCGAACTGCCCCTCGTCGCCATCGGCGGGATGAGTGTCGCGCGCGCCGCCGGAGCCTTTGCGGCCGGGGCCGACATCGTCTCGGCCGTCACCGACATCACGTTGAACGACGACCCCGAGGCCCGTGTGCGCCAATGGATCGAGGTGACCCGATGACCCGTTACGCTCGCCAGATCGCCGTGCCCGAGCTCGGTCCCGAGGGTCAGGCGCGGTTGCGGCGCGCGCAGGCGCTGGTGGTGGGCGCGGGCGGGCTTGCGGCGCCCGTGCTGCAATATCTTGGCGGTGCGGGCG
>JBBQDX010000016.1:0-27936 GCA_038320125.1 Rhodobacterales bacterium | reverse complement strand
GGCGGCGATGTAGCCAAAGATCCGCGCGCGAAGATCCATCGAGTAGAATTTGCCCATGCTCCACCTCCTGCCGAAAGTGAATCAGACGAACGACCCCGAGGGAATCCCCAGTGAGTCAAGTCGATGACAAACCGCTTTAGTGGGTGGCGTTGGTTCGCTAGAAGGCCACAGATGGCGTCACCGCTCCGGTCGCCGGGACCGCCGACAGCGGCGGTCCGGTCCGCCGGTCGAAGCCCGTCGCCGACTTTGGCAGCAGCGCCGCGTCGCCGGCGCGAACCTCGAAGAGATCCGCGAAGCTGCGGACCATCGCTGACCGCCTGATGCTCGTCGCCCGCGGTGTGGCATCGACCCGGCCCCCCATCTCGACGACATCCGCCGGCTGGGCGGCCAGATGCCTTCAGGTGCCGAAGGCGATACGGCCGATGTTCGGGTCGAACCTCTTCATCTCTCTCCTCCAAAGGAACAACCGGAAGGGCCGATGGGGGCTTCGGTCGCCGGACGGCCAGGCGTGTCCCCGCGATTGCTCGAACCTCTAGGGCATTGGGCGCGCACGATGCTCCGATGTCGGGACAGGCGAGACCGATTGGCCCCGGACGGCCAGGCCCGCGAACGGGCAAAGCGGGGCGCCCAGCTGAAAACGCGCCCCGGAGGAAGGCTCGGATGCGGGCGCACCTCTCCGAAGTTTCCCCTTGCAACGCTGCGGCGGCTCCTCTCAGTGGGCTGCGACGCCGCGAAGACCGGGTGGAGAGCAGATGCCGGAAGACCAGACGCCGATCCCCAGGGTCATCCATCACTGCCGCTACGGGGGGCGGCCGCTCAGCGACGTCTCGCGCGCCTGCATGTCCACTTGGAACGCGGTCCTCCCCAACTACCGGATCGAAACCTGGGACGAGGCGCGCGGGCTCGGCGGCAGCTCCTACGCGGAAGCGGCCCTCAAGGCCGGGAAATACGCCTTCGTCGCCGACTACATGCGCTGCCACGCCCTCTATCATCACGGCGGCATCTATCTCGACACCGATGTCGAGGTGCTGCGACCCTTCGACCCCGTCCTCGACCGCCGGATGTTCCTCGGCCACGAGACGCCGACCCTCGTGGGCACGGCGATCATGGGTGCTGCGAAGGGTCATCCGCTCCTGCGGCGCATCATGGACACCCTCGACGCCGAAGCGCGCTCGCGTCGCCTCAGCTATCGCCCGGGCCCGGAGCTCATCACCGACGAGCTGGCGCATCATGATGCGTCCGACGTGACCGTCCTCCCCGAGGAATACTTCTATCCCTACAATCCGCACAGCAGTGTCGCCATCCGCCGCAAGCCGCTCCTGGGCAACATGAGCGACAAGACGATCTGCGTGCATCATTGGGAGGGGTCGTGGCTCGCGGACGCGTCGCTGCGGATGCTCGTCGGCCTGCGCGTCTCCCATCTGTCCCGCAAGATCGGACGCCACCTCGGATATCGGCGCTGACGTGACTGACCGCCTCCGTCAATCCGCCGGTCCCCGGCGCGTCATGCATGTGACCGAGGCGCCTCTGGGCGGCGTCGTCTCCTGCATGGAGGAGCTGATCCGGGACCAGGTGGGGCGCGGCCTCTACCGGCTGGAGGTGGTGACCCCGCAGATCAACGTCCCGGCGCTTTCCGACGTCGGCGCGCCGCCTCCGACGTTCACGGTCTTTCACTCCCGTCGCGGCTCGCCGCTCTCGCTGCTGGCGATGGCCCGGACGGTCGTCGCCCGGGCCCGTGCGACGCGGCCCGAGATCATCCACGTCCATTCCACCATCGCCGGCGCCGTCGTCAGGGCCTGCCGCCCGCTCCTGCCCGCCGGATCGCGGATCGTCTACTGCCCGCACGGCTGGGCTTTCCTGCGCGAGGGATCGCTCCTGAAGAACCGCATCATCGCGTGGGTGGAGCGTCGTCTCGCCCCCGCAGCCGATGCCATCATCTGCGTCTGCGAAAGCGAGGGGATCGCTGCCCGCGCGGCGGGCGTCGCGGAGCCGAAGATCGTGGTGATCGAGAACGGGATCGGACGGCGACCGATCGCTCCGGCTGCCGCCCGCGTCGACGGCTCGGACCGGAAGGTCGTCCTCTTCGCCGGCCGGTTCGATCGGCAGAAGGGCTTCGACACCTTCGTCGAGGCGATGCGGCGGCTGGGCGGCGGCGTCCGCGGCCTCGCGATCGGCCGCGCCATCGTGTCCAACGGAGCCCTCGACGACCTGCCGCCGAACATCGAACTGCTCGGATGGCAGCCCCGCGCCGGGGCCGTGGCGCTTTTCGCGCAGGCCGACCTGCTGCTGATGCCGTCCCGCTGGGAGGGCTTCCCGATGGTGGCGCTCGAGGCGATGCGGGCGGGTCTCGCGGTTTTCGCCACGCGTGTCGGGGGTCTGCAGGACATGATCGTCGACGGTGAGACGGGTGCCCTGTTCGACCCCGACGATGCCGCGGCGATCGTTGCGCGCATCGAAGGCTGCGACGTCGCCACGCTGCGCGCCTATGGCGCGGCGGGCCGGACGCGGTTCGAGCGGCTCTATACGGCCGACCGGATGAACGAGCGGGTATGGCAGCTTTACACCGACCTTGCCGCCCCGCGTCGCGCCGAAGCCGGGGCGGCAGGCACGGTCACCGGCGACGTGCCGGTTTCGTGAGGCGCGGCAGAGGCCGAGCGCTGGAGCGGGTTGCAGCGAATTTTCGACAGATTAACGCTTAATTCATACTGTGACGGTTACGTCGCGCTCATCAACCCGTAAGTCCGGGGCCGATACCTGTAACCCGGATCGAGGCGGCCGATTGCCTCGCACGCGGTCCCGCTGACATGAAGGACATTGGATGAACCGCGATATCGTCTCCGGAGAGCTCGGATTCTCAACGCCCCTGGGCGAGATCTTCGGAAAATCCCCAGCTGAGATGGACGCCGAGTTCGCGGATTACGCTCAACTCGGGGCGAGGTGGATCCGGACGAATTTCTGGTGGGACGTGGTTCAGCCGACCAGGGCCGGCGGCTATGACTGGTCGAGGCTGGACCTGGTCGTGAATGCAGCCGAGCGCCACGGCATCGAGGTGATCGGCGAACTCAACGGCGCGCCGCAATGGATCGACCGCAAGTTCGATACCGCCTTCGACCGCAATGCCTTCCGCGATTACGCCGTCGCCGCCGCCACGCATTTCGGGGACCGCGTGGACCATTGGGAGGTGTGGAACGAGCAGAACATGCGCAACATCACGCCCGCGGACTACACCAGCCTGCTCAAGGTCGTCTATCCCGCGGTCAAGGCGGTGGATGCCGACGACACGGTCATCGCCGGCGGCCTTGCCGCGACCCCGCTGACCGGAAACGGCCTCTACGGGGCCGCCGATTATCTCAGGCGGATGTATGCGAACGGGGCGGAAGGGTATTTCGACGCCGTCGGCTACCACCCCTACAGCTTCCCGCTGATGCCCTCGAACCCGGCCGCGTGGAACGGCTGGCAGATCATGGAGGACGGGATCCGCCCGACCATGGTCGCCAACGGCGACAGCGACCTGAAGATCTGGATGACCGAACTAGGCGCCCCCACGGCGGGCGGCAGGAACAACATGACCCAGCCGCAGCAGGCCGAGATCATCCGGCAGGCGGTGGATCTCGCCTCCGGCTACGACTGGGCCGGGCCGATCATGTGGTATTCCTACAAGGACCGCGGCGGGGCCGCGAACCACGTCGAGAACTGGTTCGGCATCATCGGACCGAACGGCGAGAGGAAGCAGGCCTACGACGCCTTCAAGGCCGCCGCGGCGTCGGTGGACACCTCGTCGACCATGCTCGTGCGGGGCGACGGCTCCGACAACGTCATCCTGGGCACCACGGGCAACGATTCCCTCGTCGGCGCCGGCGGCAGGGATGTGTTCGTCTTCAACAGGGTGATGGGCTGGGACACGATCCGGGATTTCTACCGCGGCGACAAGATCGACGTGAGAGCCATCGATGCCGACGCGGGGCGGGCCGGAAACCAGGCCTTCGATTTCATCGGCGGGGCATGGCTCGACGCACCGGGCGATCTCGGCGTCTACCGGGATGTCGGGGGCTGGACCAGCGTGCAGGGCGATACCAACGGCGACGGCCTTTATGACTTCAGCATCCGCGTCGACGGCCATCACAACTTCCAGGCTTCCGACTTCCTGCTGTGATGCCTGCTCTACGTGCGGCGAACCGCCCCGGCGCGCGGACGGAATACGGACAAGTCTAGCCGTCCCGTCAGACCTTTACCCACTGTAAGGGTGTTTTCCCTAGGACCGACCGCTGAGAACCTCAGCGCGGAGAATGGTCCATGTCAGCCCAGATCACGCCCGGTCGCCTCGGGATCGCCGTTCCCTTCGGCGAGCTGGCCGGCCGGTCCCCCGCGGAGATGGAGGCCGAATTCGCCGATTATGTCTCGCTCGGCGTGACGCTGATCCGGACGGATTTCTGGTGGGACCTTGCGAAGCCTTCGCAGGCGGGAGACTACGACTGGTCGCAGATCGATGCCGTCGTCGACGCCGCCGCGGCGCATGGCATCGAGATCATCGCCGAGCTCAACGGCAAGCCGGGATGGATCGACCAGCAGATGGCGGAAGATGCCAGCGTGCGGGCCTACGGCGAGTTCGCCGCCGCGGCCGCCGCGCATTTCGCGGGACGGATCGCCCGGTGGGAGATCTTCAACGAGCCCAACAGCAACGGCATCTCGCCTTCGGCCTATGCCGCCATGCTGCGCGTCGCCTACGATGCCATCAAGGCCGTCGACCCCGACGCTTTCGTCATCACCGGCGGGCTGGCCTCGGTGCCTTTCACGACCGACGGGCACTGGGGCGCCGTCGAGTATCTCGACGGCATCTACGACAATGGCGGCGGCGGTCATTTCGACGCGGTCGGCTTCCATCCCTACACCTACCCGCTCCTGCCCTCGGACATGGCCTCCTGGAACGGCTGGCGGATCATGGTCGACGGCATCCGCGAGACTATGATCGCGAACGGCGACGGCGACCTGCAGGTCTGGATGACCGAACTGGGCGCGCCGACCGCCGGCACGGGAAATGCGATGTCGCAGGCCGATCAGGCCAGGATCATCTCCGAGGCCGTCACCTTGGCGGAGGGCTACGACTGGGCCGGTCCGATCCTGTGGTATTCGTATCAGGACCGGGGCGACGTCAGCGGCACAACGGAGGACTGGTTCGGCCTCATCGGGCCGAACGGCGAGTTGAAGGAGGCCTATGAGGTCTTCGGCGACATCGCGCGCGAGCAGAAGCGCCTCGCCGATGCTGCGGTCGACGCCGGCGGGCCGGACCTGCCGCCCGACGGGAGCGAAGACGGTGGGGAGGCGGACGGGACCGGCGGTGAGGAGGGCGGCGGTGCCGGCGAAGGCCCCGGGAGCCCGGGCGGGACGACCGGCGGCGCCGGGGGGGACGGGACCGCCGGGGACGGGTCTGCGGGTGATGCGGAACCGGGCCCCGCTCCGAAGGTCAGGGACGAGATCTGCCGGGTCATCGCTCCATCCGAGATCGACCCCTCGGGGGCCGGATCGCCGAGGGCCATCCTTGGCGGCGACGGCGATGATCGCCTCTTGGGTGGCAGCGGCGACGACATCCTCATGGGGGGACGCGGCAACGACGTCCTGACGGGCGGCGAGGGGACGGACCGGTTTGCGTTCGAGGAGCAGATGGGGTGGAACATCATCGTCGACTTTCAGCCCGGCGACCGCATCGATCTGCACCGGATCGACGCGGACACCACGCAGGACGGGATGCAGGCGTTCCGGTTCGTCGCCGCGAACTGGCTCTCGCAGGCCGGCGATCTCGGGTTCTACAAGGACGGCCAGGGCTGGACGAGCGTGCAGGGAGATACCGACGGGGACGGCGTCTTCGATTTCAGCATCCGGCTGACGGGCCTGCATGATCTGACCGCGCAGGACTTCATCTTGTGAACCGGCCAACGGCGGGAAGCGAACCTCCGGACGCCTGCCCGCGTCCCGCCGCGAGCGACCGGAACGTCGCGTGGGCCGCCTTCGGATCGCCCGGCGTCCGTACCAGACCGAAGGCCGTCTCCGGGTCCTCGCGGTCCTGTGCGAGGTCGCGGTAGCTGTACCAGAAGAGTGGCCCCGCCCGCCACGGCGCCGCAGCAGCCAGGTCGGCCGCCGAACGGAGCATGTCGGACTGGCGGGCCTCGGACCCCCCGCCGGAGCCCGCGTTCGTCGGCATGCCGTATTCCGTGATCCAGATCGCCTTCGCGCCATCGCCGTTGCGGATCATCTCGTCGCGCAGCGGACCTTCCATGATCGCCCAGCCGTTCCAGGGCGCGGGGTCATCCGGCATCAGCGGGTGCGAATACGGATGGAACGCCAGCGCGTCGAAGGCGTCGCCGGCTTCGGCCGCATAGACCTGCGCCAGGAAATCGACCGCCGCGTGGTGCTCGACGGCGCCTTCCGGGCCCGTCTCCACCGCCGCGGCAAGACCGCCCAGCAGGACCGTCGCACCGGGATCGCCGGCCCGGATCGCGGCCGCGGCGGCGATGAGCAGGCGGGCGTAGCGCGCGGGGTCCGGCAAGGGTGGCCAGGATCCCGCCATGTTGGGCTCGTTCCAGATCTCCCAGACCCGGATGTCACGCGGCAGGTATCTGGCGACGGCGGCAGCCGCGAATCGGGCGAAGTCGTCCACGTCGCGGGGCGGCGAGAGCTCGGTCGGATCGAGCGCGGCCCAGGCGGGCGTCGACCCGAGGACCGGCAGGACGCGGATGTCGTGACGCTCGCTCAAAGAAATTACGCGGTCCATCACCGCCCAGTCGAAGGCGTCGGGGCCGGTCGCCTGCACAAGGCTCCAGTTCAGGTCGGTTCTGAGCCAGGAGACCCCCAGGCGGGCGTAATCCGCGAACTCCCGCGCCAGCGCCGCGTCGTCCTGCCATCGCAGCGCGTCGATGCCGACGGCAAGCCCGAGGGGCATCTTGCCGCCGGGCGGGCTTGCCATCACGCCCGCCGGTGTCCCGGCGACGAGCAGCGCCAGCCCGATCTCGCGCCCGAGCCGCAGCACCGCCCGGCGGTCATGGCCCGACGGGGCCGGTACCTGCTCGGCGGGACGAAGCACCGGCGCATCTCGGCTCTCGCCACACAGAGGCGTCCCGCGGGAGCGGAGTGTCACCGGTTCACCGTGCTGCGGCCCGCGGTGCCTTGCGGATCGGTCATAAATCGGTGACGTCAGGGATGTTCGTGGAGACATTCTTCGTATCGCGCAATTTCAGCCGCAGGGCCTGACATTTCGGTGCGACGACAGGGGCCGACAGCAGGCCAGGGACGGTTTCAGCAGGATGGTGTTCGAATTGTCTGACCGCTTCAAGCGACTTTCCGGCCATGTCCGTTCCGGCGCCTTCCCCGCCTGTCGGTCGATTGCCTTTCTTTGGGCCGCCCTCCTCTGCATTGCCATGCCCGCCGGTGCCGAGGAATATCGCCTCTCGGAAGGCGACGAGATCGAAGTCAGCGTCTTCCGGGTGCCCGAACTCGACCAGACGGCGGTGCTCGACGTGGACGGGCGTGTCGCCGTTCCGCCGCTGGGGCCCGTGGAGGCCGCCGGAGCCACCGTGGACGAGCTCGCCGCGCGCATCCGGGACGGGCTGATCGAGGATCTGTCGCTCGGAGACGTCCAGGTCACGGTCGCCCTCGTCGCCGCCAGCCCGATCTTCGTCGGCGGCGACGTCGCCTCTCCGGGGGCCTATCCCTCGGTGGGTCACCTCACCGTCCGCCGGGCCGTCGCCCTCGCGGGCGGGGTCGGCATCCTGCGCGGCACGCAGGCGGAGGAGGTGCCCCGGCTGCGCGGCGAATTGCGGACCGCCCTCCTGGGTCTGGAGCGCGACCGGGCGACGCTCGCCAGGATCTCGGCCGAGATCGCCGGCCGGGAGACGCTCGCGAACGCGCCGGCGCCCGGCGGCGCACCGGGCCGCGACGCGCCCGCGCAGGATGGCGTCCCGGTGATGCAACTCGAAGCGTTGCAACTCGTGGCGAATATCGCCGAGGCCCGTGCGGCGAAGACCCATCTCGCGCGGCGGGTCGCGCTCGCCGTCAGCCGCCTCGAGCGCCTGCACGACCAGCTTGAGATCCAGGTGGCGATGATGTCGCGACAGCTCGAACAGGTCCAGCGGATCGACGAGACGGTCAACCGCGGCCTCGGCCTGCAATCGCGCGCCAATGACGAACGGCGATCCTACGACGGCATGCAGGAGCGGCTGTCGGACACCGACGCCCGCATTGCGGAAGCGGAGGCCGCGCTGGCCGATGCGCGCTACGAGGTGGAAAGGTTCGACGACCGCCGGCGCGCCCTCCTGCGCGCGGACCTGCAGACGACCGGTCTCGAGGTCCGGACGGCGCAAGCCCGGGTCGACGCTTTGGGGGAACAACTCGCCCAACTTGGCGTCAGCGACCGCCAGGGCCTCGACATCACGGTTTACCGCATCGTCGACGGCGTCGAGGAGGCGGTGCCGGCAACGGAAGACACGCCGCTGAAGCCCGGCGACATGGTCGAGGTCGTCGTCGAGCGCCCAACGCTGCCGCCGGTCGGGGCGCCGGCCCTCGGGGATCCGGTCGCGGCCAGCAGATGACGGGTCCGGCGCGGCCCGGCCGTCCCCTGCGTTTCGTCCCGCGGACCGTCTAGCCATGGGCACGAGCATCGGCCGCGGCATCGCATCGACCGCCACCTCGGCCTGGACCCGGCAGGTCGCATCGCTTGTCCTCTACATGACCGCGGCGCGTGTGCTGGACCCCGCGGAGATCGGCGTCTTCGCCCTCGCGGCCGCGATCGTGCTGCTGTTCGAATATGCCGTCTTCGACTCGATCTGCGAAGCCGTCGTCCAGCGCATCGGCCTGACGCGCCATCATGTCGGGGCGGCGCTGTTCCTCGCGGCAAGCTGCGGCGTGGCCATCGCCGTATGCGGCATCGCGCTCGCCGGCCCGATCGAGCGGGTCGTCGGAATGCCAGGTCTCGGCCATCTGATCCCGGTCATGGCCGCGGCCGTCGGGGTCATGTGCCTGTCGGCGGTGCATGCGGGCCTCCTGCGCCGCGACGCCGAGTTTCACACCCTCGCCCTGATCGCCGGCGGGGCCGGGCTCGTGTCGGCATCGGTTGGCACGGGCCTGCTCTTCGCGGGTGCCGGTCTGACGTCGATGCTGTGCTACTTCGCCGTCGAGAAGGCCATCCTTTGCGTCGCGACGATCTGGTTCGCCCGCGCCCGGCGGTTCGGTCGCTTCGACGTATCGCATCTCGCCACGCTCATTCCCTACGCGGCGGCGATCGGGGCGCAGCGCATGGTGTTCTACGCCCGCAATCAGGCCGACCGGCTGGTGATCGGCATCGTCTGGGGTGCCGACATCCTCGGTGTCTACCAGATCGCGGTGCGGATCTTCGACTCGCTGCAGGCCATCCTCCTTGCTCCCGCGTCGAAGCTCTTCTTCGTCACCTTCACCAAGGTGCAGCGGGACCCGCAGCTTCTGCGCGCGACCTACCTGCGCTCGCTGCAGGCCGTGTCGCTGATCGCCTATCCGAGCTTCGTCGGCCTGTCCGCCATCGCGCCGGAGGCAGTGCAGCTCCTTTTCGGCCCCCGGTGGGCCCCCAGTGCGATCCTGCTCGCGATCCTGGCCCTCGGGGGCCTGCCGCTCGTGCCCGGCGTCCTGGCGGGTGCGGCCCTCTCCGCAACCGGGCGGGCGCGCGCGTTCCTGACGGTGGAGATCGTCTCGACGATCCTCGGCCTGGCGATGCTCGTGGTCCTCTCCAGCTTCGGGCTGGTCTGGATCGCCGCGGCGTTCGTCCTGCGCGAGACGGTCGCCATCGTGCTCTACCTTCGCCTCCTCGGGCCGCTGCTCTCGATCGACTGGCGCGCGCTCGCCGGGGCGCTGCTTCCGTGCATCTGCGCCTCCGCCGTCATGTGGGCGGCGCTCCTCGCGATTCCATTCGACGCCCTGGACCTTGGCCGAACCACGACGCTGTTCGTCAAGGTCGCGGCCGGGTTTCTGTGTTACACCACGGTGATGCTGATTGTCGGGAGAAGCGTGATCGGGCAAGTGCGGCAGATCTTCTCGGAGGCGGCGAGCGTCTTTCCGGAGAGTAAGGAAACCGCCGATGCCTGACGCCGCGCGAAAGACGCCCGACGCGATGTCCCCGTCCGGGGTGGCTCCGCGCGCGCCATTGGTGGCGGGATCGGAGCCGGAGAGGGGGGACGGGTCCATCGGACTGGGGCAGGTCTGGAATGCGGTGCTGCGCTCGAAGCTGACGGTGCTCGCCTGCACGCTGCTCGGCGCGGGCACGGGTTCCCTGCTCGCGATGCAGGTGACCGACCGATATGTCGCGGAGACGACGCTGCTGGCGGATGCCGGCATGTCGGGCATCCTCGATGCGGGCGGCACCACGACGGTGCCGCTGCTGGATCCGTCGGGGACGGCCACGATCGTCGAGACCATCGGCGCGCCGGTCGTCATCGAGCGCGCGCTCGCCGCGCTTTCGCCGGAGGTGCTCGACATCCTGCGACGGGAGGCCGGGCTGCTGCCGGTGAAGGCGGATGGGGAAGCCGGGATGTCGCCCGAGGAGCGGACGCGCCGTCTCGTCAGGGATCTGTCCGATCGCCTGGGGGTCGACAACAGCGGTCGGTCCTACGTCATCCGCGTGTCTTTTGCCTCCACCGACCCCGGCGTGGCGGCCAGCGTCGCCAATGCGGTGACCGAGGCCTACCTGGGCTACCGGGTCGCTCTGCAGCGCGAGATCTATGCCGGGTGGCTTGCCCGCGCCACGACCGAAACGTCCGAGCTGCGCGCCGAGATGCAGGCGGCGGAGCGCACCGCGAAGGACGCGCGCGAACGGGTCCGGCTGCTGGCGCTGCGGTCGGAGACGCTGCTCGGCGCGCAGCAGAACGATGCGATCGCCCAAAGCGCCGACCTCTACGCCGCGCAACGGGAGGCGGAGCGGATGGCCGATGTCGTGGCGCAGGTCTACGCGGGGCTGCTGAGGACGCAGCGCTCCATCGAGATGCGGCTCGACTGGCCGGTGCAGGACGTCCGCCTCTTTGCGCCGGCCGTAGCGCCGGTCAGCCCGAGCGGGCCGGGGATCAAGCCGCTCCTGCTCGTCCTCGGCACGATCGGCGGCTTCCTCGTCGGGGCGTCGCTCGCGCTCGTCCGCAGCCGGCGGCGCCCGGTCTCCCCGCCTCTGTCCGGCCCGCCCCCGCCCGGCCCGCCCCCGCCCGGCCCGCCCCCGTCCGGCCCGTCCTCGTCCGGCCCGTCCTCGTCCGGCCCGTCCCAGTCCAGCGCGTCCGTCTCCGGCCCGCCCGCCTGATGACGGGGGCTAATGGATGCGTCGAGACCTGCGTCCTGATTCCGGTCTGGCAGGATCGGGACGGCCTCGCGCGCACTCTTGGCGCCATGGCGGACGATCGGTTTCCCTTCGACGTCCTCGTCGTCGACGACGGGTCCACCGATCCGGTCCGCTGCGATCCGACCTGCGGTGCGCATCCGGTCACGATGATCCGGCTGCCCCGGAACCGCGGCATCGAACATGCGCTCAACGCCGGCCTCGGGCATGTCCTCGAGCGCGGCTACCGCTACGTCGCGCGTCTGGATTGCGGCGATCTGCCCTTGCCCGGCCGGATCGAGCGGCAGGTCCGCTTCCTCGAGGCCGCGCCCGATGTCGCCATCGTCGGGACCTGGGCGCGCTGCGTGAACGATGCAGGCGATTACCTCTTTACCCTGCGCTTTCCGCAGGACGATGCGGCGATCCGGCGAAAGCACCGCTATGTCCCGGGCCTGCTGCATCCGACCGTGCTGATCCGCGTGGCCGCCTTGCGCGACGCTGGCGTCTATTCCGACCGCTACCGCACGGCCGAGGATTACGACCTCTTCGTTCGTCTGGGCCGGAACCATCGCCTCGCCAACATTCCGGAGGCCCTGACCGAATACGTCGTGAGCGCGGGCGGGACGACGGCGTTGCGGCGACGCCGCACGCTGATCTCCCGGCTGGGCGTGCAGCGCGCCAACTTCGACTGGCGCGATCCGCATGCCAGCCTCGGCATCCTGCGGACCGTCGCGCTGATGGCCGTCCCGTTCCGCTGGCTCACCGCCGCCAAGTCGGTCCTGTGGCGGTAGCGGCGCTTCCGGGTCCGGGCCGATGGACGACGCGGCTCGTGTTCGCGGCGGTGTTCGCCACCGCGTTCAACGATCTCGCCGCGGTGCTGCCGGCCGGGGAGCTGTCGAGCGACGCATTCATCTATGTCTTCCCGCTTTTGCTCCTGACGCTGCTGCGCCGGCCGGGCGAGATCCGGGCTCCCGCGGCGCTCGTGGTCACGATGCTGGCGCTGTTCGCCGTGCTGGTGGCCGGCGTCTTCGCGAACTGGGGCGACATCGGCGGCGTCTGGTTCAAGGGCCGGTCCGGGCCGGATCGCGTCATCACGCAAGGGATGGCGGTCGGTTTCGGCTTCGCCATCGCGCTTGTGTTCTACAACCTGACGCTGCGGGGCGCCCTGCCGCAGATCGCGCGCGCGGCCCGCTGGGCGATCCTGACGATGGCGGCGATCGGCTGCCTCGAGATCGCCTCCTGGGCCTCGCTGCCAGGACTGACGCAGGCGCACGATGCCCTCGCCTCGGTGATCCATGCCAACAGCGGCTGGCCTTATGTCCAGAGGCTGCGGATGACCGCCTTCGAGGTGTCCTGGACGGCGGTCATCCTCACCTTCCTCTTTCCCTTCGCCATCCTCGACCTGCCGATTCGGAGCTGGCGGTTCTGGGGCCTGCTCCTCGTCGTCTTCGCCATGGTTGCGCTGGCGCAGTCGCGCACCGGCCTCCTCGTCATCGGTTTGCAGGGGGCCCTGCTAATGGGTCTCGTCCTGCTGCGCCGGATCGACCTGCTCGTGCGGGCCGGCGCTGTGGCATGTTGCCTCACGATGGCGGCGCTGGTCGTGCCGGGGGTGGGCGGCCGGCTTGCCGAACCGCTCACCAATCTCATCGAGCGCGGCAGCCTCACCGCGCCCGAGGGCGCCGGGGCCACCGAGAACGTCTCCAACGTGACCCGTCTGGCGGCGATCCGGGCAGGCCTGTCGATGTTCCTGAAGCACCCGGTGCTCGGTGTCGGGCTTGGCCAATACGGCTTCGCCTACCCCGGCGAGGTCCGCGCCGAGGATCTTCGCAGCTGGGAGGTGCGCGCGTATGCGGCGGGCGGGGAGGAGATCTGGCCGCCGAGCTATTCGATCCACATCCGCCTGCTCGCGGAAACCGGGATCCTGGGCTACGGGCTCTGGCTGGCGATGATCCTGCCGCTGCTCTGGCGCGCGATCCGCGCGGCCCGCCCGTCGGACCCTGCGGGGCGCATCCAGCTCGCCGTCGCGATGACGCTCCTAGGCTGGCTCCTCCTCGGGGCCAGCATCGACAGTTTCCGCTTCTTCGGCGGCTGGATCGCCATCGGCATCGGCTACGCGACCCAGGTCCGCTCGCACCGGAGGTCGGCGTCCGAACCGATGCGGGCGTCGGGCTTGCCCCGCACCCTGGCCGAACCGCTCCGATGAGGGGCATGCGCATCTGGGTGGCGGCCGCCACGGCCGATGCCGGACTGCGGCTCGTGCTGCAGCTTGCGAGCACCGTGATCGTCAGCCGCATCCTGACGGCGGCCGATTTCGGCCTTGCCACCCTCGTTCTGACCCTTGTCGCGACGCTCGGCGTCTTCATCGGCCTGCCCTTCGAGGAATCGCTTTCCCAGCGACGCCGCCTGCGCCGCTCCCACCTCGAGACCGCGCTCTTCGTCTCGCTCGGTGTCGCGGGAATGGCAACGCTGATTGCGCTCGCACTCGGGCCGGCGCTGGAGACGGCGGCGGGGGTGCCCGGCCTGGCGCCGGCCCTTTTCGTCGCCAGCCTGTTTCTGCTGGCCCAGGGGCCCGCCGCCATCGCCCGGGCGGTCTGCCGCAGGCAAAGCGCCTTTGTCGACCTTGCCGCCTGTCAGGCGCTCGCCACGGGGCTGGCCTGCGTCCTCGCCGTCGTCGCCGCGCTCGTCGGCTTCGGCGTCTACGCCCTGATCGTCCAGCGGCTTCTGCCCGTCGTCGCGCTGCCGGCGCTGATCGTCGCCGTGCGCGCGGCGCGGGGGCAGGGGGTCGGTCTGCGGCCGCGATGGCATCCGGGGCGGCTGGCGGACATCGGCCGCTTCGCCTCCTACCACCTGCTCGACCTCTGCCTCACGACGCTCAAGCCGATGATCCTGGCATTGCTGGTCAACGGCCTCCTGGGGACGGCGCAACTCGGACAGTTCAACATCGCCCTGCGCATCGTCGAGCCGCTTCGCGCGGGGATCTTCGGACTCTATCACAACCTCGCGTTCTCGGTCCTCGTGGTGCATGCCGGCAACGGGGCGAGACTGGTTCTGGAGAACGGCCGGATCGTGGCGACGATGGCCACGGTCATCGTGCCGCTCTTCGCCGGGCTGGCGATCACGGCGCCGCTGCTCGTCCCGCTGATCATGGGCCCGGGCTGGGAGGCGGCGATTCCCCTGGCGCAGATACTCTGCGTTGCGACCGCAGTCGCCTTGCCCCTCGAGCTTTTCTACACCGGCTTCTCGGCCTTGGGGCGCCCCGAATACGGGGTCTGGGGCGCCGTCGCGGGCCTTGTCGCGATGCTTGCCGGCTTTGCGGCCGCCGCGGCGCTCGACAGCAGTCGCGCACCGGCGCTCGCCTTTCTGGCCCAGGAACTCTCGATCGCCGCGGTCGGGCTGATCCTCGCCCTGCATGCCGCCGGAACGGGCCTCGCCCCGTCGCTGGGCCGCCTCTGCCGGATCGCCGTCGCTGCGACCGTGATGGCCGTTGCGGTCGCGCTGGCCTTGCGCGCCCTGGGCGACGCAGGACCGCTCGGGGCATTGCTTGCCGCCGCCACGGGGCTCGGGATCGCTTCCTACGGCGCGGCTCTGGCCCTGCTCTGTCGCGAATGCTTCGCCGATCTGCGGCACCTCGTCTCGCGGCGGGGGAGGGGCGATTGAGGGCAGCCTTGCTTCCCGCCCGGCGACCGCTAGCAACGACATGGTGAACGGATCGCACATGACCCGAACCGGGAATGTCTTTTGCTTCTGGTCTCGCCCTCCGAAATTGCTAGAAGGAACGGGCTGGGGCCGGGCTTTCGGAAAGCGTGCGCTGATGCTTACCGATATTCCTTGATTATCATTGGCTTGCATGAACTATTCCGCACAGAGCCTGGCAAACGCCTGGATTTCAAACCCACGGCCGCTCCCCGACGATGGGTCGATCGTCGCGGATTTCGATCGGATCGCGGCGGCGACGCCCGATGCCGTCGCGCTCGAGATCGGTGCGGCGGACGGGGTTGGCGCGGCGAAGATGACCTATGCCGACCTCGCCGGCCGGTCGGCGGGCCTCGCCGGCCGCCTTGCGGGCCTCGGCATCGGCGCCGGGGACCGGGTGGGGCTTGCCACCGATCGAAGCTTCGACGTGGTCGTTGGAATGCTGGGGATCCTCCGCGCCGGAGGCGCCTACGTCCCGCTCGATCGCGCCAGTCCCAGGGCCCGGACCGACCACCTCCTCGCGGACGCCGACCTGCGGGCCGTTGCCGTGAGCCGCGATCTCGGCGGCTGCGCCCTGCCGGGCGGCATCCCCACGGTTCCCATCGACGGCCCCGCGTCGCCCCGAGCGGCTCCTGCCGAGGAGATCTCCGGGGAGGCGCCCGCCTATGTCCTCTACACCTCGGGATCGACGGGGCGGCCAAAGGGGGTCGTCACGCCGCACCGTGCCGTGCGGCGCCTTGTCCTGAATACGGATTATGCAGCATTCGGACCCGACCGGCGCGTGCTGCAACTTGCCTCCGTGGCCTTCGATGCGGCGACCTTCGAGATCTGGGGGCCGCTCCTCAACGGTGGAACCTGCGTGATCTATCCGCATGCAGGGCTCCCCGACCCGGAGCGCCTTCGCACGATCCTCGGGGAGATGCGGATCACGACGCTGTGGTTGACCAGCGGCCTCTTCAATTCGCTCATCGACACCGATCCGACGATCCTGGCGGGGGTCGAGGAGTTGCTGATCGGCGGCGAGGCCCTCTCCGTCGGCCACGTCCGCAAGGGCCTCGCGGCGCTCTCCGCACGGTTGATCAACGGCTACGGCCCGACCGAGGCGACGACCTTCGCCTGCACCTGGCCCATCCCGAAGGACCTGCCCGCGGATATGGTGTCCATCCCGATCGGTCGCCCGATCGGCAACACGGCGATCAGCATCCGCGACGAGGACGGGGCACCGGTCGTGCCGGGCGCGGCGGGGGAGCTCTACATCGCGGGGGCCGGGCTGGCGCTCGGCTATCTGAACCGACCCGACCTGACGGCGGAGAAGTTCGTGGCGATGCGCAATGCGACGGGCGGGCGGGCCTACCGGACGGGCGATATCGTCCGGATGCGCGAGGACGGCCTCGTCGAGTTCATCGGACGCCGCGACGGCCAGGTGAAGGTTGCCGGCCACCGCGTCGAGCTGGGCGAGATTGAGGCGGTGTTCCGCGACCACCCGGGCGTGCGCGACGCGGCGGCGGCGGTTTTCCGGCGGGCGGACGGGCCGGACCGGATCGCGCTCTGGACCGTGCCGGCGGACCCGGAGGCGCCACCCTCGGATGCAACTCTGGCCGCATTCGCCGCCGAACGCCTCGGGTCCTACATGCGGCCCGCGACCTATCGCAGGCTCGACGCGCTGCCGTTGACCTCGGCTGGCAAGCTCGACCGCGCGCGCCTGCAGATCGCACGGATCGAACGCCCCGCGCTTGCCCAGCCGTTCGAGGCTCCGCGCGGGTCGCTCGAGACCTGGATTGCCTCGACCTGGAGGGAGCTGATCGGCGTCGACAGGGTCGGCCGCAGGGACCGGTTCTTCGAGCTCGGCGGCACGTCCCTCATGGTGATACGTTTCCTCGACCTCCTCCGCCGCGAGCGTGGCGCGCGGATCGGCGTCGCCGATTTCTTCGATCGGCCGACCGTCGAAGCCCTCGCGCTTCTGGCGGAGGGGACTCCCGACCCTGCGACGCGGACGATGCCCCCGGTCCGGTCGGCCACCTCCGAAGAGCGCATCGCGATCGTCGGCATGGCCGGACGGTTCGCGGGCGCGCCCGATCTCGAGGCCTTCTGGGATCTGCTGTCGGAGGGCCGCTCGGGCCGGGTCGAGATCTCCTCCGAGGACATGATCGCGGCCGGGGAGGACCCGGCCCTGCTGGAGGAGCCGGACTACGTCGCGGCGGCCTATCCGCTGGACGAAGCCGAGGGGTTCGACGCGGCGTTCTTCGGGCTCACCCCGCGCGAGGTGCAGCTCATGGATCCGCAGCAGCGGATCTTTCTCGAAGCCGCCTGGTCGGCGCTCGAGGACGCCGGTTGCGACCCGCGTGCGACGGACGACAGGATCGGCGTGTTCGGCGGGGTCGGCCGCAACGCCTACCTGCTGCACAACCTGATGTGCCATCCCGACCTGCGCGCCAGCGCGGCCGAATACAGCATGCTGATCGGCAACGAGCGCGATTTCCCGAGCGCGCATGTCGCCTTCCGCCTCGGCCTGCGGGGGCCCGCGATCACGGTGCAGACAGCCTGCTCCACCTCCGGCGTGGCGATCCACATGGCCGCCGAAAGCCTGCGCCGGATGGAATGCGACATCGCACTGGCGGGCGGCGCGAAGGTTCTCGTTCCCAACCGGGTCGGCTACCGCTACATCGAAGGCGGGCCGCTCTCGCCCGACGGGTTCATCCGCGCCTTTGACGCGCAAGCGGCCGGAATGGTCCGCGGCAGCGGCGTCGCCATGATCGCCCTCAAGCGCCTCGACGATGCGCTCCGCGACGCCGACCATATCCGCGCCGTCCTGATCGGTTCCGCGATCAACAACGACGGCGACCGGCGCGCGGGCTTCACCGCGCCGAGCGTCTCGGGGCAGGCCGACGTCATCGCCGAGGCGCATCGCCGGGCCGGGATCGAGGCCGGCAGCGTTTCGCTGATCGAGGCCCACGGGACCGGGACGTCGCTCGGCGACCCGATCGAGGTCACGGCCCTGACGCGCGCCTTCGCGCAGACCGGTGCCGGGGAAGCGACCTGTGCCATCGGATCGGTCAAGACCAACATCGGCCACCTCGATGCGGGTGCCACGGCAGCGGGCCTTATCAAGGCGGTCCTGGCGCTCGAGCACCGCCAGATCCCGCCGAGCCTGAACTACGTCTCCCCGAACCCCGGACTGGGGCTGGAGAAATCGCCGTTCCGTGTCAACGACCGCCTGACGGACTGGCCACGCATCGACGGGCCGCGACGCGCGGGCATCAGCTCCTTCGGGCTGGGTGGCACCAACGCCCACATCCTCATCGAGGAGGCGCCGCCGGTCGACCGCGGGCGCCAGCCCGTCGCCGGTCCGCATCTGATCCTGCTGTCGGCGCGGACCGATACGGCTCTGGCCCGCCGCTGCGCCGACCTTGCGCGCTGGCTGGAGCGTCACGAGACGGTGGAGATGGTTGATGTGGCGCATACGCTGCGCGTCGGGCGGCGGCGGTTCGAGCGCCGGCTGGCGTTCCTCGCGGACGACCGCGCGGAGGCCGTAACCAGGTTGCGCGCCTATCCGGACCGCCCGGAGACGATGCCGGGAGCCTCGACACGGGCCGATTCGGCACCGGTCTTCTTCGCCTTTCCGGGCACGGGAACGCAGTATCGTGGCATGGCCCGCGGCCTCTACGCGTCCGAGCCGGTCTTCGCCGCGGCGCTCGACCATTGCAACGTGCTCTACGAGGCGCTGGAAGGCGTGTCGTTGACCGATGCGATCTTCGGCGACGAGGCGGATCTTGAGCGCATGTCGCGGGCCATGCCCGCGATCTTCGCCGTCGAGATCGCCTTGGGCCGGCTGCTGGAAAGCTGGGGCGTCGCGCCGCAGGGCATGATCGGGCACAGCCTCGGCGAATATGCCGCCGCCTGTCTCGCGGGCGTGTTCTCGCTGCCGGACGCGATGGCGGCGGTGCACCGCCGCGCGACGCTGCTCGAGACCTTGCCGGAGGGGGCGATGCTCGCC
The DNA here is from genome assembly GCA_038320125.1 of Rhodobacterales bacterium. Classification (GTDB taxonomy): domain Bacteria; phylum Pseudomonadota; class Alphaproteobacteria; order Rhodobacterales; family Rhodobacteraceae; genus Jannaschia. The sequence goes on along the minus strand of JBBQDX010000016.1, from coordinate 8,938 downwards.
GTGCCGATGGACGAGGCGGACCTTAGCGCCCGGCTCGGCCCGGACCTCGATATCGCCGCGATCAACGGCCGCGACCGCTGTGTCGTCTCGGGGCCACCGGCTGCCGTGGCGGCGCTGGCCGAGGCGCTGGCGGGCGACGGGATCGCGAGCCGGCGGCTCGAGACGCGCGTCGCGCTGCACTCCGCGATGGTCGAACCCATCGTCGACGAGTTCAGGGAGTTCGTCGCGACGCTGAAGCTCAATGCGCCGACACGGGCCTTCGTCTCCTGCGTCACCGGAACGTGGATCACGCCCAGGGAAGCGACCGACCCCGCCTACTGGGCCGGGCATCTGCGCCAGCCGGTGCGCTTCGCGGACGGGCTCGCCACCTTGCTGTCGCAGACCGACGGCGTGCTCCTCGAAGTCGGCCCCGGCCAGACGCTCGGCACCTTCGCGCGCCATCATCCGGCCCGCACCGCCGGGCACGAGATCCTCGCCACGATCCGCCACCCGAGGACCGACACCGACGACCGCGCCTTCCTCCTCGGCATGGCGGGCCGTCTCTGGCTGGCGGGAGCGAAGCTCGACTGGAACGCCTTCGCCAGGCAGACGGGCGCGTGGCGGGTGCCGCTGCCGACCTATCCGTTCGAGCGCAAGCGGCACTGGATCGACGCAATCCCTTACGGGGAAGCCGCCGAGACGCTGCCCATTCCCGCGCCGGATGTGGTGACGGAAGCGCCTGCGGCCGACGAACCCCCGGTCGCCGCCCTCGCCATGACGCGCCACGAACAGATCCTCGACGCACTGAAGACGATCATTCACGACCTCAGCGGCATCCCGGTCGCGGAGCTCGATCCGCATGCGACGTTCCTCGAACTCGGCTTCGACTCGCTTTTCCTGACGCAGGCCAATGCCGCCATCCGCAAGGTCTTCGGCGTCCGCCTCACCGCGCGGCAGCTTCTGGAAACGACGCCCGGCCTCGATCTTCTCGCCCGCCATCTCGATGCCACCCTCGGGGACGCCCTGCCGGCCATGCTGACCGGGCAGGGAGTGCCGCCGGCACCCGCGCCCGCCGGCGGTCGGGCCGCCCTCCTGCGGTCCGCCGCGAGCCCCGGCATCGCGGAAGTCGTGCGCAAGTCGTCCGACGAACTGACGCCCGAGCAGCGCGGACATATCGCGGCGATCATCGCGGAGACGAACCGCCGGACGCCGGAGGCCAAGCGCCGGACGCAGGAGTCGCGTTCCGTGCTCGCCGATCCGAGGACGGTGCAGGGCTTCCGCTCCCAGTGGAAGGAGATGATCTATCCGATCCTGTCGGACCGCGCCAAGGGATCGAAGGTCTGGGACGTGGACGGCAACGAATACGTCGATCTCGTCGGCGGCTACGGCGTCACCATGCTGGGCCACCAGCCCGACTTCCTCGTCGAGGCACTGCGCGATCAGATCGACCGGACGCTCGCGATCGGCCCGCAATCGGTGCTGGCCGGCGAGACGGCGCGGCTAGTGCACGAGATGACGGGAATGGAACGAGTGGCGTTCTGCAACACCGGCTCCGAAGCGGTCCTCGCTGCGGTCAGGATGGCGCGGACCGTCACGGGCCGCTCGAAGATCGTCAAGTTCGACGGTCACTACCACGGGATCTTCGACGAGATGCAGGTCCGCGGCAGCGGCTCTGGGGATCGCGGGATCACCCTGCCCAGTGCGCCCGGCATCCCGGCGGAAGCGGTTCAGAACACCGTCGTGCTCGACTACGGCAGCGAGGAGGTCTTCGATTATCTGCGCCGGCATGCCGACGAGATTGCCTGCGTTCTCGTCGAGCCGATCCGCAGCCGGAACCCGGATTACCAACCTGTCGAGTATCTGCGAAAGTTGCGGGCCGTCACGCGGGAGGTCGGGATCCCGCTCCTGATCGACGAGATCGTCACCGGGTTCCGCAGCCACCCCGGCGGCATTCAGGCGCTCTACGATATCCGCGCCGATCTGGTGACCTACGGCAAGGTCGTGGGCAGCGGCCTGCCGATCGGGATCGTCACCGGCTCCGCGCTCTACATGGATGCACTCGATGGCGGCATGTGGAGCTTCGGCGACGACAGCGTTCCACCGGCGGACATGACGTGGTTCGCGGGAACCTTCGTGCGCCATCCGCTCTCGCTGGCCGCCGCCAAGGCGACGCTGGAGCATCTCAGGGCCGCGGGGCCGGGGCTTCAGGCGAGGCTGAACGACCGGTCCGCGGCTCTTGCCCGTCGGCTCAACGCCGCCTTCGAGGCGCTGTCGGTCCCGATCCGTGTGGAGCAGTTCTCCTCCCTTCTGATGGTAAACTTCACGCGCCATCAGGACTATTCGAGCCTTCTGTTCTTCCACCTGCGCAATCGCGGCGTGATGACCTACGAGGGCCGCCCGATCTTTCTGTCGACGGCCCATGACGACGCCGATCTCGACAAGGTACATGCCGCCTTCGTCGACAGCGCCAAGGCGCTGATCGCGGTCGGCCTTCTGGACGGGCGCGACCCCGAGGGGCGGCGGCGGATTCCGATGTCCATCGGACAGCAGGAGATCTGGATCTTCGCGCGGTTCGACCCGCAGGCGAACTGCTCGTACAATCTCTGCAACACGCTTCGTCTTGAAGGGGAGCTCGACGTGGAGGCCCTCGATGCGGCCCTGCGCGATCTCTGCGACCGGCATGAAGCGCTCCGTTCGCTGCCGGAACGCGACGGTCTGATGCAGGTCGTCAAGGCGAAGATCGAGATCGGCATCGACCTCCAGGAGGCCGGCGGCCTCGCTGCGGCGGCAATCGCCGATTCGATCGCCCGCATCGGCCACGAGGAGGTGACCACGCCCTTCGATCTCGACCGCGGGCCGCTCCTCCGCGCGCGTCTGGTCCGCTTCGCTCCGCGTGACCACCTGATGCTGCTGACGGTTCACCACGTCATCGCCGACGGCTGGTCCTGCGCGATCCTGCTGCGCGAACTCGGCGCGCTCTATGCGGCCCACAGGACAGGAACCCCCGCCGTTCTGCCGCCGGCTCAGCAGCTCGACGACTTCGTGGCGATGCAGCGCGAAGCCGGACAGGGCGACATGCGGGAGGCGCGTGACTATTGGGTCGGCCTCTACCCGGACGGGTTGAGCCGGACCGACTTTCCCGCCGACAGGCCGCGGCCGAAGTCCCGCAGCTATGCCGCCCGTCGCTTCGAGATCGCGCTCGAACGGCCGTTCGTCGCGGGGCTTCGCAGACTGGCGCAGGACAACGGCACGACACTCTTTGCCTCCCTGATCGGCGGCTTCGCGGCCTATGTCGCCCGGCTGACGGGCGTCCGCGACACCACGATCGGATTCTCGGCGGCGGGGCAGCCCCTTCTGGGAGGCAAGTCCCTCGTCGGGCACTGCGTCAGCTTCCTGCCGCTCAAGCTCTCGTCGGACCTCGATGCCGGCTTCGGCGAGCATCTTCGCGGCATCGGTGCCTCCGTCCTCGACGCGCTGGAGCACCAGACCTTCGATTTCGTCTCCTTCGCGCAGGAGACGAGTCCGAAACGCGACGCCGACTGGGCACCGCTCGTCTCCATCGGCGTCAATCTCGACCCAAGCGCCAAGGGGGTCGGCTTCGGCGACCTCGACGTCGCGACCGGTTCCATCGGCCGGGTCTACGAGAACCTGGACCTGTTCCTGAACTTCGCCGAGACCGGGCCGGACATGGAACTCCAATGCACGTTCAACACCGCGCTGTTCGATACGGCGACGATGGAGCGGCGCATGCGGGAATACCTCCGGCTCCTCGCACTGGGCATGGCGGCCCCGGACGCGCCGCTCGGAACGCTGGACATCATCGCAAAAGAAGACCTCGCCGCCACGCTGGCCCGGGCGCCGACGGGGCGTTTCGACCGTGACGCGGGGATCGTCGGCTACTTCCGCGACCTGGCGGCGAGCGCGGAGTCTGCCCCCGCGGTCCAGGTCGTCTTTCCGGCGCGGGCGGCGGCGGTGTCCTATGGCGAGCTGGACCGGCGGTCCGATGCGATGGCAGTGGTCCTTCGCGCGCGAGGGGTGGCGGCCGGCGACCGGGTCGTCGTCGTCCTGCCCCGTTCGATCGACCTGATCGTCAGCCTGCTCGGCATCCTGAAGGCCGGCGCGGTCTATGTCCCGGTCGACGTCTCGACGCCGCCCGAGCGCCTGCACATGACCCTTGCGGACTGCGGGGCGAACCTCACCATCATGCGGCACGATGCGGGCGTTCCCGAGGCAGCGAAGATCCTCCGGGTCGAGGATATTCCGGAGCAGCCGGACGCCCCGTTCCAGGGTGCCGCCATCGGCGGCGGCGCTCCGGCCTGCATCCTCTACACCTCCGGTTCGACCGGGGTGCCCAAGGGCGTCGTCGTTCCGCACCGGGCCATCGCCCGTCTGGTGGTGGACGCGGATTACGTGAGGCTCGATGCGACGCGCGTCATCCCCTTCCTCTCGACGCCCGCGTTCGATGCCTCCACCTTCGAGATCTGGGGCGCGCTCCTGAACGGCGGCAAGCTCGCCGTCTTCGAGGGCTGCGGCGTGCCGGATCTCCCTGCCCTGCGTCGTGCCCTGAAGGGCGCCGGGGCGACCACCATGTGGCTCACCGCGGCTCTTTTCGACGCCATCGTCGATCAGGACCCGGCGGTCTTCGAGGGGCTCGACGATCTCCTGATCGGCGGTCAGGCCCTCAGCGTCGAGCATGTCCGGCGGGCGCAGGCGGCCCTGCCGGATCTGCGAATCCTGAACGGATACGGCCCCACCGAGAACACGACCTTCACCTGCTGCCACCCGATCGCGAGGGTGCTGCCGTCCGAGACCGGGTCCATCGCCATCGGACGCCCGATCGCCGGAACCTCGGTCGCCATCGTCGATCCGGCCGGGCGCATCCTGCCGCGGGGCGTGCCGGGGGAGCTCGTCACCGGCGGAGACGGCCTCGCCCTTGGCTACTGGAACCGGCCCGATCTTACGGCGGCGAGCTTTTCCGAAGGGGGCGACGTTCCCGGGCAGCCCGCCGGCCGGAGATACCGGACCGGCGACATTTGCCGCATGGCGGATGACGGAACCATCGCGTTTCTCCATCGCCGCGATTCGCAGGTGAAGATCCGCGGTTTCCGCATCGAGCCGCAGGAAGTGGAGGTCGCGCTCGAAGCCCTGCCGGACGTCCGGTCCGCGGCCGTGATCCCCGTGGGGGGGCCGGACGGCACCCGTCTGGTCGCGTTCGTGGTGGCCGCCGGCGCGGGGATCTCCGCGGCATCGGTCATCGCCGGGCTGCGGAATGTCCTGCCGCGACATCTGATCCCCTCGGACGTGAAGATGCTCGCCGGTCTTCCGGTGACGTCGAACGGCAAGATCGACCTGAAGGCGCTGGCGGAGCAGGCGGCGGTTCCGGTCGGGCACGCGGAGGACGTGCCCCCGGCGACGGCGACGGAACGGCATCTCGTGGAGGTCTGGTCCGACATCCTGCGGATCCCGGTTACCTCCGTCGAACACGATTTCTTCGAGCTCGGCGGCCATTCCCTTAACGCCCTGCGCCTGTTCGACAGCATCGCACGCGATTTCGGTGCGGACCTGCCGATGTCGAGCCTCTTCGCGCATCCCACCATCCGGACTCTTGGCTGCGTGATTGACCGCCGGCCCGAGGACACGGAGGCGTTCGACCCCGACGCGCCCTGGGACAACTCGATCGTCATCCATCCGGGGCCGGGCGGGTCGACGCGGCCGATCTTCATCGCCGGCGGCGTCGGCGGCAACGTCAACAACCTGTCCGACATGGGGGCGAGCCTCGGCAAGCATCGCCCTGTCATCGGGTTTCAGGCCCGCGGCGTCATGGGGCACCGCCCGCTCAAGACCATCGAGGAGATCGCGGCCGAAAACATCTATTACATGCGCCGCCACCAGATCGTCGGGCCCTACAGTCTCGCGGGCTATTCCGCCGGGGCCTTCGCGGCCTTCGAGATGGCCCGGCAGCTCACCGCCGCCGGGCACGCGGTCGAGGAACTGATCATCCTCGATACCTACGCGCCGGGCTTCCGCGACGATGTGCAGATGGACAGCTTCCAGGCAGGTTACGCGGCCATGGGCCTGCGCCGGAAAGTGGCGCGTGAGCTTGGGGAAGTCCGACGCAATGGCTCGCGGCATCTCGGGCGCCGTGCGAAAGCGTTCTTCATCCGGTCGCTCGCCGGGTCGCGCCTTGTCCGCGGTCTCGTCAGGGATACGCCCTGGTTCCTGTCCAGCCAGCGCGCACTGCATGTCTGGTACAACGAGATCCATGAGCGCGAAGGCGAGAAGCCGCTGGCGCATCGCTCCGGCAATTTCCGGCGGAGCATCCAGATGACCGAGGCGTGGTTCGAAGCGTCGCGGCGATACGCCGGCGGGCCCTATGCGGGGAAGGCAAGTCTCGTGCTGTCGGCGCAGACCGGCCTTTGGGAGAAAGATCTGACGGAACGCCATCCCGACCTCGGCTGGCACCGGTTTTTCGATCGGTCTCGGCTCAACATCCACAACACGACCGCAGACCACATCGAGATGGTTCAGGGAAAGGACGGTGCCGCGCTGGCCGCCTTCATCGTGTCCCGTGTCGGTCACGGGACGGGGTGAGGCTGCCGCCGTCACCGTCTGTTCCCCCGGCGGTCGAGCTTCATTGCTGCCAACTGGACGACGACCGGGATATCGATTTCGGGGAGGCTCTGGAAAGCCTCGCTCCGCCGGAAGTCACGCGGTCGGCCCGTTTCGTTTACCGCCGGGACGCCGAGAGATACATCCGGGGCCGGGGCTTCATGCGCCGGGTCTTGGGCGAACACCTCGGCATTGCGGCGCGGCACGTCGAAATACGCGCCTGGAGAGATGGCAAGCCCCACGTCCCCGGCGGAACGCTCGACTTCAACCTGACGCATTCGAGCGACTGGGCCCTGCTCGCGGTATCGCCCCTCGGCCCGGTGGGGATCGACCTCGAACTACGCTCCGGCCCGGTCCGGAACTGGGAAGATCTGCTCGACACCGGCCGGCTGTGCTTCGTTCAGGACGAGATGGACGTGCTGAGGGGTCTGTGCGGCGAGCTGCGCCTCGAACGGTTCCTGGCGTTCTGGACGGCAAAGGAAGCCCGTATGAAGCTTCTGGGGGAGGGGATGAGGATGGATCCGAAAACCATCATCCTCCGATTGGCCGGGGGCGAACCGGTCGGCTATCGTCACGAGCCGATCGAGGTGACCCTCCACAGGATCCAGACCGGACTCCCCGAAGCCCTCTGTCATCTGGCATATGCCGGCCAGCTTCCGGATCAGGCGACACCGGAGCGCCCGGTCGATGGTGTCCCGCGACGGCTCCCCGAGCACGATTTGCCGGCGGATTTGCCCTCGCTTTTGAGATTCGTCCTTGTGGCGCGCGCTCACCGCAGAACGACTTGATTACCGAACGGCGATTGCCCCGCGTTCCCGGCCCATTGTGGCGCAATATCAATCCGGGTTCCGGTCACATAACTCGTTTGTTAAAATGAATTAACGCTTGATCGGCCGCCGTAGGGGTCCGCGATACGTCAAACCCGGATCCGCCTGACGCGCGGCGGGCAGGATATCCTGACGCAATTCCGCAATTCGTACCTGTGCGGGCGCGTCACGCTTCCAAGGATGTCGGAAAGCCTTGGCATCGCCCGGAATTGCAGTTAGAGAATCACCAAGAGTTTCGTGAAAGTGTTAAGGGCTACCGATCCGACGATCGTGCTTTGTAAACGGTAATTAACTTTTACAAAGTCAACGATTGGTCAACGCAGAATGCGTCGAGCTTTCTGCAGGGATGGTTTGCCTTTCATGTCCGGATTCGAAATCAGTGATCGTAGTGATCTGATCATTGCCGGCAGGACACTGGATGTGCCTGTCGGGGGAATAGCGAAGCGTCTCTTCGATATTCTGTTTGCGCTCGTGGCCCTGTGCGTGGGTCTGATCGTCGTGATCGTCGTGGCGATAACCATGATGATCCTGAGCCCTGGCCCCGTCTTCTTTCGGCACGAACGTATCGGGTTTGGAGGGCGCCCTTTTGGATGTCTGAAGTTCCGGACCATGGTCATGGATTCGGAGGAGAAGCTCCGGGACCATCTTGCCGCATCGCCTGACGCGCGCCGCGAATTTGAAGTCTTGCAGAAGCTTCGGGACGATCCCCGGATCATTCCGGGAATCGGACGCTTCCTGCGGATGACGAGCCTGGATGAATCGCCCCAGTTTCTGAACGTCCTGTGCGGGGACATGAGCATCGTCGGACCCCGCCCCGTCACCGAGGCGGAGATCGGGCGATACGGCTTCGCCTCGAGGTGCTATCTGCGGGCCAAGCCCGGAATCACCGGTCTGTGGCAGGTTTCGGGCCGCAACGATCTCAGCTTTGCACATCGCGTCCGGCTCGATAGCGTCTACGTCCGCAGATGGTCGTTCTTCTGGGACCTGGCGATTATTCTTCGGACCTTGAAGGTCCTTTCGACACGCGAAGGCGCTTTTTGACGTTCTCCCACGGAAACCCTTTCGCATCTCTGGTGCAAGACGGTTGAGTGGCTCCAGACATTGTTTGGAGTAGACGCAAGGGAAGTGGCGATTGACGACTCGATGGTCCGCACACAGTCTGCGCCGGCCCGGTTGACGGCTGCGAATGTCGGAGGGTGGCACTTCAAGGCGTGCCGATGCGGCCCTCCATCGATACCGTCTCCATTTCAAAGCGGATGATCGCTTTGCACGCCGGCTTTATGACGATAGCCACTTGGTCGTATGCGGCCTGATTGTTCGCAACCCTGTCAGGATTTCCCCCGTCTTGCTGGCAGGAGCTCGTGTCTATAGCCGGAGAAGGCCTGCTCCCGGCGGCAGGAGCGCTCCGCCGTCGATGCGGAGGCGCGATGAGATCGACGGGCGGGTGCCGGGCGGCATGGCTCGCGTCGATGGCCTCCTGTCGAAGCCTGGCCGCGCCGGCGCCGGATGCGGCCGCCTTTCCT
>JBBQDX010000015.1:0-28234 GCA_038320125.1 Rhodobacterales bacterium | reverse complement strand
TTATCCGGCTTTCGCGACAGCTTGGATGGACAAGGGTGTGCGGCAGTGTGTCCGAAATCCCCTCGGTCTGACAGGTCATGGCCAAAAGGCGATTTGGCATACTTTTGGGCAGGGGCAAATGGGGGTGTCCGGATTCGGTCGATTTCGGGCAGAGGCCCTGCGTGACACGCTGTCTCAACAGCGCGTGTTAATCACGCCCAGAAAAATGGGCTCGTCCATCCTCGTCCTTCAGCGAATGGGAGCATTGTCTCTGGCATCACGCCCGCATGGTCTCTCGCCTATCAAAATCGCCACGCAGGTCTTCGAAAGCCGTCTGCCTCGTCGTCGGCCTGCTCGGCCGCGTCGATGACGGGGAGGGCTCCGCCCCCGATGCCGCCATGGGGACCGATGCTTCGGGCCAGTCAAAATCGGCGGTTGTCGCCCGTCCGACCCTGACTGAAAAAGCCACGTCCTACGAAGTGACCGCGACGAGCCTGCGCCTCCGCCCGCGCCGCCATGCTGAGCCTCCCCGCCATCGTTCCGCGCCCTGCCAATAAACCCCAATCGTGCGTAGCGATCAGGGTGCAGCAACGGCAGCGTCGGGTAACGTTTCATGTGAGGCAATGCGCCCGGGGGCGACATGAAGAACTGGCCTGCCTTCAGGTTGATGCAGTTGTAGTTTCGGGCGTCGCAGCGGGCTTTTGCAAAAGCCCGCTGCGACGCTTTTTGCGGAGGCGGTAGCTGTCGCCCCGGAGGGCGAACAGCGGCGGCGCTGCGGATCGGTCAGGTTCTCGGTCCGCAAGATACGACCGAACATGATGAGATCGTCGCCGCTATCCCTTGCGGGAGTGGGAAACCCCGTATGGTCAATTCGGGAGGGCAGCATCGGCGGGCGACCCAATCGAGGCCGCGATCGCCGGGATCGACGATCTCCCGCCTGGCGCGGGCCGCCCGCATGCCACCCCGTGCAGGATCATGCGTTTCGGACGGCTCTCGGGCCTTGGGCAAGCCGGTCCGGGTCGTTCCGACTTGCCACGGGTCGAGCGTAGGCGGGAAAGAAAACACCGGGATCAACGTTGGAATTGAGGCCGCGGGCCGCGGCGAGGCGGGCGTATTCCACGGCGTCGAGAATCCACCGGCCGACTTCGAACGGGTGACGGTCGGGCGAGAAACGGGCCTTGAATGCGTAGAGGGAATCCTCGAAGCCGCCGCGCCCGGCGCCGAGATGGAGCCGCGACGCGCCGCGTTCGCGGGCGAGGTCGCAGCTTTGGTCGAGGAGAAGCTTGAGCGGCGACCGGTCCGCGAAATGCCGGTCTGTGCCGGTCAGATGGGCCTGCGCGATGCCGCGATGGATGGTGAAGAGCAGAGCCGCGACCGGCCGGTCGCCGGCTGTCGCGACCGCGAGATGCGCGGTTGGCCCGAGGGCGTCGCGCAGGGCCTTGAAATAGCGGAGGGAGAACCGGTACCGCGCCGACGCTTCGGCCGCCTCCATCGTGTCGCGGTAGAAGGCGGCCAAGTGCGGAAGATGCGTCCATTCGGGGTCGATCGAGACTGTGGTCCCCTCGCGTTCGCATTTCTTGACGTCCTGGCGGAGCGTCTGCGGATAGCCCATGCGCCGCGCCTCCCGGGCCGCGTCCAGCGCGACCGAGACGGTCCGGCCCAGATGCAGGACCTCACCTCCCTCCGGCTCCGTCTCGCCATGCAGGCCGCGGACCAGCGCGGCGTTTCCCAAAAGCGGGTGGAAGCGGGTGAAGAGGCTGACGACGCCCTGCTCTGCCCAGGCTCCGCGGAACGCCGCCCAGGCGCGGGCGCGGAACCCTTCATCCTCCGCCCCGTGGCCGACGGGCCCGCCATAGCCGTAGACCGATGTCGCGTCGGTCCGCCCGCCGGGCAGGTCACGGAGCAGGCAGGGCCAGGCCAGGAACCGGTCGCCGGAACCGTAATGCAAGAGAAGGGCGCGGCCCTCGCCCATCCGCTCGGAGAAGGCGTGGTAGGCGGCGCGGTGGTAGAAGTCGTGTTCGGCCGGCGCCAGCAGGGCGTCCCATTCGGCGTCGCAAGGGGAAAGGGATCGCAGCTGCTCAGCCACGCCCCGCCGGCGCTCCGGTCCCGGCGCCTTCGGTGGGCCAGATCTGCGGGAAGACCCGCGGGTCGCGGTAATCCGGCTGGCCGTCCGGGCCGGGACGGCAGAGCTGGTCGTGGGGCAGCACGATCCGCTGGCCCTGCGGCGTCTGGAACATGCGGTGGCGGTTGTCCGCATCCTGCACATGCACCGCCACGGCGAAGCGCGGGCCAGCCGAGACGTTCGGCGTGCTGCCATGCAACGTCCGCATGTGATGGAAGCTGACCTGCCCCTTGCGGAGCGCCAGCGGGGTGATAATCGCGTCGGGGATCGCGCGCCCGATCCTCGCGGAGATCGCACCCAGATCGGGATCGTTGAAGCCGCGCTGGTCGACTGCCTCGGGCCAGTCATGGCTGCCATCGATGACGCAGAGCGTGCCGTTCTCGACGCCGACATCCTGGAGCGGGATCCAGGCGGTCAGCATCCGCTCGGAGGTGCAGGTGGACCAGTAGGCGCCGTCGGTGTGCCAGCCGACAGCCGACCGCGCCCCCCGGCCGCTCGACGCATCGGCGGTGCCGGGCTTGTGGATCGCCTGGTCGTCGAACAGGCGGATCGCCGGGCTTCGCGCCAGTCGCGCGGCAATTTCCCCGAGGATGGGAAGCATGACCAGCTCGCGCACCCCTTCGCTCTGGAGCGAGCAGAACTCGTTGTTGCGCAGGGCCCCGTCGTCTTTGCCGGGCGTCCAGTCGCTGTAGCGCGCGCCGGAGGAAGGCAGGGGATGGTCGCGGTCGCCGCGCTGATGCGCTTCGATGGCGACGCGGACGCGGTCGAGCAGTCCGGACTCGAGGATGGGGGGCGTGACGTGCCAGCCCCGTGCCTCGTAGGCGCGAACGTCGTCCTCGGTGGGTAGGCCGTCCGCCTCCGTCGCGCGGGCCGCGAGCGATTCGGTCGCCATGTCGATGCCTTTCATTGTGAGGAGTTCAGATCGGTCGCAGGAAGTCGGGAAGGCGGGGGTCGAGGCAGACGGCTAGCGCGGCCCGGACCTCGGGGGCGCGGGCGATCAGCGCCGCGATCCGCGCGCCCAGCCGGTGGACGATGCCGGCATCGACCGACAGGCCGGAGGGCAGGACCATGACCCGCTCTGACAGACGCTCGGACACGGGAAGCCCCCGACCCGCCTCGGGAAAGAGGCGGCGATAGGGTTCCATCCGGTGGCAGCCAGGATGGAAATAGCGGCGGGAGAGAACGTTCTCGAACCGAAGTGCGCCCACGATCATGTCGCGCGTCAATCCGGCCACGTCGGGATCGACCTCCACCGGGACGTAGTGGTAGTTGTGCCGTTGTCCGGAAGGGCGATCGACCATCCGCAACCCGGGCAGGCCGGCGAGCGAGTCGGCATAAGCGTCGAACAGCATGCGGTTGTGCGCGAAGATTCGGTCCATCGCGTCGAGCGATGTCAGGCCCATGGCGGCCTCCAGCTCGTTCATCTTGCCGTTGGTGCCGATCTCCGCGATCCGGTCCTCGCCGGTGAAGCCGAAATTCGCCGTCAGCCGCAGGCGCGCGGCGAGGGCGTCGTCGTCGGTCACGACCGCGCCACCTTCGACGGCCTGGATGCATTTGGTGGCGTGGAAGCTGAAGACCTCGGCATCGCAAAGTCCGGCCATTGTCCCGTCAAGCGGCCCGCAGCCGAAGGAATGGGCGGAGTCGAAGATCAGGCGCAGGTCATGGCGGCGGGCGATCCGGCGGAGAGCGGAGGGGTCGCCCAGATTGTCCCAGAGCGAAACGGCGAGGATTCCGGTCGTGCGAGGCGTGACCGCCTGGGCCACACGTTCGGGGTCGAGGCAATGCGTCGCCGGATCCACATCGCAGAAAACCGGGGTTATCCCACAGCGGACCAAGGCGTGGACGGTCGCCACGAAGGTGAAGGATGGAACGATGACCTCCCCGGAGAGGCCAAGCGCGTCGATCGTGAGCTCGAGGGCCATGGTCCCGTTGCTCATGGCGATGGCGTGGCGGGCGCCGGAAATCTGCGCGATCCGCTGCTCGAACTCCTGAACCATCGGTCCGGCATTGGTGAGCCGCGCGGTCTCGAGGATGGTCTCGATCCGGGCGCGGAACGCCGCGGGATCGGGGATGTTGGGCCGCCCGACCAGAAGCGGCTCCTCGAACGCGGGCGCCGCGCCGAGAAGGGCGACCGCCGGCAAGGCGCGATCTGGCGCGCGGATGACTGGGTAATACGACGTTCGGGCCAGTTCCGGGCCACGATTCATCGGCGTGTCGCTCAATGCGTTGAGGTCTTCAGTCATCGGCGCGTTCCCTAAAGGACAACTGGGCGTGTCCGGGCGGGGCGAAATGCCCTTCGCTTTCAATGGTTCGTTAAATCGACCGACAAAAATTGCGTCGGGCGCTTCTGGCACAGAATCTCGGGGTCTCGTTCGTTTGACGTAAGGTTAATGTTAGTTAACTTTTGTCTGAAATGCAAACTTATCGTTCGGTGCGAGAACCCGGGAACGACTGCAGAGGCTGATCCGGATGTCTCGGGATTTCTCCGGCGGACCGCAGGGTGAAAATCAAGATCCGGTAGACGGGCGCCCACCGTCTGTGCAAGGCTTGCACGAATTGGGATTCCGGGTTGCAGGTTCGACGATGCCTACTCGATCCTTCGAAACGGCGGCGAAGAACCGCGGGCCGAATCTCCTGCTGATCGGTGCCCCACGCTGCGCCAGCACGAGCCTTGCTTTCGCGCTGGCCGAGCACCCGGATCTGTTCGTGTCCAAGCCCAAGGAGGCGCATTTCGTCGCAATGCATGGGCGGAACGCGCCGCTTGCCGGAATCGGCGCCGAATCCTTCGAACGAGGGACGATCACCGATGCCGACCTCTGGTATGCTCGCTATCGCGGCCGGTCCGAGCGGTATCTGCTCGACGCCTCGGTCAGCACGATGAGCTATCCCGAGACCTCGATCCCGAACATCCGGACGTTCTGTGCGCCCGAAGCGAAGTTTCTCGTCATTCTTCGCTGCCCGGTCGAACGGGCCTATTCGAGCTATCTGTACTGCGTCTCGCGGGGATGGACCGACCTGTCCTTCGAGGATTCGCTTGCGGCGGAGTCGGAGCGGATCGCGACGAACTGGCAGCATCTGTGGCATCTCCGAACGCTCGGCCGCTACGAGAAGCGCCTGGCGCCGTTCCTCGCGGTGTTCGGAAGAAATCGTATCTGCGTCGTCGTCACCGAGGAATTCGAGCGCGAGCCGGATCGGGTCCTGGCCGAGATCGTTGCGTTCTGCGGCCTGCCCGCCACGAGCTTCCGGATGCCGGCGCGCCACAATGCCAGCGGCATCCCGAGATCGGCGGGGATCGGCCGCCTGATCGGATTTCTAAACGACCGGCCCGGCCTGAAGCTTGCCCTGCGGACGATGCTGCCGACCGGCTTGCGCGAGACGGCGCGGGTGGCGGGGCTTCGCCGCAGCGAGATGGCGCCGGCGGTGCGCGCCCGGCTGGCGCGCGACTTCGCCCCGACGAAAGATGCGATCGAGACCTATCTGGGCCGCCGCCTTTGCCACTGGGCCTGACATGAGAAACGCGAGGCCACGGAGTGGTGGCCCTGCGCCCGGGTCCGGGCGCGAGGCATCGAAGAGCCGTCTCCGGAGATGACCCGGTCGGATATCGATCCCGCGAAGGATGCGCCGAACTCCATCCTCGCGAACTTCGCCGCAATCTTCTTCGGCCGGCTGTTCTCGGCCCTCTCGATGTGGCTCGCGCTGGTGATCCTGGCCAAGCTGTCGGACCCGGTCACGGTGGGCGTCTACGCGCTCGCTCAGGTCACCTGCATCCCCATCAGCGAGATCGCGAAGATGGGGCTGCGCGAGATCCAGTCGAGCGACGTCGACGACGATTTTCCCTTCGGCGACTATCTCGGCCTGCGGATCGTCGCCACCGGCGTCGCTCTGGTCGCCATGATCGGGGCCGGCCTGCTGCAGAGCGACACCCGGTCGGCGTTGCTGGTGATGGTCGTTTTCGCGCTGGCGCGATGCGTGGAGATGATTTCGGACATCGTCTACAGCCTGTTCCAGAAGCACGAGCGCATGGATTACACCGGCCTGTCGCTCTGCCTGACTGGGTTTCTGTCCCTGGGGGCGCTGGCGATCGGCTATCTTGCGACGGGTTCGCTGGTCGGCGCCGTGCTGGGCCAGCTCTGCGCGTTCCTGCTGGTGCTGTCTTTCTACAATGTGCCGCGGGCACGCCACCGGCTGGAGGTCATCGGAGACGGGTCGCTCCGGCCGCACTGGTCGCGGGCGGCGCTCTCGCGGCTGACGCTGCGCGCGCTGCCCATGACGATCGCGATCCTGATGGCAATGGTGGCGCAGATCCTTCCGCGCCTGGCGGTCGAGCGGGAACTGGGCCTCGCCGCGCTCGGGATCTTCGCGCCGATCATGGCGCTGGCGATGGCACCTGATCGATTGGTCAACTCGCTGGGCATGGCGATCAGCGTGCGTCTGGCGCGGGTTTTCGCCGCAGGCGAGACACGCGCCTTCCTGATCCTGCTCGGACGGTTCGTCCTCGGGGTGGGGGCATTCTGCGTTGTCGGGATCGCCGTCGTGGCGCTTTACGGCGACGCGATCCTGCACGTCGTCTACACATCCGATTACGGCGCGCAGGGGGAGCTTCTGCTGCTTCTGACCGTGGCGGTGTCGCTGCGCCTGATCGCGAATGTGCTGCGCTTCGGCCTCATCGCCGCACGCTGCTTCTGGTGGCTGACCGTCCAGACCGTCGTCGTCGCGGTGGTTGCGGTCGCGGCCTGCCTGTGGCTGATCCCGGATTACGGGCTGCGCGGCGCGAGCCTGTCGGTCTTGGCGATCGCGGCGGCCCAGCTCGTCGCCGCCGCAATCGGCCTGGGGGCCGTCGTTCTGTCGGCCGGCCGCCCGATGACCGGTTGAGGCCGTGCCTCCGGGCGCGGAGCCCGCACTCCCGCATTGACCGGATCGCATCTTGCCGCATAGTTTTCCAGCATCGAGGTTCCAGCACGGGCGCCCGGGTTCCCGTAGACCACGAAAAAGGGCCCGGCAATTCGGCTCCATCGCCTGCCTGGCGCAGGTGATGGCGTCGAGGACGCGCCAAGGGCAGTCTGGCCGCAGAAGGCGAAACGACGGGGTATCGAGCGATGACGCGGTATCGGGGCATCACAAGGTCGGCACTCCAGGTCCGGCCCGGCACTGCTGGCGCCGTGTCGCGACGGGCCTCGACGGGCCTGAGATGACCGGGCCGGTCCGGCCCCCGGACGGGGCGCCGCCGGCATTCTGGGCCGCGACGGACCCGACCCATATCGAATTCTTCGGCCTGCCCGGCTCGGGCAAGACGACACTGGCCAGACGGCTGCTCGCCGAGGTCGTCGCGCGGCACCCGTCCGGGGCGATGTTCGGCCCGCATCTCGTCCCCGACGGGACGGCGCTGCCCGCCCGGATCCTCGCGAAATCATGGCTGATCCTGGCGGAGGCCCCTCATGTCGGTGGGCCGTGCCTGCGCGCCTGGCGGGACGCCCGCATGCGCCAGCCGACACCGCTCGACACGCTGAGGACCTTCGTGACGCTCGCCACTGTCATGTCGCTCTATTCCCGGATCGAGCGTCGCGGGCAGCCCGCCATGATCGACCAGGGTTACCTTCAGGCGATCTGGTCGATCCGCCTCCGCGGCACGGGCGACGCCGGATCGGGCGGGGGTGCGGCGCTCCTGCGACGGGCCGCCGCGACTTCGCGCATCCATGTCGTTCTCGAAGCGGACCCCGCGACCTGCATCGCGCGCCTGACGGGGCGGGCCTCGCGCCATTCCCGGTTGCAGCAGCCCGACCGGATTCACGACCGGGGCCGTTGGGACGACGCCCGGTCCCTGCAGGTAAGTATCGTCGAGGATCTCGCGCACGAATATGCGCGTCTGGCAAAGCCCGCGCGGATCGTGAACGTCGACGCGACCTGGGCGCCCAAGATGGCGGTCGAGCATGTCCTGGCGGCAATCACCTCGATCCAGGCGGGACAGGGAAGCGACCACGCGGTCTGATCGCGTGGGCCCCGTGGAGGTCAGGCCGGCGGGGTGACGCCGGACGCCTTCCGCTTCAGCCAGAGATAGCCGCGCGGGCTCAGACGAAAGAGCTGGCGCCGCAGACGCAACTTCCGCGCGGCCGCCCGGATGGCGGGTTCGTGGCCGGCCAGCAGCGGATGCAGACGTTCCAGCGAGGCGAGCTTGTCGGTCAGCATCCGGTCGGTCCCGTAGGTATTTGTCAGGCTGTCGGCACGCAGGCGGTGCGTGGCCATGATCTCGTCGATGAAAAGAATGTCGCCCTCGCGCGCGGCGAGGACGTTCATCATCCAGTCCATCGAGGCCATGCGCGAGGACCAGTACCAGTCCGGCACCGCGTCGATCGCGGTCCGGCGGATCATCGTCGAGATCTTGGGACAGAAATTCTTCCGGATCAACGTCCCGACGCCCTGCCGGCTGATCCCCGGTCCGGGCGAGGGCGAGGAGATGTTGGGGCCGTCCTCGACGGCGTGCAGCACGCGATGCGCGCAGATCGTGCAATCGGGCGATGCGTCGAGGAGATCGGCCTGCCGCTGCAGTTTGTCGGCGGCGGTCCAGTAATCGTCGCCGTCAAGGAAGGCGACATACTCACCGTGGGCGGCATCGAGCGTCGAGCGCAGATTGGTCAGGCCGAAATCGGCGTGGTTCCTCTCGGCGAGGACCAGCCTGACGCGGTCGGGATGGCGCTGGCGCAGCGCCTCCAGCTCCACCCGCGTGCCATCGGAGGAGGCGTCGTCGCCGACGACGATCTCGTAGGGGAAAGAGGTTTCCTGCATCAGCGCGCTCTCGACCGCCTGCCGGACCGTGTCGTGCTGCTGATAGGTGACGATGGAAACCGAAACCTTCACATCATACCCTCGGCCATGCTCTGCCCGGGCGATGCTATGCCAAGGAGCCCTGGCGTTATAGAGGGTGGCGCGCCGCGATCCTCGGCCTTTCACGGATCGGAAGGCCGGAGAGGTCCGGCGCGTTGCGGCCTCTCGCCGGAGGGCGGGGCGGCCGGGCGCGGGCTGCTGGACCAGCGCCCGGCCATCGCTCATGCGATCCAGAGACCGTCGGCGTAGACGAAGTTCACGTCGTTGGCCGATGGGTTGTCCGCATAGAGGTAGATCATGTCGCCATCGCCCTCGAGCTTGATCGACAAGCGGTCGTCGCTTTCCTTGATCCGTTCGATCTGCGCACCGAGCTCGAGCACGACGATGTCCTCGGAGAGATCGAAGTCCTTGAACCGCTCGCGCGTCTCCTCGCCGTCGCCGACCTCCGCGCCGAAGACCAGCACGTCCGCCCCTCCGTAGCCGTAGATCGTGTCCACTTCGCCGCCGCCGGAGCGGAAAACGTCCGCCTCGTCGGTTCCCTTCAGGTATTCCGACCGCTCCGTGCCGCGGAACAGGTTGTAGTCCGACGGCCGTGCGGAGGGCGCGGGCTCGACATCCGGTTCCGGCTCGGAGGGTGTCGGCGCCACGTCGTCCGGTCCCTGCTCGGGGGGTGTTGCGGCCACGTCGTCGTCATCGGGCTCGGCCTCGTCCCTGGGGTCGGCCCCGTCGTCCGGATGAGCAGCCTTCCAGTCGGAGGCCACGCTCTCCCAGTAGTCCCGCGCTTCCTGTCCCTCGAGAATCTTCCAGCCGGAACCCGGCAGGGGATAATCGTCGGCAAGGCGATCGTCGGAGAGGTTGAGGAAAACGTTGCCGCGCGACTCGACGGTCTTGTCCCACGCCATCTGCAGACGTTCCTGGCCGAAATGGTCGACATCCTCGATGGCGAAGACGGTATCGATGATGCGCAGGTTCGGGGAGATGTCGTCGTCCTTGGACATCTTCATGGGCGACCCATGCGTGACGTCGCCCTTGTAGAGGAACGATTCGCTGCGCAGCAGGACTCCATCGAGCGTGACGAGGTTGTCGTCCCCGCTGGGCGCGTTGCTGTCGCCCAGGCTGATGCCCGAGAACACCCCGTCGAACAGGCTGTCGCGGATCGTGCCGCTCAGGACGTCGTCGTTCTCGACCGCGTCGTCGCGGGACCGGCTGATCCAGACGTCGGAGATGGTAAAGCCGTCCGAGTCGCCGCTGACGCGGATGCCGTCCCATGGGCGATCAATGCGCCAGCCCTCGATCGAGGCGCCGAGCGAATCATCGACGCGCAGCGCGGCGGAGTTACCGGAAGCGCCGTCGGGATAGTCGTCCCGGTAGGTATAGGTCCAGTCGGAGTCGAGCGGCACCTCGCCCAGGATGGTGCCTCCCAAGATGCGGACCTGGTCAGCATCGACGATCTGGACCGGATAGAGGTTGAGCTGGAGATCGCCGGTGTCGCGACCGGTTTCGGCGTCGGGGTTGGCGTTCCGGCTGTTCGCCACGATCCAGGTCGCGTCCGTGGCATCGATCGTGCCGCCGTCCGACCAGGAGGACAGCTTGTAATCGTCATAGCCGTAGTCACCGGTCAGTGTGATTGTCTCGCCCATTAGTCTTCCTTTTTTACAGCCGCTTCAGCCGTTCGGTTCACGGCAGGATGCGGCGCATTGGTTTACAGATTGTTAAGTGCTCGAGGGATGCGATGACGCAGGCGGGTTCCTACTGCGGTGCGCGGAATCGCGGCGCAACTCGGGCAAGTCCGCTTGGCTCCTATCCGCGCAGCCGACCGCCGAGGAACCGGCAGGATGACGCGCAATCACGGCGCCATCCTGCCGGGGGGTCGTATTCCTGCAAAGGCGCCTTATACGCGCTGCCCTCGCCCCCGGAAGGCTGCCCTCGCCCCCGGAAGATGGGCAGGAAGGTGCACCCTGCAGGGCGCAAGAACCGGCTTTCGCAGCGTGGAGAGCTTGCGCGGATCGGTGGGTGGTAGTGATTCGCTTGCATTGCCGGGGGCGGCAATGGAACGATGCGCGTCATGGCGGGACCGCTTGGCAAGCGCCGATATGGAGGGTCGTCCGCGATGCGCTACGAACTGGTCCCCGGACTCCGCCGGAGCCTCGCCTGCTGGCGGACCGCATCGCGATCTTCCGGGAGTTGCGACGTTTATCGACGCGTAGCCCGCGGTCGTGTTCCGGCGCGCCTCTGCCTCCTCCTCGGCCTCGTCGGAGCTGACATGGCCGCGGCCGAGCCCCTGTTCCATGGGGATCAGGGATATGCGGCGCATATCCTGCGCGATCTGCCGGCCGGGCTCGTCGTCGACGCGACCGCCGCGACGTTCCGGGTGGCATCCAGCCAGGCGCCGGCGCCGTCCAAGACCGCGCCCTGTGATGCCGGACCGCTGACGGTGAACCGCTATCCCCTGCAACTGCGCGACAGTCCGCGGACAACGCTTCGGGGCGGTCAGTTCGAGGGCGAGGTATCCCTCGAGGCGGACTGGCAGCACGCCTATTGCAACAGCGCCGCCATCGTCCTGCGCGACTCGCCGGAGGTCGTCCTCGAGGGCCAGCGCATGCGGCGCGTCTGGGACGGGGTACGGATCGGAGAGGGATCGACGGGGTTCGTGCTGCGCGGCGTCTGGTTGAGCGAGGTGCGCGACGATTGCATTGAGGACGACTTTCTCATCGGCGGCAGAATCGTGGATTCCCTGTTCGATGGCTGCTTCTCGGGGCTGAGCCTGCGTCCGCCAAACGGTGCGTCGCGGGAAGCCGCGGGCGGCCCTGTCCTGCTGCGCGGCGTTCTGATGCGGATGGAGACCTATCTCTACAAGGGCGCGTTCAAGCAGGGCGTGCCGCTGAAGGCCGGCGCCGAGGCGCCCGCGCTCGCCATCCACGACAGCATCATCGCCATGGACGGGCCCGACAGCGTCAGCAAGGCCCGCCTTTCCGTCGGATGGTCGCGGGTGAGCGCCTGCAGCGGCAACCTCCTGCTCTGGATGTCGGACGAGCCTTGGCCGAAGGCGTTCGCCCGGCCTCCAGGGTGCTTTCGGCAGATCGAGGGTGCCGAAGCGCGGGCGATCTGGGAAGCGGCGCGGCGCAACTGGATCGACTGTCACAGCGCCGTCGGGCGGTTCCCCGATGATCCGGCCGCGGATCCAGCCGCCTGTGACGCGACGGCCTATGGCGGACGCAAATAAGACGGCTCCGCCGACACGGCGTGAATGAATGCGGGTTTCCTAGTTCCGCGGCGCTTTTTTATCCCCATCTGTCTATGACGGTTTGATGACATTCGCGTTGACTTAACGGAAACCTTCAGGTAACGTTAACCTATCTTAACGCTTGGAACGCGACGGTTGTTTGCGGCTCAAGTTTTTGAAGAGTATTCCTTATGCAGTTAACATAGTTCTCCCACGCCTCCTGAAAATCTGAACGTTGTCGAGGTCCAACGTGGCTTGGATCATGTTGATGAGGCATTCCATATAGTTTCAGTCAGCATTCGTAGGTGTCCAAATATGGATTATCTATTCAAACCTGTGTCCGAATCGAATTGTTTCCTTGCCGATCCCGGCGGCGGTTTCCCGGACGTCTCGGCAGCTCGACGCAATTCGAACTTCTACATACGTTTTGGCAAACGGACCTTCGACGTCGTCGTTTCGGTCAATCTGCTTCTGATTGCCTTGCCCCTGATCCTCCTCTGCGCGGCCATCGTCGCGACCGATGGGGGGCGTCCGTTCTTCAGGCAAGGGCGTATCGGGCGGAACGGACGGGTCTTCTGGTGCTTCAAGATCCGCACGATGGTCGTCAACGCCGAAGCGCTGCTGGCGTCTCTGCTCGTCATCGACGCCGCGGCCGCGCTGGAATGGGCCACCGGTCATAAGCTGCGCCGCGATCCCCGAACCACCCAGCTCGGACGACTCCTGCGGCGCTCCAGCCTCGACGAGTTGCCACAGCTCTGGAACGTCCTGCGCGGCGACATGAGCCTCGTCGGTCCGCGTCCGGTGACACGGGACGAGCTGGTGCTCTACGGGCCCGCTCTGGACGCGTATTACAACCTGCGTCCGGGGCTCACAGGGCTGTGGCAGGTCTCCGGTCGCAACAACGTCACGTTCGCCGAGCGCGTCGAATGCGACCGCGCCTATGGCGACTGCCTGTCCCTGTGGACGGACCTGAGGATCCTGCTGCGCACGGTTCCGGCGGTATTGAGGGGGACCGGATGCTGAGATCGGATGCCCTGTCCCCATCGTCGCGGAAGCGGTGCGCACCATGAGGATCGTCCATATCCTCACCCGGCTGCTTCGCGCGGGGTCGGAGGAGAACACCCTCCTGACCGCGGCGGGTCAGATCGCCGAGGGCCACGATGTCCATCTTCTGCATGGCCGCGACGTCATCGCCGAGCACGCGCTGCATCTCGCGCCGGGCGCGCATCTGGCCGCCGCGCCGAGCCTCGTGCGCGACCTCGACCCGACGGCCGATGCCGCTGCGTTCGGGCAGATTCGGCGCATCCTGCGAAGCCTTTGTCCCGATGTGGTCCATACCCATCAGTCGAAGGCCGGCATCCTCGGGCGTTTTGCGGCATACTCGGCGCGCGTGCCGCTGGTGGTCCATGGGGTCCATATCCTGCCGTTTCTCGGCGTCGGGCGGATGAAGCGCACCTTCTATCTGGGCTCCGAACTGGCCGCCGCCCGGGTGACGCATGGCTTCATCCATGTCAGCGACGGCATGCGGCAGGCCTGCCTGGCGCACGGCGTCGGGGCGGGCCGGGCTCACCATGTCGCCTTTTCGGGGTTTGACCTCGCGCGCTTCTCGAATGCGATGCCGCCCGACGACCTGCCCGCGCTCCTGGGCGAACGGAACGACGCGGAACGGCCAGTCGTGATCGCCATGCTCGCCGCCCTCGAGCCTCGAAAGCGTCACGCCGACCTTTTGAGGCACGGCGTCGATTTCCTGCGTCGACACCCTAATGTGCGGCTGATCCTTGCGGGCGAGGGAGAACTCGCCGGCGAGTTGTCGAGGCTTGTCGCCGAGCTGAACCTTTCGGATCGGGTCACCTTTCTCGGCTATCGGGCAGATCCCGAACGGATCATCGCCGCGGCCGATATCTGCATCCATTGTTCCGAACGGGAAGGCCTGCCGCGTTCGGTCCTCCAGTACCTCGCGGGTGGACGCGCCGTCGTGATGTTCGATCTTCCCGGCATCGAAGAGGTCATCACCGACGGGCGGAACGGTATTCTGGTCCCGCAAGGACGGTGGCCCGCCTTCTTCGACCAGCTCGGGCGGCTCGCATCCGATCCGGGAGCCCGTGCCGCGCTCGGAATGGCGGCCGCGCGCACGCCGCTGCACCGCTGGGATGCCGCGCGGATGGGCGCGCGTACGGTCGCGATCTATCACGAAATTCGATCCGAATCCTCCTTGCAGCCGGTCGTGTCTTGACCTTCCGTAGGGCGGGTCGGAGGCTGCCCGAAGACCGACAGGTTCTTCTCGAATGACATTCCGTCGCCAGATCTCGTCATTGTCCTCCCGGCACCCGCATCAACAGGACGAATGTCAGACGACATATCGTAATTTGCCGACACCGACGCCCTGTTTGATGCTAGTCTGGATGCGGTCACTAGATCGTAATCCTGCCCAAACAGGAACCGGTTTCGTTTCATCCCGAAGGAGGTTGTCATGCCAGCCTTGAGTTTCCAGCAAGGGTCCAACAATTACAGCGGAACCAAAGACACTTACATTCGCGAAAGCAAACCGAACATCAGCTACGCCAATACGACCGGGATCTTCGTCGACGCGTCGGACTCGGCGCTGAAGGAGATGCAGGGTTTGCTGCAATTCTCCGCCATCTTCGGTTCGGCGGCGGGCCAGATTCCCTTGGGCGCGCGGATCACCTCCGCGACGGTGACCTTATCCGTCACCGACGGGTCGTCGAACGGCGCCTCCTTCTACCGGATGGAACAGGATTGGGCGTTGAGGCCGGTCTGGAGTTGGGCGGCGTTCGGAGACGGCATCCAGACCGATGGCGTCGAAGCCCGGGCCACGCATGACGTCACCCTCTCGAGGATCTCGAAAGGAAAAGAGGTCATCGACGTCACGCAGAGCCTTCAGGCCTGGTCCCTGGGGGAGCAGAACAACGGCTGGCTACTGCGCACGCCCGGGTCTGACGGCTGGGAGTTCGACGCCTCGGAAAGCGCCGCGGCGCCGGTGCTCACGGTGACCTATGACCTTGCATCCACCCCCCCACCCGAGTTGGCACCGGCGCTGGTCATCGTCGAGAGTGACGGGCGCACCTTGGTTGCTGAGGGCGGGCTGGGCGATACGATTTCGGTCGCCCTCAGTGCCGCGCCGTCGCAGAGCGTGACCGTCACAATCTCCATCACGGGGTCGGGCGACGTCACGATGTCTCCGACGACGCTCACCTTCACGAGCGCGAACTGGAACATCGCGAGCCAGATCAGTTTCGCGGCCATCGACGACGCCATCGTAGAGGGCACCGAGCAATACACCGTCAGGCTGGCAACGACGAGCGCGGATGCGGCCTACAACAACCTTACCTCCATCATTCCGGTCACCGTGATCGACAATGACCGCGCCGCGCCGGTCCTGGCGCCGCGGGTAGTCGCGGTTCACGACGCGACAACCTATTCGGCCGGCGATCCGTCGGGGACGGGCGCGGCGGATCCGTCCGGCCTCGCCTATCTGCCGGGTCGCAACACGCTGCTCATCGTCGATTCGGAGCATGACGAAAGCCCCTTCAACAGCCAGATCAACCTGTTCGAGGTCCGGCTCGACGGAACCTTCGTGCAGTCGTACTCCATGCGCGCCTTCACCCGGGAGCCGACGGGGATTGCCTTCAATCCGACGAACGGCCTGCTCTACGTCAGCGACGACGACAAGCGGAAGATCTTTGTCGTCAGCCCGGACGATCCGACAATGCTCGTCAGCCAGATCGATGTCGGTCGGCTCGGTATCGTCGATGCGGAGGACCCAGTCATCGATCCCGAAACCGGGAACATATTCCTGCTCGACGGCTATCAGCGTAAGCTTTTCGAACTGTCCCCCTCCGGGGAGTTGATCGGCTCGAAGGCTCTTCCGAGCGCGATCACCGATGCGGAAGCGCTGGCCTTCGATCCGGCGGCGGACGCATTCTACATCTCCAGCGGCGCTGCGCGGGGAACGATCTTCCAGACCGACCTCGACGGCACGGTGACGGCGACGATCGACATCCTGGCCGGTTACCGGCACCCGGACTCGGGCGGTAAGCCAAAGATCAAAGGGCTCGAACTCGCGCCGAGCAGCGACCCGCATGACGGCGACGCGATGAGCCTCTACGCGGCCGATTACGGAGTCGACCAGAGTCCGGACGGGCGTCTGTTCGAGATCTCGCTCTACGATGACAGCCTCTTCGCATGACTCCAAAGCAGGATTCCCGACCGGCGCGGGCGATCGGACCGACGGGGCGGGTCCCGCGTCGCCTGACCGAGATGACGCTCGCCGGGCTGGGGTGGAACTCGCTCTCGATGGGGTCGCAGGCGCTGGTGCAGATGGCCGCATTGATCGTGCTGGCGCGCCTGCTCAGCCCGCAGGAATTCGGCATCTATGCGGCCGCGCTGGTCGTCGGCCGCTTTTGCGCGCTGTTCTCCGAGCTGGGCGTCGGTCCCGCGATCGTGCAGCGGCCGGTTCTCGAGGCGCGACACATCCGGTCCGGCTTCACGCTCTCGGTCGGGTTCGGCCTGACCGCCGCCATCGTCGTCATCCTGTCCGCCGATGCGATTGCCGCCATCTTCCAGATGCCCCGCCTCGCCGATGCGGTGCGGATCATGGCGCTCGGATTTCCGCTCCAGGGCATCTCCTCGGTGGCGCAATCGATGGCATTGCGGGCGTTCCGCTTCCGGTGGGTCGCGCTCGTCGATGCCGGCGCCTTCGCTGTCGGCTACCTCGTGGTGGCGCCGATCCTGACGGTGCTCGATTTCGGCGTCTACGCGCTCGTCGTGGCCTATCTGGTGCAGCGCTGGCTCAGTGCGGCGCTGCTCCTTCTCGGGCAGCCGCACGAGAAGAAGCCGATGCTCGAGTTGCGGGCGATCCGCGAACTTCTCTATTTCGGCGCGGGCTTCACGCTGGCGCGCCTCGGCAACGCCATCGCCAGTCAGGCCGACAATCTCGTGGTCGGCCGCTGGCTCGGGCCGGCGGCGCTCGGGCTCTACGCGCATGCCTATCAACTGATGGCGTCGCCCGCGATGATGTTCGGTCAGGTCCTGGACCGCGTCCTGTTTCCGACGATGGCGCGCATCCAGGACGACCGGGGGCGGCTCGCGCGGGCGTATCGGAGCGGCGTCTTCGCCTGTGCGGCCGTAATGCTGCCGATCAGCGCGGTGGTCGCGATCCTCGCGCCCGAGATCGTTCTCGTCCTGCTGGGCCCGGCATGGTCCGGAGTCGCGCTGCCGCTGCGGATCCTGGCCTGCGGCATGCTCTTCCGCACGAGCTACAAGATCAGCGACACCGTGGTGCGCGCCACCGGTGCCGTCTACGCGCGGGCCTGGCGCCAGGGAGTGTTCGCCGTGGCCGTCTTCGTCGCGGCGCTGATTGGTCAGGGCTGGGGGCTGGGCGGCGTCGCCCTCGGCGTCTGCGTCGCCCTCGGCCTCAACTTTGCGCTGATGGCGGAACTGAGCCTTCGCCTCACCGGCTTGCGTTGGCGCGATTTTGCGCTGGCGCATCTGCCGGGCCTGGTCCTCGCGCTGGCTGCAGGCACGACCGCGATGGCCGTCGCAACCTGGCTGCGCGATGCGGGAGCCGGGCCGCTCGGCATCGTGGCCGGGGCCGGAATGGCCGGAGCCCTGACCGCTCCACTTCTCGTCCTTCTGCGTCCCGGCGCGTTCCTCGGCCCGGACGGGGCGCAGGTTCTGCGGGCCTTCTCCAAGGTCGCCCCTGCGGGCCTGCGGGGCGGCATGGCCAGTCTGGAACGGAGAGTCTCGGGATGACGCACCCGCAGCCCATCCACCAGGCATCGCTTCCGGGCGCGCGTCCGGTCGACGCCATGCTGACGACCGTGCACCGCCTGGTCGCCGATCTGGAGGGTGCCGGGATCCGGTACTGCCACTGGAAGAGCAACGAACATCTTGGCGCCTCGATGTCCGGACTGACCGATCTCGACGTCCTCGTGGAGCGTGGGCGCGACGGCGACCTGCAACAGGTTCTCGCGCGAACCGGCTTTCGGCGGTTCCAGGCGGCGGGGCTGGCCGGCTATCCCGCGGTCGAGGATTACCTCGCCGTCGATCCTCCGACGGGCCGTCTGGTGCACCTGCACCTGCATTACCGCCTGACGCTGGGGCAGAAATACCTCAAGGGCCACCGCCTGCCTTGGGAGGAGGAGACGCTCGCCATGCGGCGCCGCGACGCGGAGTACGGCATCCATGTCGCCGCGCCCGAGATAGAGCTTCTGCTGCTCGTCGTCCGCGACGCCTTGAAGCGGCGGATGCGGACGGTGTTGGCCGACCTGTCCGGCCGGCGCGGCGGGCCCGGGGACTTCCACCGCGAGTTTCACTGGCTGGTCGAGAGAGCGGACCTCGACGCCGTCGCGGAGCTCGGCGAGCGCCTGATCGGGCCGCGGATCCGCGACACATTGGGGCGGCTGCTCGAAAGCGGCGCCCGTGCCGAGGACCGCCGCGCATTTGCCGCGCGCGTCCGTCCGGCGCTGCGCGATTGCCGGACCTATGGTCCGGTCTCCGCGACCCTGCACGCGGCGATCCGCGAAGGTGTCTGGCTTGCCGGCGGCCTCAGCCGGCGGAGGTTCCGTTGGCCTCTTGCCTTGCGGCGGGTCTCGCCGCGCGGCGGGGTGGTCGTGGCCTTCCTCGGCTCGGACGGGTCCGGCAAGTCCAGCCTGTCGGCCGACACGATCGCCTGGCTCGGCGCCAAGCTCGACGTCGTCCCGATCTATTTCGGCAGCGGCGACGGCCCGGGGTCGCTCCTGCGCGCGCCGATGCAGCTAGCGCGGCGCCTCCTTGCGCGCGTCCCCGCCCGGCAGCAGGGGGGCGACGGCGCCGGACATGGCCGAAGGAGCCGGATGCGAGGCGTCGTCCTGGTTCCCTGGGCGCTCAGCCTCAGCCTCGAGAAGCGCACGAAGCTCCGGCGGATGATCCGCGCGCGCAACAGGGGGCTTGTCGTGATCTGCGACCGTTTCCCGCAGGATCAGGTCGAGGGCTTCAACGACGGTCGCCTCCTCGGACATCTCGCCGGGTCGCGCTGGCGTCTGGCGCGCGCGATAGCTCGGTGGGAAGCGAAACCCTACACGATCGACCGGCTGCACGCCCCCGACCTCGCGATCAAGCTCGTGGCGTCGCCGGGGACGGCCCTGTCGCGGCGACCGGAAATGTCGATCGCCGAGATCGAACGGCGCATCGACGTCGTGCGTGGCCTGCGGTTCCCGGCGGGGACGAATGTGGCCGAGATCGACGCGGATTCGCCCTTCGACGAGGTCGTCCTTTCCGTCCGCCAACAGATCTGGGAAAGCCTCTGATGCCCATCGCTGCCATCCTCCGCAAATCCGCTCGGCTGTCGTACATCTTCCTCGCTTCGGTTCTCCTCGCCGCCGGGCTGCCCGCGCAGGCGGAGGAATACCGGCTTGCTCCGGGGGACGTGCTGCGCGTGATGGTCGTCGGCGCGCCGGAAATGACGCAGGATGTGCCCATCGACATGGACGGGACGGCCTGGTTCCCTCTCGTCGGTGCGATCGCCGCGGCGGGCGCGACGTTGGGCGAGGTGCGCGCCCGCACCGCCGACGCCTATGCCACGACCGGTCTCGTCGACCCAGGCGGGGCCGGGCGCGCCCTGCCGCAGTTCATCGAGCCGGGGCAGGTCCACGTGACCGTCTCTGCGTATCGGCCGATCTTTGTCTCGGGCGCGGTCGGCACTCCCGGCGAGGTCGCGTTCCGCCCCGGCATGACCCTGCGCCACATCTACGCGCTGGCCGGGTCCGCGCCGCGCGAGGCCGCGGCGCGGACTGTCTCGGCGGGCGAGGTCGAAGCGGCCGCTACCGCGCTCGCCCGCGACTATGCCCAGATCTGGCGCGCAAAGACGTTCCTCGGCACCGCGACGCAGGACGATCACGACCGCATCCTCGTGAACCGTTCGCCCGCCATCGAGGAACTCCTGGCCGTCGAACGTTCCCTGCTCGACGAGGTCCGAAGCGGGCTCGACATCCGGACGCGACAGATCCGCGACGAGATCGCGCGCATCGATGGACGGGTTGCGGTGCTGGAGCGCAAGAAGGAGACTGAGAACGCGGGTCTCGAAATGGACGAGGAGGATCTGGCGAACGTGCGCGACCTCTTCGAGCGGGGCCTCGTGCAGGCGGGCCGGCTGGCCGAGGCGCGGCGCGCCGCCCTCGTCACCGCGAGCCGCGCGCTCGAGGTGGACGTCGCGCTGGAGAACGCTCGCGGACAGGCCGCGACGCTCGCGGCGGACATCGTGCGACTCGAGACCGATGCGCGCACCCGGGCCTGGACCGATCTGGCCGACGCCGTCGCCCGCGCGCAGGACCACCGCGCGACCCTGGCCCGGCTGGCGGCGGATGCGGGCGGCGCGATGTCGGCGGACCTGCTCGGCACGGAGCCCGCCGCGACGATCATCCGCGACGGGGTCGCGCTCGATACATCGCGGATCCCCCCCGCATTCCCGCTCCTGCCTGGCGACATCGTGGAGATCCGCCTCGTCCCGCTGGGCGTCGCCGGCCCCGGGGGAGACGGCTGATGGACGGGTCCCCCTATGCCGACGATCCGATCGACGCCGGCTGGCGCGAGCCCCCGCCCGCGCCCGCGACCTATCGCGGCGCGGTCCGGCGGCAGGGCTGGATCGTAATCCTCTGCCTGCTGCTCAGCGCAGCAGCGGGACTCGCCGTCATCGTGCTGTCCGACCCTCGCTACACCGCGCATGTCTCGCTCTATCTCGAGCCCGAGGCCGGGGTGGAAATCCGGGCCGAGCAGATTCTCGAGATGGATCTTGACACGCATGTCGAACTGATACGTTCGGACGAGACGCTCGCGGCGACGATACGGACTCTCGGGCTTGACGCGGATCCTGGCTTCCTCCCCCGGCAGGGCACCTTGCGCCGCATCGTTCTCGATCTGCGCAGCAGGCTGGACCGGGCGCCAGACCCGGTCCCGGGGGCGACGTCCGACCGGATACTCGACCTGATTCGGCGCCTGCGCGAAGATCTTCGCGTCGGCCGGGTCGGGAACACGCGCGTGGTCGACGTGAGCTATACCTCCGCCACGCCGGCCTTCGCCGTGGCGGTCGTCGATGCGCTGGCGCAGTCGCATCTTGACGGCGTCTCGGCCCGCGACGAGGCGTCGGCCGTCCGGCGGACGGGTCGGCTGGAAGCCCGCGCCGAGGAGATGCGCCAAAAGGCTGCCGAAGCGAATGCCCGCATCGGAGAACTGCTGACGGCATCCGGCCAGTTCGCCGCCGATCCGCGGGAACTCGAATCGCATGCTGCGACGCTCCGCGACCGTCTGTCGGATCTGGAAGCGGAGATCGCCGTCCTGTCGATGAGGCTGGACGCGATGTCCGCCGAACCCGAGACCAGCGAGCTCGCGGCCGTCGTCGCCGGCACCGACGAGAGCCGACGGCTTCTCGGTGAGATCGCCACGGCTCAGTCCCGCCTCCAGGAGTTGCAGCGCCGCGACGAGCCGAATTCCGAAGCGGTTCGCAAGATCGAGGCGGCGCTCGATGCCATCCGGGAGAGCCTTCGGCAGGAACGCAGCATCGTTGAGACCTCCATCGATCTCCAGCTTGCCGCGGCCAGGGCCGAGCAGACCAACATCGCCGAACAGATCGCGCGCCTTCGCGGCTATATCGGCGGCGACCTACGGTCGGAACTTGAAGCCGTGAGGCAAGATCTGAGCTTCTACGAGGGCATGCACCAGGAATATCTCACGCGGCTGGAGACTCTCTATCGCCAGCCGCAGGCCCGCCCGGATCTGAGGCTGGTGTCGGATGCGCTGATGCCGACGACGCCGAGCTCGCCCAACTACAAGCTGGTGCTGGCCATCTGCCTCACGTTCGGAATGATCGTCGGCCTCGGCCTCGGCTTGATCCGCGAATGGAACCGGCAGGATCGCCGCGAGGCGAGCTAGTCGTGGGAGCGGTCGCCTGTTCCCGCCGTGCCACGCCACGACCCCGCGCTCCTGACGGCGGGCAGGGTCGTCTCGGTCTGGCGCTCGGCTGCCTCTATCTGGTCGCCATGCCGCTTCCGGCGGCGACGTCGCTGCCCGGCGGCGCGCCGCTGGGCCTGATGGTGCTGATCGTCGCGACGCCGTTCTGGTTCATGACGGCGCGGGCCCGCCGCGCCCCCTTCGATGCGGTCGCGAACCGGGCCGCGACCGTCGTGCTGGGTTCGGTCGGCTTCCTGATCCTGTGGTCCTGTCTCTCGGCCTTCGGCAGCGACAGCCCCTTGCGCGCGATACGCTATCTGGCGTCGCTGGTCACCGCTTTCGCCGTCTACTTCCTGATCCGCGCGACGCTCACGCGCGCGCGCCTGCTGCTCTATGTCGATCTCCTGACAGGCACCCTCGCGGCAACCTGCATCCTGAGCCTCGTCGCATATCGTGTCGACGGGCTGCATGAGATGGTCTTCAACGGCACCGACCGCGCCGCCGGCCTCTTCAAGAACTCCAACCAGTTCGGGATGGCCATATCGACGACGCTACCGGCGGCTCTGGCCCTGACGCTCGCCGAGCCACGCCGCCGCGTCTTCCGGGCGACCTGCATTCTGCTGCTGCTGCTCGGGTTGGTGGCCTCGGGCTCCAAGACCAACCTGCTCCTGGTTTCGGGATCGACCGTCGCGATCCTGGGCGCGCAGGCATTCATCGCGAATGCCGGCGTGCGCCGCCTGCTGATGCTGACGCTCAGCCTCGTCGGCCTCGTCATCGTTGCCCATCTGGGCTTGCTGACGCTCAATTTCCTGAACCCGCGCGCATTGACGATCCTGACCAGTTTTCTGAGCAGCGACGCGGATGTCGCCTCCCTGACGACGCGGAGCTTCCTGTGGTCCTACAGCATCGACCAGTTCCTCGCCCATCCCGTCCTCGGACAGGGCGCCGGGCAGCCGATCGATATCTTCTACCGCGAAGAGGACGTCTCCCACAGCCACAACATGCTGCTCGACTACCTCCGCTCGCTGGGCGCCCCCGGCTTCGCCGGCCTCGTGGTGGTGGCCGGCACGGTGGCGGCGGTCGCGGCGGGGACGATTGCTGCCGCCGCGTCGGTCCCGGTGGATTTGGCATCCCGCATGATCTGCATAGGTCTTTCGATCAGCTGCCTGTCCTATCTGGCAGCAAACATGACGAGCGATTCCTTCGGTCCGACCACGAGTTCGTTCTTCTGGGTCTTCGCCTGGCTCCTCTTCGCCGCCCGCCGCATGCTGGCCAGTCGCGCCGCGGCACCCATGCAGTCGGCGCTGCCGGAGGACCGGGATCTCGCGCCGGGACCCCGGCTGGAATTTACTCGGTGAGTCCGGAGGCGTCGCTCGGTCGATGGCCGGAGATCCGCCCGTTCTGGGCAAGGTCAAACGGGAGCGGGTCCTGGAGCTCGACGACCTGCGCCTCAATCGATAGGGGAGGCACGGGTCCGCATTTTCCTCATTCACCGTCTTGCACGGCTTCGTTGCGCAAATGCCGACGGGGACTCATCTCGTGACACCAGCGTGGGAGCTGTGGCGCATGAGCATGCGCATACCGCCGAGCGACAGGACCGGGGACTGGCTTGCCCGCGACGACGCGCCGAGGCAGCGCGGCTCGGACTCTGAGTAGCAACGGCACAGAAAACACAGTTGCTGACAGCGGGTCCCGTTGATTTGGCGTCGATTGCCCTGTCACAGTCGTTGTCAGTTTCGATCGAAGTGGCCGTCATCTTGCGGCAGTTTTTCGAAATCGGAGGCAGCATGTGACGAATGCGGAAACGGAGAGCGGCTTGGTCGGCGCACCGCCCGATTTTGCGCTGATCGGCGATGCCGAACGGCGGGAGGCTGAGCGCTGCGCGACGGTGATCCACCCGCTCGCTTGTCTGCCCGACGAGACGTACCTCCTATTCTGAAAGCGTCTCTGCTTCTGCTATCCATGGTGCTTCTGGCAAACAGCCTGCACAAATACCTAATCCATAACATAATACAAATTATAGGTCCTTTAAGCCCGTAGCCGGGTGCGTGCTACTTCCAACTGCGACTTTTGTTTCATAACAATGGTTTGTCGAACGAGATTGATGCACGGATAGGTTGGGACGCTGCTTGAGAACTGCGATCTGCTTTCGAACCCGTTCGAATATGATACGCGGTTCGTACACAGCGGGAATTTTGAACCGTGCCGCCCTTCCGCGCCATTATCGTCTTCTATCATGTGGCCCGCCGGAACTCCGTCACCCTTGCGGCCGCGGACCTGAACGTTACGGCGTCTGCCGTCAGTCAGCAGATCCGTATCCTCGAGGAGCGGACCGGCACCGCCCTCGTCGCGCGCGATGGCCGCAACACCCGTCTGACGGAGGCGGGAGAACACTATTTCCAGCAGATCTCCGACGACGTGGAAGGGATCCTCCGCGCGACGGAAAAAATGCAGGGTGCGCGTTCTCCGACAACGGTCGTAATCCGGGCGACGCCGACGATCTCCACGAAATGGCTTTTGCCACGGCTGGAGCGATTCCTCGACCGGATGCCCGGAACCGACATCCGGCTCGACGGCAGCAACGAGCCGGTCGATTTCAGCCGGGACAACGTCGATCTGGAGATCCGGCACGGTCTGGGCGGCTGGACCGGGCTCTACGAGGAGCCGCTCGTGCTGGAGCGGTTCCTGCCCGTCTGTTCGCCCGCCCTCGCGGTGGCGGGATCGCTCGGACCCAAGGACATCCTCGACTTCCGGTTGATCCGCTCGGTTAAGGCGCAGATCCAGTGGCCCGTCTGGTTGTCGTCGATGTCGCTGGACAACGGGGCCGTGGGTGACCGGCTTTCCTTCGACCGCTCGCACATGGCGATCGAGGCTGCCGCGCTTGGCCTCGGCGTGGCTCTGGAGAGCGAGTTGATGATGGAGGCGGAACTGCGTTCGGGACGGCTCGTCGTCCCAGTCGCCCGGACACCGCTCCTGCACAAGCCGACGCAATGGATGGTCTGCCCGCGCTCGAACCTGCGCCGGCACAGGGTCGTCGAACTGATGGAATGGCTGCGCGAGGAGGTTGCCACGTGGAAGGCAGGCAATCCGGTCGATACTTTAGATTATCTTACAGTCCACTAAGAAATCACAGATTTCTCTCTTCGCGCCGATGCGTCATCCTGGATCGGAAGACGGTGGTCGACTGCGGGACCCTTGCGCCAAAGGCGACGCAGGGTGTCGATCCTCCACGTCGAATGAGGGGTTCCGTCCGGGGCTTCGAACGAATTCAGATGGAATGCCGCCATGAGCCTGTCGTCGATGCTTGCGGAACGTCACGAAGCCGGGAAGCCGGTTCGCGTGGGGCTGATCGGCGCGGGCAAGTTCGGATCCATGGTCCTGGCGCAGGCGCGTAAAATCCAAGGTTATCACGTCGTCGCCGTCGCCGACCTCGACATCAGCAGGATCCGCAACTCGATGGCGCGGACCGGCTGGACGAAGGACGAGCATTCGGCCTCCTCTTTCGGCGATGCGATGAAGACCGGGCGCACCTTCCTGACTGACGATGCCGCGGCACTCTGCGCGTTCGAGGGCATCGACTGCGTGATCGAGGCGACCGGCCATCCGCTCTTTGGGGTGCGCCATGCGCTGATGGCCATCGAGGGCATGAAGCACATCGTCATGGTCAACGTGGAGGCCGACGTCATGTGCGGCCCGATCCTCGCGGCGAAGGCGCGCGCGAAGGGGCTGGTCTATTCGATGGCCTATGGGGACCAGCCGGCCTTCTGCTGCGAGCTGGTGGATTGGGTGAAGTCCTGCGGCTTCGAGCTCGTCTCGGCCGGCAAGGGCATGAACTTCCAGCCGGAATACCGCTATTCCACACCCGACACGGTCTGGGGCTATTTCGGCTGGAGCGACGAATTTGTGGCAAAGGGGGACTTCAACCCCAAGATGTACAACTCGTTCACCGACGGCACGAAGGCGGCGATCGAGATGGCAGCCATCGCCAACGGTACCGGGCTCGATTGCCCCGATGACGGGTTGGCGTTCCACCCGGCCGGGCTTCAAGATCTGGCCTCCGTCTTCAAGCCCGCCTCCGAGGGCGGCCGGCTTGCCAAGCCGGGCCTCGTGGAGATCGCGGCCAGTCAGGAACCGGACGGGCGGGAGGTGCTCAACAACATCCGCTACGGCATGTTTGTCACCTTCCGCGCGCCCGACGAGTACACGCGCGAATGTTTTGGCCAGTATGGTCTGCTGACCGACAAGTCCGGCTGGTACGGCTCGATGTGGCGCCCCTTCCATCTGATCGGGCTGGAAACCTCCGTTTCCGTCTTATCAGCCTGCCTGCGTGGCGAGCCGACCGGGACGGCGCTTGAGTTCCGGGGTGATGCGGTGGCCACGGCCAAAAGCGACCTGAAAGCCGGGGACTGGCTGGATGGCGAGGGCGGCTACGCGACTTGGGCCAAGGCGATCCCGGCCACGATCTCGACCCGGATCGACGCCCTGCCGATGGGGCTAGCGCATAAGGTAAAGCTGAAGCGAGACGTGCCACGTGACACGATCGTGACCTACACGGATGTCGATATCGTCGACGATCTGGATGTGGTCGACCTGCGCCGCGAGCAGGTCAGCACCATGGGACCGAAGGTAGCCGCGGCCGCATGAGCTATATCGTTGTCCCTTCTTTCACGGT
Source organism: Rhodobacterales bacterium (assembly GCA_038320125.1). Classification (GTDB taxonomy): domain Bacteria; phylum Pseudomonadota; class Alphaproteobacteria; order Rhodobacterales; family Rhodobacteraceae; genus Jannaschia. The sequence continues at coordinate 1,477 of JBBQDX010000015.1, read as the reverse complement.
CGAGCCTGTGCAGCGCGACGCGTTCCTCGATGCCGCACGCGACGACGCGACGCGATCGGTGGCGGACGAGGCCGGATGCCTGCAGTTCGATGTCGCGATCGATCGAGATGCGTCGCCGACCGAGGTCATGTTCTACGAGGTCTATACCGACCGCGCGGCATTCGAAGCGCATCTGAAGACGCCGCATCTCGCCGCCTTCCGGGCCACGCTGCATCTGTGCACGGCAGGGGCGGTCCGCATCTTCGAGCGCATCGCGCTCTGACAAACCGTCGCGCGGCGCCCCGGGAGGGGGCATCGCGCGCCACGACCGGACGACATCAACCAGGGAGGAAGACATGACCATATCGACCACGCGCAGGACCATCCTCGCCGGCTTCGCAACGCTCGCGATGGCCACGACCGCCATGACCGCGCCCGCCATCGCGGAGACGTCGCTCCGCATGGCCGTGCCGGATCCCATAGGAAGCTCGGTCGGCCGGGCCGCCACCCGGTTCGGCGAACTCGTCGCCGAGAAAACGGGTGGCGAGGTGACGGTCGAGGTCTTCGCCGACGGCGTCCTGTTCGGCGGCGACCAGAACGCGGCGATCAACCAGCTCGGTTCCGGCGCGCTCGACGGCCTGATCCTCGCAAGCTCCGTCTACGCCTCTTTCGAGCCGAAGATGAACGCGATTTCGTTGCCCTATCTCTTCGCCGATTACGACCAGCTTCAGGGCTATCTCAACGGCGAGCCGGGCAAGGAACTGCTGGCATCGCTCGACCGGCTCCAGATCCACGGGCTCGGCTTTTTCCTGCGCACCTTCCGCGACGTGACCACGCGGGAGACGCCGATCACCACGGCAGAGGACTTCAAGGGTCTGACGCTCAGGACGCCGAACAATCCGCTCTTCGTGGCGCTCTTCCAGGCACTGGGGGCAAATCCGACGCCAATGGCTTTCTCGGAGGTCTATTCTGCCCTCCAGCTCAAGGCGATCGACGGGCAGGAGAACCCGGTCGAGGTTCCGCTCAACAACCAGCTCTTCGAGGTGCAGGGCGAGCTAAACATGACGCAGCATCTGGCCGACAGCTTCATCGTCGCCCTCTCCGACGCGGCATGGCAGGGCATTCCGGAGGAGTTCCGCGACGAGGTGCAGGCTGCCGCCGACGAGATGATCGCCGAGCACGACGCGGAGGAGATCGCCGCCGAGGCTGACATCATCGAGCAGTTGAAGGCCAAGGGGATGAACGTGAACCGGTTCGCGGACGGCGAGCTCGAGAAGGTCCAGGAGATCGCGCGCGGCATCTATCCGCAGTTCGAGGAGAAGATCGGCGCGGACTTCATGCAGATAAGCCTCGACTTCGTGCAGAAGTAATCCAACGGGCCCCGCCCGAGCGGCGGGGCCTGCTCTCTTCCTCGGTATCGGAATCGGAATAGGTCATGGATCGGCTGGACCGGCTCGTCTGGCGTCTCGCGGATGCCGTCATCCTCGTCGCAGTGAAC
>JBBQDX010000014.1:0-28467 GCA_038320125.1 Rhodobacterales bacterium | reverse complement strand
ACCTCACTCATCGCTTGACGGCAAAACGCCCGATCAGGCCTACTTCAGTCAGCCACTGCCAGACGCGGCAGCGGCGTAACCAAGGCGGAAAACCACTTAAGAAACGCCCGGAACCTGTTCAGACAAACCGAACCACCTCTGTGGACGTACAAGCTGCCGTCGGCGACCGATCACGCGGATAGTTCGGTCGTGTAGTCTGCCCAGATCTCAAACGCGTCCTGTCTTGCGTGGCGATAGGAACGGGCGGAGAGGCGGTGACGGCGCGGGCGGAAGATGGCGCCGGTCTGGTCGTGGACCGACAGGAACCGCTGGGCATGTCGCGGCGACTTGAACCGACCCATGATCTTTTCTCGTCGCCGAGTGTGCCGGTGCGACGCTTCGGCCGCGTTGTTGATCCCTTTGTGCCGCCGATGCTCCACGCCGGGGGCGAGTTTCGCCTTCGCGGCCGGATAGGACCCGAGCTTGTCGGTTACCATCACCCGCGGCAGGCCCCATCGCTTGAAGAGCGCGGCGATGAACCGCTTGGCAGCCGCGGTGTCGCGGCGCGACTGAACGAGGATGTCCAAGACGTCGCCGTTCGCATCTACCGCCCGCCAGAGCCATTGCCTGACGCCATTGATCTTGAGAACGACCTCGTCGAGATGCCACTTGTCGGCTGGCCCGGGCCGATCACGGCGGACCTTTTTGGCAATCTGCGTCCCAAATTTCGCTACCCAAACCCGGATCGTCTCATAGGAGACGATGACCCCGCGTTCAGCGAGAAGATCCTCGACATCGCGCAGGCTCAAGGCGAAGCGGTGATACGCCCAAACAGCATATCCGGTCACCGTTCGCGGGAAGCGATGACCCTTGACGCGGGAGACGTCGTCGAGATTCAGCATCCGCGCTCGCTACCGAGCTTCGATGGCGCCATCAACCTGACAAAGCCGGCTGTCCAGTAACCACGAGTTTGGCCACTCCGCTAAGTTGACGGTGCCCATAGCCGCCTATGCCGTGACCCGACGCCCGATGTATGATTTTAGGAAATGAAACCGATCCTCCTGTAGCACGTCCGCCAGGTCTGGGAACTGGCAACCACTTGACAGCCTTAGGCCCGGTTCCTACGCATTCGAATTCATGAAGCAGAGGGTCGAGGTTGGTCTGGTATGGACAGGGGTACGACGGTGAATGCCGAAGTTGTCGTCATCGGCCTCGGCGCAATGGGAAGTTCGGTTCTCTATCAGCTTGCGAAAACCGGGCATTCGGCGATCGGGATCGACCGTCACGATCCGCCGCATGCCTTCGGATCAAGCCACGGCGAGACCCGCGTTACGCGGTTGGCCATCGGCGAAGGAGCGGAGTTCATCCCGCTGGTGGCGAAGTCTCACGAGATCTGGCGCGAGCTGGAGGCAGAAATCGGCGAGACGCTGCTGGTTCAATGCGGAGCGCTGATGATCGGGCCGGGATCGTCGCCGACGATGCATCATGGCAAAGCCGATTTCGTACGGCACACCACTGCGCTCGCGCTGGAGCGCGGCATCCCGCACGAGACGCTCGACGCGGACGAGATGCGGCGGCGCTATCCGGTGTTGAGTGGACTCAAGGACGGCGACATCGGGTATTTTGAGCCGAGCGCTGGCTATGTCTTTCCCGAGCGGATCATCGGGGCGGAACTTGCGATGGCACGCAAGGCTGGTGCGCGGACGATGCCGGATACGGTCGTGCGGAGCATCGACCGGAGCGGGGGCGGCATACGGGTCGATACGTCGAACGGGACCGTGACGGCGGACCGTGTAATCGTGGCGGCCGGCACCTGGACCGGCCCTCTGCTCGGCGGGGTCTACGACCGCAATCTCAAGGTGCGGCGCCAGCTGTTGCACTGGTTCGAGACCGAGCCGGAGCATCTGGACGCTCTGCGCGCGCTTCCGGTGGTCATCTGGCAGCACGGGACGGGCAACGAGGACTACTTCTACAGCTTTCCGGTCCTGCCCGGCGACGACCGCTTCAAGGCGGCGTCCGAGCAATACGCCCATACCTGCCTGCCCGACGAACTCGACCGAGACGTTCGGCCGGACGAGCCTGTCGTACTCTACGAGGCGCATCTGCGCGGACGCGTCGCAGGCGTCGGCCCGACGCCGGTCCGCAGCGCGGTCTGTGCCTATGCGGTGACACCGGATCACGGCTTCATCATCGACCTGCATCCCGACAACGACCGCATCCATGTGATCTCCGCCTGCTCGGGCCACGGCTTCAAGCATTCGGGCGGGATCGGCCATGCCGTCGTTCGCGCATTGCAAGATCCTGAGGACCGCGACACCGCCTTCGCCGTCTCCCGCTACGTCTGACCGCGACCCGTCCTCAGAAAGGAAGAGAATGACCATTCCGGACCAGCTTTCGGGGATCGACCCGGCCACCTACGCGCCCTACCGCGATCCGCGCGACTACATCCTGAGCTGGACTGACCAGATATGGATCGACATGGGACTCGGTCGGCTCGACGAGCATTACGCGAAGGACATCAAGGTCCACACCGCCTATGGCGAGACCTACGATTTCGACTACGTCATCATGAACTCCGTGCAGAAGATGCACGCCTTCCCGAACGGGGGCGGCGGCAGCGGCGAGGACGTGATCTGGGAGCAGCGCGGCGATGCGGGGTTCATCTCCTCGCACCGGGTGTTCAAGACCGGCACGCATACCGGCTACTGGACCTACGGCCCGCCCACCGGCAAGGACTGGGTTTCCCGCACCATCGCGCATTGCACGGTGCAGGACGGCAAGATCGTCGAGGAGTGGCTGGTCCGCGACGAATGGGCGGTCCTCCAATCGCTCGGGCTCGACCCCTACGCCATCGCGCTGGAGCTTGCCGCCGCCTCTCCCGTGACAGGCGAGGTCGTGGATATCGAGACGGCGGAAGCCTTTGCCGGAAGCTATCCCGACCCGGTGAGGGAGGGAGTCTCCGGGATTCGACCGGACCGTTTCGAGGCCAAGGCACGAATGATCGCGTCCATGTTCGACGAAGTCTGGAATAGGCGGCTGTTCAACCGGGTGGGTGAATATTGCGATCCGAAGGTGGTGACGCATACCGTCCGGATGCGCCGGTCACAGGGGATCCCGGCCTATCAGCAGGGCGTGATCGACCTGCTGGCGGTGATCCCGGACGGCAAGATCGAGGTGCGCGACTTGGTGGTCAACGAGTCCGCCGATCTCGGGCTCAGGGTCGCGGCGATCTGGGTTCTGCACGGCACCTATTCGGGCGTGCCGCTCTACGGGCCGCCGACGCGGACCCCGGTGAAGGTCCTTGGAGCTTCCCACTACGAACTGCGTGACGGGAAGATCCTGCGCGAATGGCGGATCCACGACGAGATCGCGCTGCTGACGCAGATCACGCGCGCGCGCCTTGCCATGAGCGCCGCCTGAATTGGAGAAGGTTCCGCTGATCCTGATCGGCGGGACGCTTTGCGACGGCAGGTTGTGGGCACCGATGCTGTCTGGTTGGCGACCCGCCGCTCTCACACTGACTGTCGGGGAGCCATTCGCGGCGACTGCACCGGCGACCATGCAGGCCTACGCCACGGAGGTGCTGCGCCACGTCCCGCCCCGCGCCACGCTCGTCGGGTTCTCGCTCGGCGGATTGCTGGCACTTGAACTCGTCGCGCAGACGCCAGAGCGGTTCGACCGTCTCGCTCTCATCTGCGCTGGAGCCGGGCCGGAGACACCGGATGGTGAAATGACGCGGCGGGCCGGGGAGGCGGCGGCTCGGACGAACGGGATCGAAGCGCATGTCCGCGACGATCTGCTGCCGCGCTACGGGCTCCACGGAACCGGCGGCGCGACAGGGACCACGCTGCTCGACATGGCCCGGTCGCTCGGAACCGATGCATATCGACGGCAGAACGACCTCGCGATCACGCGCGCCGACTCTCGGCCCAGACTTCGGAACATTGCCATGCCGGTACTCCTCGTATCGGGCGGGAACGACGCGCTCTGCCCCCCGTCCCGCCATGAGGAAATGGCAGGATCTTTTCGGAACGCCCGACGATCGGTGATCCCCCATTGCGGCCACATGGTCCCGCTGGAGGATCCGAAGACACTGCGAAATCTCATTGCCGAACTGCTCGCGGATTGACGTCGGATGCCAGATCCGGGGCAGGGCGCGATGTCTGCGAAAGCCCGCCTGCAATCATCTGACCATGCCAAGAGAAGGCTTGACAGACGCCCTCCGCCCGATGCTGACTGCTGTTGTGCATTCGAATGCGTAAACCGCTGCCGAATGAGCGATAACGAGGGCGCCGCCTTAAAGACGGTCAAGGCGCCGGGTCACCAACGGGAGATGATGACATGATTTTCTCAATGAGCCGCAGGTCGGCGACGCTGGGCCTGCTTCTGGCGACGGGCCTCGCGGGAGGTGCGCTGGCGCAGGACATGCCCTACGGGCTGAAGCCCGGCAAACCCTATGACGGCACCACGGTGACGATCATGCTGCCGAATGCCGGACAGTACCGCGCGCAGGCCAAGCGGCTCGACGAACTCAAGGAGCTGACCGGCATCACCGCCGTGCACGACTACGTCCCCTACGGCCAGCTCCTCGACAAGATCACCGCAGAGGCGATGGCCGGAAGCGACACCTACGACCTCGTCACTTGGCAGGATACATGGGGCCCGTCACTCTCGGGCTATCTGGAGCCGCTGGGGGACCGGATCGCGGAAGACGACATCGATCTGATGAGCTACCCGGAGGTCTTCGTCGAAAGCGCGACCTACAAGGATGCGATCATCGGGCTGCCGGTGCGTGCGCAGGCGCAGCTCCTGTTCTACCGCAAGGATCTGCTGGAGCAGGCCGGCGTCGAGCCGCCCACCACGATGGACGAGATGGTCGAGGTCGCCAAGGCCGTTCAGGAAGAGACCGGCGTGTCCGGCATCGCGATGGATTACGGCAAGGGCAACGGCTTCCAGAACCTGTTCAGCTGGATGAACTTCATGCACGGCTACGATGCCGAGCTGCTGGACGCGGACGGCAAGGTCGCCTTCAACAGCGAGGCCGGCGTAGCGGCGACGACCGCCTATCTGGCGCCGCTGCTGGAGCATCAGGTCGCGGCCCCCGGTTCGATCCAGTTCGTCGAGGGCGACAAGGTCCAGTCGATGGCGCAGGGTAATTCCGCCATGGTGATGGTCTGGTGGTGGGGCTACCCGGTCCTGACCGGCGAGCGCTCCACGCTCAAGCCCGAGCAGGTCGGCTTCGTGGCCGTGCCCGGCTTCGGCAACGACACCAAGTCCGGTATCGGCCAGAGCATGCCCTTCGGCATCATGAAGACCGCCAAGAACGCCGACGCGGCCTGGGAAGTCCTGAAGTGGATGGCGAATGCCGATCTCGAACAGGACATCGCGACCGACAAGACCGATCCCGACACCAACGAGATCATCGTCGTCCACCGCTCCAGCCTTCAGGATCCTGCGGTGAACGCCGCCAATAACGGTGTCGAGGAGGTCGGCTACGAGGCGCTGGAAGTGTCCCAGACCATGCCGATGCTCAAGACCTGGCCGCAGGTGGCCTCGGTCCTCGAAGCGACGATTTCGGATCTCGCGGCCAATGGCGGCGATGTGAAGACGGCCCTCGACGAGGCGGCAGCCCAGGTCGAGCGCATCGTGGAGCGCAACCCCGAGTAAGGGCGCGCGCATGACAAGGAGGGGGCGGACATGAACGACACGGCGCTCAAGTGGGGGCTTCTCGCCCCCGCCATCCTGATCTCGGCGGTGATGCTGTTCTATCCGATCGCGCAGTCTTTCTGGTACTCGCTGCACGATTGGAACCTGACGCAGAGCCCCGATCTGGGCGCGTTCCTCGGTTTTGGGAACTATGTCCGCCTCCTCACCGACGACCCCGAATTCTGGGACAGCGTCTGGGTCTCGACCGTCTTCGCTTTCTTCTCCGTCACCATCACGATCAGCCTGTCCCTCGCGATGGCGCTCCTGCTGCAAGGCTCCAGTCCGCTGGAGGTCAACGTCCGGACCCTCCTCGTCCTCGCCTTCGCGATGTCGCCGGCCCTGGTCGGCATCTCCTGGCGCTTCCTGCTCAGCCCCGAATTCGGCGCCGCCGACGCGGTCATCAAGTGGCTGATCCCCGGCATGCGCGACGTGCCGATCCTGGCCGATACGCGCACCGCGATGGCCGCGCTGGTCCTGGTCGACGTGTGGCACTGGTCCCCCTACTTCATGCTCACCTTCGTCGGCGCGCTGGCTTCGCTCCCGCAGGAGACGATCGAGGCCGCGCAGGTCGACGGCGCGGGCCGCACGCGCATCTTCTTTGGCATCATGCTTCCACAGCTCCGATCGGTGCTCACCGTCACGATCTTGCTCAAGACGATCTTCTCGGTGAAGATGCTCGAGCAGGTCATCACCATGACCAAGGGCGGACCCGGCACCTCGACCTCGACCGTGCCCTACATGGTCTATGAGACGGCGTTCCGCTGGTACGATTTCGGCTATGCGGCGGCGATGGCCTACTTCCTCGCCTTCGTCATGCTGATCCTCGCGATGATCTACGCCCGTCTCACGATGGAGGGCGTAAAATGACAGAGATGGCCATTCCCCTCGCCGCCGATCGGAAGCGTATCCGCCGCCGCAGGCGGGGCACGGCGCTCAAGACGGTCCGCGTCGTGGCGATCCTCGCGCTGTCGCTGCTGTGGCTCGCGCCGATCGCCTGGATCATCGCCACCGCGTTCAAGTCGCCGGTGGACGTCCTGTCGCTCGACATCTTTTTCACGCCGACGCTGGAGAATTTCCGCCGCGCCTTCGGGCCGAACTACATGCTGGGCGACCGGCTCTGGAACTCCACGATCGTCACCGTCGGTACGCTGATCGTGGCGATCCCGGTCTCCACGGCGGCGGCCTACGCCTTCTCGCGCTTCCGGTTCCCCGGCGGCGCGATCTGGCCGCTGGGGTTGCTCGCGACGCAGTTCGTTCCCGCAGTCATGGTCATCATCCCGCTCTTCATCCTGTTCCGCACGGTGGGCATACTCGACACTCCGCTGGCGCTGATCGGGGTGAACCTGTCGATCGTGATCCCCTATGCGATCTGGATGATAAAGGGCTTCATCGACGCGCTGCCCCTGGACATGGAGGAGGCGGCGATGACCGACGGCTCGTCGCGGTTCCGCGCGATGATCGACGTGGTCGTCCCCGTCGCCATGCCCGGCATCGTGACGGCGACGATCTTCTGCTTCGTGGTGACGTGGAACGAGTTCTTCTTCGCCCTCATCCTGACGCAGAACGAGTCGGTCACGCTGCCCGTCTCACTGATGAGCGCGCGCACCGACCGGGGCGACGCGTGGGAGATCATGGCCGTGATCGGCCTGACGATCATGGTTCCGATGATGCTGATTTCGAGGCTCGTTCAGCGTCACTTCCTCAAGGGCCTCACGACCGGCGCGGTGAGGTAGCACGATGGCATCTGTGGAACTGGTCGACATCTCGAAGCATTTCGGCCTGGCCGTGGGGGTCGAGACCTCCTCGATGCATGTGGCGGACGGGGAGTTCATGGTCTTCCTCGGGCCGTCGGGCTGCGGAAAGACCACGACAATGCGGATGATCGCGGGGCTCGTCGAGCCGACCGAGGGGCAGATCATCATCGACGGGGAGGACGTGACCGACGCCCCGCCCAAGGACCGCGACATCGCCATGGTGTTCCAGAACTACGGCCTCTACCCGCACATGACGGTGGGCGACAACATCGGCTACCCGCTCAAGGTGCGCGGGCTCTCGAAGGAGGATCGCCGCTCCAAGGTTGCGGAGGTTGCGGGCAAAGTCGAGCTCGAGCATCTATTGGACCGGAGGCCAGCCGCGCTTTCGGGCGGGCAGCGTCAGCGGGTAGCGCTGGCCCGCGCCATCGTGCGGCGGCCGAAGGCGTTCCTGATGGACGAGCCGCTGTCGAACCTCGACGCGCAGCTTCGGGTGACGATGCGCGCCGAGATCAAGCACCTGCAGCGAGAGCTCGGCATCACCACGATCTACGTCACGCATGACCAGATCGAGGCGATGACCTTGGCCGACCGGATCGCCGTCATGTACAAGGGTTCGATCCAGCAACTCGGCACGCCGGAGGAGATCTACGACACGCCGGCCAATCTGTTCGTCGCGGGTTTCATCGGCTCGCCGCCGATGAACCTGATCCAGGGTGCGGTGAAGGACGGCACGTTCCAGGCCGAAGGTCTCTCGGTCCCTCTCGGGCCGGACCTTTCGCGCGACCGCGAGGACGTCACCCTCGGCATTCGGCCGGAAAACATCACCGTGACGCAGGGCGAGGACGGCCACGCGACAGGCAAGGTCTACTCGTTCGAGATGACGGGCGACGCTGTGCTCGCCACCATCGACGTCGGGAAGGCCCGGATCTGCGCGCGGGGCGACCGCCGCCTGCGTGCCGATCTGGGGGCGCGCCTGTCGTTCCGGATCGACCCGGCTTCGTGCCACCTCTTCGACAACGAAACAGGCAGCCGCATCGATCCAGCCCGAAGCTGACACGCGTGGATCAATCCAGCCGGGCGGAGCCTCGCCGCACGAGCCGGCCGGGCATCAGTTCGGTCTCGGGCGGCGCGGCCGGATCGGCGATGCGCCGGAGCAGCATCTCGACCGCCCGCTCCGCCATTGCCTCCCCCGACTGCGCGACGGTGGCCAGGTCGTAGGACGGCCGTCCGGCCTCCTCCACATCGTCGAACCCGACCACCGACACGTCCTGAGGCACGCGCCAGCCGAGGTCGAAGCGGCAGGCATCCATGACGCCCATGGCAAGCTGATCGTTGGCGCAGAATACCGCATCCGGCCAGGCAGAGTCCCCGACCGCGGCGAGGAACACCTCCCGCCCGCTGTCGTAGGAGAAGTTGCCCGCAACCTTCGTCACCTCCGCCCCGCCGAGCTCCGCCAGCCGGCCCGTGAACCCGTCGATCCGCGAGCGGCTGACCGGCGCGCCTTCCGGCCCGCCGATGCAGAGGATACGTCGATGACCCGCGGCATGAAGCGCCTCTGCGATCCGGCGGCTGCTGCCCGCGTGATCGGTCGCGATGCAGTCCACGTGCGGCGCTGTGACGTCGCGGTTGAAGAAGACGACCGCCAGCCCGCGTCGCACGAACCGGTCGATATCGGAACGCTGCATCAGCGCGCAGGAGATGAGCCCGTCGAGCGGATATTCCAGCGCCTGCTGCAGGATGTCCCCGACCGTGTCGTCGGTCTCGACGATCAGGAGGAGCATGCCGAGCCCGTGATCGCGCAAAGCCGCGCTCAGCGTGAAGACCAGCTCCGGGTTGTTGCGGATGGTGAACTTCGTCGCAATCACGCCGATCATGTGCGAACGTTGCGTGATAAGCGAGCGCGCCAGCGCGTTGCGCGTGTAGCCCAATTCCTCGGCCACCCGGAACACGTTGTCCCGCGTCCCCTTGGAGATGCCGCCCTCCGATTGGAAGCAGCGCGACACGGTCGACTGCGACACACCCGCCGCGCGGGCGACGTCGTAGGACGTCGCACGTCGCGTCCGTCCCGCCATCACGTCCACGATCTCCGGCTCCAGATCACCCTGCCCTCCCGTCGCCACCCCGTCGTGGCGCCGCAGGTAGCACGATATCCCTAAAGGAGCATGTCACAATCGCGACGGCCAGCCCCAGAACGTGGATCAGTATCCGCTGCCGCCCCGCCCCCCGACGCCCAAGCCGTCCCCGCGCGCGGCCGTGACCGCAGCCCGTGCCGCAGCACCGAGCAAGTTCGCGTCGTTACCAGGCGTGACCATCATGAAGCCCTGCGCCACCCGCTCCGCCGCCGCCGGGCCGGAAGAGCAGAATACGCCTGTGACCTTCCCCGCCGCCTTGCAGGCCGCGACCACACGCGCCGTCGCCTCGCGCACGACCGCCTCCGTCGATTCCGCGACCGGCGGCATCCCGAGGGCGAGGCAGAGGTCATTGGGCCCGACATAGATCCCGTCGAGCCCCTCGGTCGCGACGATGGCCTCGAGGTTCTCGAGCCCCTCCGCCGTCTCGATCATCGCGAGCGTGACGATCTCCTCATTGGCATGCGCGAAATAGTCCGGTCCGCCATAGAGCACTCCGCGTGCCGGACCGAAGGAGCGGTTGCCCGTCGGCGGATAGCGACAGGCATCGACGAAACCCTTTGCCTCCTCCGGCGTCGAGACCATCGGGCAGATGATACCGTAGGCCCCCGCATCCAGCAGACGCATCACCGCGGGCGGATCATTCGACGTGACGCGCGCGAACGGCACGGCGGGCGTGGCCGACAGCGCCTGGATCATGCCGAGCGCGGCGTCGAAGCCCATCATCCCGTGCTGCGTATCGATGGTGACGACGTCAAACCCGGCGTGGCCCATCACCTCCGCCGAATATCCCGACGGGATGGCGAGCCATCCATTGACCACCGCGCGACCCTCGCGCCACGCCTGCTTCACCGGATTGGCCCGCATCGTCCTTCTCCTCCTGTCCCGCCCACCGCTTCGCATCCACACCGAATGTCGAGGCGCGCGAAGGTCTTGCATGGGAGAAAATCCCCCCCTATCGTGCATTCGAATGCACAATTGACCGGCTGTCAATGTCGGCCTTCGGACGCGGGAGTTGAACGTGACGCCAGAAGACCAGCTCGCCGGCCTCGATCCCGCCGCCTACGCTCCCTACCGCAACCCCCGCGAATACATCACGAGCTGGACCGACAGGATCTGGATTGCGCGCGGCCTCGGCCACATCCACGAGCATTACGCCCCCGACGTGAAGGTCCACACGGCCTACGGCGAGACCTACGGGATGGGCAACGTCATCTCGAACTCGCTGCAGAAGATGGTGGCCTTCCCGAACCGGGGCGGCGGGCACGACGACGTCATCTGGGAGAAGCGTGGCGAGACCGGCTTCGTCTCCTCGCACCGTGTGTTCAACAACGCGACCCATACCGGGCACTGGACCTACGGGCCACCCACGGGCCGCGATTGGGTCAACCGGGGCGTCGCGCATTGTCTCGTGCAGGACAACGTCGTCACCGAGGAATGGGTAATCCGCGACGAGTTCGCGGTGTTGCAGGACCTCGGGATGGACCCCTACGCGGTCGGCGCCGAGTTGGCACTCCGCTCGCCGGTGCTGGGCGAGACGCTGAAGGACGGTGCCACGTCGCAGGCCTTCGCGGGCAGGATTGAGGACGTACTGTCGTCCGGCATCTCCGGCTCCCGCCCCGACCATGCGCGCGCGGAATGCGAGATGGTGCTCGCGATGATGGACCGCGTCTGGAATGGGAAGTTCTTCGACGAGGTGCCGCACTACTGCGCCGACACGATCGTCTGCCAGACGGTCCGCCTGCGCCGCGCGCTCGGGATCAACGCCTACCAGATGGAGACGATGGCGCTGCTGTCAATGATCCCGGACGGCAAGCTTGAGGTCCGCGACATCTGCGTGCACGACTCGCCCGATCTCGGCCTGCGCGTGGCCACGATCTGGCTGCTGCGCGGGACCTATTCCGGAGCGCCCGTCCACGGCCCCGCCAACGGCGCGCCGCTCGACATCCTGGGCTCGAGCCACTTCGAGTTCCGGGACGGCAGGATCATCCGCGAGTGGCGCATCTACGACGAGATCGCCATCATCGCGCAGATCCGACGTGCGGAGCTGTCACGCGAGATGGCGTCGGCATGACTGCAATCGACAACGAGGAGGATCCTTCGATGAAAGACGACATCTCCAGCACGGCCCCCTCCATCCTGACGCCGGAGGAGGCCCGCAGGCGGCTGGTGAACCGTTCCGACATGGTTGCCGAGCGCGTGGCCTTCATCGACTGCAAGATGCCGGGCTCCGACCGCAAGGAGAACTACTCCCTGATTGGCCCCGGCGTGACGCAGTCGAAGGAGCAGAAGGTCGCCCTGTCGGAACCGCACGGCTTCAGCCTCGGCGTGGCCGCCATGCCGCCCGACACGACAAACAACCTGCACATCCACTACACCGCCGAAGTGTTCATGATCTACAAGGGTACCTGGCTCTTCCGCTGGGGCGCCGACGGCAAGGACGGAGAGATCATCGGGCGCGCGGGCGACATCGTCAGCCTGCCGACCTGGATCTTCCGGGGCTTCTCCAACGTGGGGGAGGAGGACGGCTGGATCTTCACGGCCCTCGGCGGCGACGAGACCGGCGGCATCATCTGGCACCCGAGCATCCTGAAGACGGCCGCCGAACACGGGCTCTACCTCACGCGCGATAACATGATGGTGGATACCAGGAAGGGCGAACCGAAGCCCGACGACGACGAGCTGCTTGAGGTCATCGACGACGCCTCCATCGCCGAGTTCAGGCACTATTCGGTCGAGGACATGACGCGCCGTCTCGTGCCCGCCGCCGACCGCGATTGGTCCGGTCGCGCCCTCCTTGACAGCGCCCTGCCCGGTCACGGCGCGCAGATCGCGCCGATCATCGGCAATGGCGTCACGCAGGACCGCGATCAGGCCACCCCGATCGCGGAGCCGCATGGGCTTTCCATCGACTGGCTGCGCGTTCCGGCGGGGGGCATGGTCGGACGGCACCGGCTCGCCGACACGCAGGTGCTGATCGTGTTCTCCGGGTCCATCAAGGTGGTCGTGGACGGGCCGGACGGCCCCATCGTCACCTCGGTCGAGGCGCAAAGCCTGTACTCCGTCCCGGCCGATATCTGGCGCGAGGTTCGTTCCAGCGACGGCGCGGAGGTCGTGCTGATGACCGCGGGGGACCATCGCAAGCGGATCGAATGGAGCTCCGGAATCGTTCGCGACGCGGCGGCCAGGGGTCTTGGCATCGACCACAATGGCTACGTGGCGAAGCTGGCGCTCCTGCCCCGCGCGCTCCGCTCCGCGATCGAGGCAGCATAGCCCGCCTGCGGCGGGCGGGATGGCCGATCTCGCCGACCTGACGCTGGGCGAGATCGCCGGCCTGATCGAGTCGCGCGCCACCTCTCCGGTCGAGGTGACGCAGGCCTGCCTCACCCGCGCCGACCTGACCGAACCGCAGCTGAATGCCTTCTCCCGCCTGCTCCCGGAAGAGGCACTGGCCGCGGCGCGGTTGGCGGAAAGCGAGATCATGGCAGGGCGCCACCTCGGCCCGCTCCACGGGGTACCGGTGGCGGTGAAGGCGATGTTCGACCTCGCCGGCCACCCGACCACCGGCTCATGCGCGGCCTATGCGGACAACTGCGCCACCCGGGACAGTGCCGCCGTCGCCCGTCTGAAGGCGGCGGGCGCGGTGATCGTGGGCCTCACGCATACCCATGCGCTGGCCTACGGCGTGACCACCCCGCAGAGCCGCAATCCCTGGGGCGCCGACCACACTCCCGGTGGCTCGTCGGGAGGATCGGCCGCCTCGGTTGCCGCCGGCAGCAGCTTCATCGCGCTCGGGACCGATACCGGCGGCTCGATCCGGATCCCGGCGGCCTGCTGCGGGATCACCGGGCTGAAGCCGACCTACGGGCGGTGCAGCACGCACGGCACCATGTCCCTGTCGCCGACGCTCGACCATGTCGGGCCGCTGACCCGGACGGCGGCAGACGCGGCGCTCTGCCTGCAAGTGCTCGCCGGCCACGACCCGCGCGACCCCGGCAGCGTGGACGTCCCGGTCCCCGACTGCCGGGCGGCACTGACGGGCGACCTGTCCGGCGTCCGCATCGGCGTGGCGACGGGCGGCATCCACGACCACGTCGACCACCAGGTGGCCGGGGCCGTGGCCGTCGCGGTCGGCATCCTGTCGGCGGCGGGAGCTGCGGTCCAAGCGGTCGAGATCCCATACGCGCAGGAGGCTCAGGCGGTCGGTGACGCGATCTGCCTGCCCGAGGCGAGCGCATTCCACGCTGCCTATTTCCGTGACCGTCCCGATGCCTTTCCGGACGACGTGGCCCGTCTGCTGCGGGACGGCATGGCCATCCCCGCGGTTCGCTACGTCAAGGCGCGCACTCGGCGCCACGCAATTCGCGCTGCCTGGATCGACCTGTTCGCCTCTGTGGACGTCGTGCTCGCCCCGACCCTGCCCGCGCCGGTCCTGCCGCGCGGGCAGGACAGCGTCACCATCCGCGGCATCCCGGAGCCGGTCGCCGCAGCCTGGGTACGCCTCTGCGTGTCCGCCAACGTCGCCGGGCTGCCGGCAGGCTCCGTGCCCTGCGGGGTCGACGCGGACGGCCTGCCCCTCGCGTTCCAGATCGTCGCCCGCCCCTGGGGCGAGGCGACGGTGCTGCGGGTCTGCGATGCGTGGCAGGGACTCACGACCTGGCACGAACGGCACCCGCCGCTGCCCCGCGAGCCTACCGCTTCCCGCGTAGCAGCCGGGACTGAAGCAGGATCACCAGGAAGAGGAACGCGCCCCGGATCACCAGCTGCCAGTAGGCCGAGAAGCTGATCGTGCCGCGCCCATTCTCGAAATTCAGGATGTTGAAGATCAGCCCGAGCAGCAGCGCGCCTGCCACTGTGGCCGTCACCGAGCCGAGACCGCCGGTCAGGAGCGTGCCGCCGACGACGACGGAGGCGATGGCCGACAGCTCCCAGCCCACGCCCTCCAGCGGCTGCCCCGCGCCGAAACCCGAGGCGAGGAACACGCCCGCGAGACCCGCGCAGCCGCCCGAGAGCAGGTAGACAAAGGCCTTCGCACGGCCGACCTTGAGCCCCATCAGGGTCGAGGCGTCCTCGCTGCCGCCGATGGCGAGCACGGTGAGGCCGAGGGACGTACGCTCCAGCACGATCCAGAGTGCGACGATCAGCGCGATCACGACGACGATGCTCCAGGGTAGCACGCCCATCGTCTTCTCCATCCCGAGCCGGGTGAAGTTCGATCCCCAGTCCACCGCGATGGTCTGCGCCCCCGAGATCACCAGTGCGCCGCCCTTGGCGCCCAGCATCATCGCCAGCGTGGCTATGAAGGGCGGGACGCGGAGCGCCACGATGGAAAAGGCATTGATTCCGCCGAGTAAGATGCCGGTCAGGATCGCGGCCGGCATGGCGACCTGCAGGCCCCAGGGGCTGAGATAGGCGGCCACGATGGAGGCGAAGGCGGCGACGGAGCCGACGGAGAGGTCGATCCCGCCGGTCATAATGACGAAGCACATGCCCAGCGAGATGGCGATGAACATGGCGTTGTAGTTCAGGAACGAGGTGACGTTATAGGCACCGCCGAAATTGTCGTAGCGCAGCAGGCCGAACGCGATCAGCCCAGCCAGCGCCACCCAGACCGTCACCGACCGCGAGTTGCGGACGAGGTAGCGGCGCAGGTCGAGGTCGGCGGCGGTCATTCGCCCCGCCTCTGCTGCACGTAGACGGCGGCGAGGATGATGATGGCCTTGGCGATCAGCGCCACCTCGTCGCGCACGCCGTTGGCGAGGAGCGTGTAGCGGATCAGCTGGATGATGACCGCGCCGAGGATCGCCCCGAAGATCGGCGCGCGCCCTCCTTGGAGCAGCGCGCCGCCGACGACGGCGGCGGCAATGGCGTCGAGTTCCATCAGGTTGCCGTTGCGCGCCGCATCCGACGCGGAGTTGATTGCGACGGAGATCAGTCCGGCCAGGCCCGCGAGCGTGCCGCAGATGATATAGGCGCCGATCTTGACCCGCGCGACCGGGCCGCCCGACAGATACGCCGCACGCTCGTTGCCGCCGATGGCGAGCAGGTAGCGGCCCCAGATCGTCCGCGTGACGCCCCAGTAGAGCACGCCCGCTATGGCGAGTGCGAGCCAGCCCTGCACCGGCAGGCCGAGGAAACGACCGGTGCCGATGGAGGCGAAGGCGGGGTTGTTGAAGGTCTGGAGGTTGCCGTTGGTCAGGACCTGCGCGATGCCCCGGCCGGAGATGAACAGGATCAGCGTGGCGATGATCGGCTGCACCCCGAGGAACGCCACCAGCGCCCCATTGAACAGACCGCCCCCTGCCGCCACGACAAGAGGCAGCGCGATGGCGGCGGCGATGCCGAGCGCCGGATACTCCATGCCGAACTGCGACAGGAAGATCAGCGGTGCGAGCGCACCCGCCAGCGCCATCACCGCGCCGACCGACAGGTCGATGCCGCCGGTGGCGATCACCAGCGTCATCCCCATGGCGACGATGGCGATGGTGGCGACCTGGCTGATGTTGACGAACAGCGTCTGGAGCTGGAGGAAGTTCGGCGTTACCGCGGCGTTGAAGACGAGGATGACCGCCAGCGCCGCAAGGCCGCCATGGAACGGCAGGCGGCGGTGCGTCTTCGGCTCCCGGTCCGTGGTCCCGTCGGTCATGCTGCCGCTTCCGGGTCGTGGGCAAGCGCATGGACAAGCGCGTTTTCGGTGACGCCCGGGTTGGTCAGCTCGCGCACCGACCGGCCCTCGTGCAGCACGACGATCCGGTCTGCGCCCTCGACCAGTTCCTCGAATTCCGAGGAGATGAGGACCACGCCGAAGCCGCGATCCACGTAGTCGCGGATGATCCGCTGGATCTCGCGCTTGGCGCCGACATCGACGCCGCGCGTCGGCTCGTCGAGAAGCAGGATCTCGGGCTCGGTGGCGAGCCAGCGGGCGAGCAGCGCCTTCTGCTGGTTGCCGCCCGACAGCTCCCGGATCGGCTGGTCGATATGAGCGGCCTTGATGCCGAGCGCCGCGACGAACCGCTCGACCAGCGCACGTTCCTCGCCGAAGTCGATGCGCCCGCCGCGCGCGAGCTTCGGCAGCAGTGCCAGCGTCACGTTCTCGCGCACCGACATGTCGGGCACGATCCCCTCGGCCTTGCGATCCTCGGTGAGGAACCCGATCCCGGCGGCGATGGCGCTGGCCGGGCTGTCATGGGCGGCAGGTGCTCCGTCCTGCATGACCGATCCCGATTGCAACGGATCGACGGCAAACAGCGCGCGCGCGGCCTCCGTCCGTCCCGAACCGAGCAACCCGCCGAGGCCCACGATCTCGCCCCGGTGCAGAACCATGTCGAAGCGCGCCAGACGCGGCCCGGTGGCGACGCCCTCGGCGCGCAGCAACTCCGCACCCCGCTTCGCCTGCGCGCCGCCGAACTGGGTGCGGCCCTCGGCCTCGATCTGGCGCGCATCGCGGCCGAGCATGTCGGCGATCAGCTCCAGCTTGGTGGTGTCCGCGATGTCCCGCGTGGCGACCGTCCGGCCATCGCGCATCACCGTCGCCCGGTCGCAGATGGCGAACAGCTCGTCGAGGAAATGCGAAACGTAGAGCACCGCGACGCCCGCGCGCTTCAATTCCCGGACCACACCGAACAGCACCTCGATCTCCGAGGCATCGAGCGAGGAGGTCGGCTCGTCCATGATCACCAGCTTCGCGTCGAGCGACACGGCGCGGGCGATGGCGACGAGCTGCTGGATCGCGGTGGAGTAGCTGCCGAGCGGCGCGCGCACATCGATGTCGATGCCGAACCGGGCGAGCACCTCTCGCGTCCGCGCATGCGCCGCGTGCCAGTCGATCAGCCCGAACCGGCCACGCGGCTCGTAGCCGATCACGATGTTCTCCGTGACCGTTCGCAGCGGCACGAGGTTCAATTCCTGATAGATCGTCGCAATTCCTACCGCCTGTGCTTCACGCGGACTGCTCAGGATCGTCTCAACGTCGGCCAAGCGGACGACGCCCGCGTCGCGGCGATACACGCCGGTCAGGATCTTGATGAGCGAGGACTTTCCCGCGCCATTCTGCCCAATCAGCGCATGGACCTCGCTCGCCGCCACTTCGAGCGATGCGCCGTCGAGCGCGGGCACGCCGGCGAAGGCCTTGTAGATGTCGGACATGGTCAGGAGCATGGGAACCCGTTCGCAGCAAACCGGCTGTCGCCCCGGATGGCCGTGCCCGGCCGCGAAGGCCGGGCACGGGATGGCAGGATCAATAGGCGCCGGCGATGTTGTCGGCGGCGTTCTCGATCGTGAAGATGCGGTCCTCGACCTTGACCCAGGCGGGGATCGTCTCGCCGGCGGCGTATTTCGTCATCGTGTCGCAGGCGAGCGGGCCGAAGAACGGCGAGCTCTCCACCGTCACGCCGAGCTTGCCGTCGATAATGGCCTGCAGCGCGTCGCGCGTGCCGTCGATGGAGACGACCGTGACGTCCTCGCCCGGCTTGCGCCCGGCCTGCTCGAGCGCCTGGATCGCGCCGATCGCCATCTCGTCGTTATGTGCGTAGACGACGTTCACGTCCGGATGCGCCTGAAGCAGCGTCTCCATGACCTGACGGCCCTGATCGCGGGCGAAGTCGCCGGTCTGGCTGGCGACGATCTCGAAGCGATCGTCCCCGGCCAGCGCGTCGTCGAATCCGGACTTGCGATCCTGCGCGGGCGACGATCCGGTCGTGCCTTCCAACTCGACCACGATGCCCTTCTCGCCGTCAAAGTTCTCCATCAGCCAGCCCGCCGCGCGCGCGCCCTGCTCCACGAAGTCGGAGCCGAGAAACGCTACGTAGTCGACCCCCGCCTCCGCCGCATTCGCATCGACCGAGCGGTCCACGAGGAAGGTCGGGATGCCGGCCGCAGCAGCTTTCTTCACGGCCGGGATCAGCGGTTTTTCCTCGCGCGGCGGCAGGAACAGCACGTCGATGCCCTGCGCGATCATGCTGTCCACGTCGGCGACCTGCTTGGCGGCGGAGCCCGCCGCATCCGTCGTCACGAGGTCCCAGCCACACGTCGCGGCGGTGTCCTCGAACGATTTCGTCTCGGCGATGCGCCAGGGGTTGTTCGACTCGACCTGAGCGAATCCGACCTTGTAGCTGTCCTTCTGCTCGAGCGGCGGCAGCCCCTGCGCAAAAGCCGACGTCGCGAGAAGGGCGCCGAGCGTCCCGGCGAGCGTGAATGTCCTGCGGTCCATGATCTCTCCTCCCAGAGTGTTCGGGACACGGGGTCTCGCCCTGTCCCGTCGATTGCCCCGATAGGGTGCTAAAGTTCTTTAGCTGTCAACTCGTCTTTGCTACCACCATCCCGCGGGAGGACGGTATCGATGGCGAACGGCACGGGCGAGACGAGGTCGGACCCGTCCGTCGATCCTTCCGAACCGGCGTCCCGGACCCGGGTCACGATGCTGGACATCGCCCGCGCGGCTGGCTGCTCGCAATCGACGGTCTCGTTCGTTCTCAACGGGACCGACGGGATCCGCATCTCCTCGGCGACGAAGGACCGTGTCCTCGCCCTGGCCACCCAGATGGGCTACCGGCGCGCCGATCTCGCTGGCCTGCGACGGGCCACCGCTTCCGAGGGCGGCGTGATCGCGCTCGTGATCGACAAGATGACGACCAGCCCCGAAGGCGTCGTCGTCCTGAACGGGCTGCGCGAGGCCGCTCGGGAATTGGGGGCCATCGTCCTCGCTGCCGAGACGGACAACGACACGGCGATGGAGCCGCGCACGATCGAGACGTTTCTGCGTATGGATGTCCGGTTGATCGTCTACGCCTGCATCTTTACCCGGCAGGTGACGGTTCCGCAGAGCCTGCTGGAGACCCCCGTTCCGGTCGTCCTCCTCAATTGCTACGCCGACGCCCCGCTGCCCGCCGTCGTGCCGGACGAGGTCGCCGGCGGCCTCGGCGCGACGCGGACCCTGATCGCGGCCGGCCATTCCAGGATCGCGACCATCACCGGCGAGATGTTCATGGAAGCCGCGCAGGATCGTCTGGAGGGGTACCGCAGGGCGCTGCACGCCGCTGGCCTGCCCTTCCGTATGCACCTCGTCGCCGAGGGAGACTGGTCCGCCAGCGCAGGCTATCGCAGCACGCGCGCACTGATGGATCTCGCCATCCCTCCCACGGCGATCTTCTGTCAGAACGACCGGATGGCTATCGGCTGCTACGAGGCCCTCAAGGAGATGGGCCTGCGCATACCCGAGGACATCTCGGTCATCGGCTACGACGACGAGGAGATCACGCGTCACATGTCGCCGCCGCTGACCTCCGTCATCCTGCCGAGCCGCGCCATGGGCCGCTGGGCCGTCGAGCGCGGTATCGACGAGCCTCGCGATGCGACGTCCGGAGCTCCGGTCAGGCTGGGCTGCGAACTCGTCCGCAGGAATTCCGTCGCCTCGCCCAAGTAGCGAGACGTCACGGAGCCGGAGGCGAGCGGTCGCCCAGACTGCGTCATGCACCCCTTCGGATCGAACTGCGATCCCTGCCACGGCGCCGGCTCCGCGCCTGATCATCACGCCGACACGGCTTTCGCCGACGCAAGGCGTCCGGCTGTTCCTCGTCCCACCGAACGCTGCGATTACGCGCGGGGGGTAATCCCCGAAGAGCCTTCGGACCCGAGGGTCGAGGCATGCGTATCGCCCGCAGGTGTCGAAGGAGATATCGTGCGGACTCCTGGATAGAAACCGCTATGCGTCCAGCTTCGCGTAGACGATATCTTCCTCCGTCCTGACTTCGTAGGTTTTCAGATCCTCGCAGACCGGCGGAGCCAGCGCTTCGCCCGTGCGGTAGTCGAACTCCCCATGATGAAGCGGACATTCTATCGTGTGATCCATCACCAGCCCATCCGCCAGATGAGCGGCGCCATGGGTGCACAGCCCGTCCGTCGCGAAATACGCGTCGTCGGGACCACGGTAGATCGCAAATGTCCTGTCGCCATGGTCGAAGCGCAGCACGTCCTCACGGTCGATCTGCGCGACTCGACAAACCTCAACCCAGCCGTCCATCCCGACCTCCATGCGAGTCGAACGTCTCGGCCCAAGCCTCGCAGCCCGGGCGGGAGCCATCGTGTTCAGGCATTGCTGCGCGCCTTAAGGTCCTTGAAGCGCCTGATCATCCGCGCTTCGGACTCTTCCGATCCATCGTGGAACGTCCCGAACCACCTGTCGACCGGCAGCGGTCCGTCAGCGTAATTGCATTCGAAGAACTTGTGATGGAGATAATGACCGTGCCCGACGGCAAGGTCCACGCTTCGGTCGCCCCCGATCTCCAACCGATCGAAGCCGGCATGTCCCGGCGCGGGGGCGAGACCTGCGTGGATCAGGACGAAGAGCAAGTGCAGGGGGTGGAACGGCATCACGAGGAAGATCAGGGCGGTGGAGAAATACAGCAGGTGCTCCACCGGATGCATCGCCAGACCCGACCACGGGCCGGGATTGACGTTGTTGTGGTGCAGGCTGTGGACCCGCCGGTAGAGCGGCGGCCAGTGGATCAGACGGTGCACGACGTAGAAGTGGATGTCCCGCCAGACGGGGATCAGGAAGAACAGCGCGACGAACCAGACGGGATGCGCGTCGAACCCGATCAGGGCGAGATGGCCGTTGGCCGCGGCCCAGAACAGCCCGACCTCGAACGCCGTCCAGATCGGCACGCCGCTTGCGAAGGTCCAAAGCAGGTTGTCGCGCGTCTGGTTGCCGAACAGGAAGGCCGGATTCTTCGCGTCGGGCCAGCGGGCGTTGTACTTGAACCGGGTCTCCTGCGCCTTCTGCGCGTAGAGCCTGAGATGGAACGCCCCGAACACCACGAGCGTCAGCAGCGCGTTGCGGGCGAGTATAAAGAGTATCCAGCCGGGCGACGGGACCCGCATCTCCGCCAGCGGCGGTGTCGCAACCGCCCAGACGAGGATGGCGATCGCGAGGAAGATCGTGTTCCAGGGCCACAGAAATCCTGGAAAGCCGAAGATCCACGTCAGGAGCGCCTTCGGCCGGAGGGGCCATTCGAAGAGGGGCGGATACTCCAGCAGCTTCTTCGGTCGGAAGTCACCGCGCCGGTTGCAGGTGCCGAACCGGGTGTCGTCCATGATGTTCTCCCGTCGCCTGGCTTCGCCGGTTCCGATGACTGTCCTATCGCGCCTCATGCCGACAGCAGCGACAGCCCCGTCTCCCGATCGAAAAGATGGATCTCGTTTTCGTCGAGCGAGAACCTGACGGTCTCGCCCTCGTTCGGCCTGTCGCGCGCGGGCACGGAGGCGTGGATCCGGTTGGGGCCGACATCGTAGCTGATGAGGACCTGGTCGCCGTGATACTCGGTCAGGTCCGTGACCCCGGTCAGGACCTGCGGCCCGTCGGCCGCGGCGAGGTGCAGGTTCGCGGGACGCACGCCCAGGATCACCTTCTGCCCGTCGCGGATATCGAAGCCGGAAAGGCCGAGCTCGAGCCGTACGCCGTCGCTGACAAGCGCGCCGCCCTCGAAGGTCAGCTCAAGGAAGTTCATCGCCGGCGTCCCGATGAACCCCGCGACGAAGAAGGTACGCGGCTTCTCGTAGATCTCCTCGGGCGTGCCGACCTGCTCGATCTTGCCGTCCTTCATCAGGACGATCCGATCGGCCAGTGTCATTGCCTCCATCTGGTCGTGCGTGACGTAGACGGTCGTGGTCCGAAGCTTGCGGTGCAGGAGCGCGATCTCCTCGCGCATCGTCGCACGCAGCTTGGCGTCGAGGTTCGAGAGCGGCTCGTCGAACAGAAACACCTTCGGCGTCTTGATCATCGCGCGGGCGATGGCGACGCGCTGCTGCTGGCCGCCCGACAGCTCGGTCGGCTTGCGGTCGAGATAGGGCTGGAGGCCGAGCACCTGCGTCACGTCCTCGGTGCGCTTGGCGATCTCCTCCTCGGACACCTTGATGCGGCGCAACCCGAAGGCGATGTTGTCGCGGATCGTCATGTGCGGGTAGAGCGCGTAGTTCTGGAACACCATGGCGATGCCCCGGTCGCGCGGCTCGAGGTCGTTGACGACCACATCGCCGATCGCGAGTTCCCCGCCGGTGATCGTCTCGAGTCCCGCCATCATCCGCAGCATGGTCGACTTGCCACATCCCGACGGGCCGAGGAAGACGACGAATTCGCGGTCCGAGACCGTCAGGTTGAAGTCCGGCACGACGAGGACCTCGCCGTACTTCTTGCGGATGTTCCGACAGACGATCTGGGCCATTCAGTTCTGCCCCCCCGCATCCATCCTGATCTGCAACTTGATGTCACCCGGCCGCCCCTCGGCCGCCCGCTCGAACGCCTCGATGCCGCGCTCGAACGGGAAGGTCTCCGAGATCAGCGGCTTCAGGTCCACCTTGCCCGACGCGATCAGCTCCAGCGCGCGGTCGAAGACGTTCGCGTAGCGGAACACCGTCTCGATCCGGAGTTCGCGGGCGCAGGCGGCGCTGACGTCGAACGGCACCGGCTCGGGCGGCAGGCCCACGAGCACAACGCAGCCGCCGGGCCGCGCGGCGCGGATCGCATCGCCGTAGACGCGGGGGCTGCCGGAGCATTCGAACACCACGTCCGCGCCCCAGTCCGCCGTCGTGCCCATCACCGTCTCGACGAGGCCGGATTTCGACACGTCGATGTCGGTGATGCCGTCGTAGCGCCCGGCGATGGCCAGCTTCTCGGCGCTCACGTCGGAAATGACGACGCGCGCGCAGCCGCCTGCCAGCGCCGCAAGCGCCACCATGATCCCGATCGGCCCGGCCCCCGTAACCACCGCCACGTCGCCCGGCACGATGCGCGCGCGCGTCGCCGCCTGCATGCCGATGGCGAAGGGCTCGACCATCGCGCCTTCGGCGAAGCTGACATTGTCGGGCAATCTGTAGGTGAACGCCGCCGGGTGGACCGTGGACGCGGTCAGGATGCCGTGAACGGGCGGCGTGGCCCAGAACGTTACCGCCGGATCGACGTTGTAGATGCCGAGCTTGGTGGCCCGCGACGACATGTCGGGCACGCCAGGTTCCATGCAGACGCGGTCACCGACCTTGAGCCCGGTTACCGCTGTCCCGACCTCGGTAACGGTGCCTGCACCCTCGTGGCCCAGTACCATCGGCGCGGTCACGACGAAGTCGCCGATGCGACCATGCGTATAGTAATGCACGTCGCTGCCACAGACGCCGACGGTGTGCAGATCGATGCGCACCGCATGAGGGCCCAGCTCCACAGGCAGATCCACCTCGCGGATCGACAGTTCGCCTTGGCGTTCCAGCACCAGTGCCTGCGGCATGTTCTCTATCCTCTCAACGGGTCTTCTGCGCGAAGGCGCGATTCAGAAAGCCGCTCAGCAATCCAAGGAGCAGGAGCGGCGGAAGCGACAGCAGCACGACGGCCGCGTTCAGGATGCCCCATGGCACGTTCATGCCGAGCTGCGACATCTCGGAGGCGACGATGGGCAGGGTCTTGGCGTCCGACGTAGTCAGCATCAGGGCCAGCAGGAACTCGTTCCAGACCAGCACGAAGCTGAACGCGAGCGCGCCGAGCAGCGACTTGCCCGCCACCGGCAGTGCGACGCGGAAGAACACCGCATAGGGCCCGCAACCGTCCACCCGCGCCGCCTCCTCCACCTCGCGGGGGACGGCGAGGAAGCCGGGGATCGCCAGCCACAGCGTGATCGAGATCGTGATGAGCGAGTAGGAGATGATCATTCCCACCCGCGTGTCGTAGATGCCGAGGTTGAGCCAGATCACCATCAGCGGGATAGCGACGGCCACAGGCGGAAGGAAGCGCAGCGACAGCACGAAGAACTGGACCTCCTTCGTGGCCCGGTTGGGATGGCGCGCGACAGCGTAGGCGCCGGGCAGGCCGAGGGCCAACCCGATGGCGACCGCCGAGAGACAGATGATGAGCGAGTTGACGAGCGCCGCAAAGACGGAGTCGCGGCCGAGCACGTAGGCCATGTTCTCCAGCGTCGGCTTGAAGAACAGCTTCGGCACGGGCGTCAGCAGGTCGGCCGTGATCTTGAACGCGTTGAGCAGCGTCCAGCCGAGCGGAATGAGTACGATGAGCGCGAAGAACCACAGGACGACTTGGCCGAATAGATGGCGTTTCATCGGTTCACCCGCTTCCAGATGATCGTAAAGATCAGGATCGTCGCGACCAGCATGATGACCGCGATCGAGGAGGCATAGCTGATGTTGCCGGACTCGATGAAGCCTTGGCTGAACGCGTACATGTCGAGTGTCTCGGTCGCGATGCCTGGCCCGCCCCTTGTCATCACGTAGATCAGGTCGAAGGAGCGGAGCGACTCGATGGCCTTGACGAGCGCCAAGCTGACGAGTGGCGCCTTGAGCATTGGCAGGGTGATGTAGAGATGAATCTCCCACGGCTTCGCGTTATCGAGCCGCGCCGCCTCGATCGGCTGCGGCGGCAGCGACTCGAGCAGCTTCAGCACGATGACGGCGAAGAAGAAGCCCCATTGCCAGACGTCCACGAAGGCCACGGCGAGCAGCGCGGAGTTGGGGTCCGACAGCACGTCCACGGGATTCCCGGTGATCGCGCGGTAGGGATAGGTGATGATGCCGTAGAGCGGGTGGAACGCAAACTTCCAGACGAAGGCGGCGCAGACCCGCGGAAGCAAAACCGGCACGAGGAAGATGAGGCAGAGCACCGCCCGCGATCGCCGCGACGCTGCCTCGAACATCAGCACGCCGAGGCCCACCGACAGGAGCATGGTCGCCGTGACCGTGACCACCTCCCACTTGAGCGAGACCCAGGCCGAGTTGATGAACCGGCGGTCGCCGAGCAGCTTGGCATAGTTATCGAAGCCGACCCAGCTCGAGGTCGCCTCGAACAGCGTGCGATCCGTGAAGGAAACGCTCACCGCGTAGACGAGCGGGGTGAAGGCCAGCACCATCAGGAGCAGCACCGTCGGGATCAGAAAGGTGTAGGGAAGCGTGTTGCGGACGCGCATGTCTCGGTCTTCTCCCTCGATGGGCCGCAAGGCGCGGCCGCCGCCCGGTCGGGCCCGGGACTGTGCCCGGGCCTGCCGATATCGGTCGGACGCGATCAGCCGGCGTTCAACTCTTTCGCGAAATCCTCGAGCTCCTTGAGCGCAGCGGGGATGTCGTCGCGCTGCCCGGTGATCAGCTCCTCGAGGATGATGCCCCAGCGGTCGCCCAGTTCCGGCCAATTCTCGTTCTGCCAGAAGTTGATTGCCGTCACCTCCGAAGTCGCCTTGAGCGCCGCCGGAAGCTCGTCGCCGAACTTGTCCGCGAAGGCCTGGGACTCGAAGATCGACGTCCGATTCAACTCGCCCGGCTGGTTGGCCTCGAGACGACGCTGCTCGTTCTCCTTGGACGTGGCCCAGGCGATCCACAGCCCCGCACACGCCTTGTCGGCTTCCTCGGGGTTGGCCTTAGTGCCGATGGCGAAGCCGTGAGCGTAGCCTCCGCCGGTCAGCGGCGAGGGCGGGATGCCGAAGGCGATCTTGTCGCTCACCGACGACACGCTCGGATCGAGCGCGATGGAGCCGAGAGGGGCCGATTCGACGATGAGTGCCACCTGCCCCGAGTTGAATGCGCCGGTGGATTCGTCCCACGATCCCGTCTGCGTGCCCGGAGGGGAGTACTCGAAGAGCTTGAGGTAAGTCTCGGTTGCCTTGACGCCGGCTTCGCTGTTGAAGGCCGGGGTTCCGTCCTCGTTGAACCATTCGCCGCCCATACCCTTGAAATAGGGCATCCAGCGCCAGACGTTCGATCCCGAGCCGCGCTGGCCGCGCAGCGCGATGCCGTAGATGCCGTTGTCGGGATCGTGCAGCGTCTCAACCGCAGCAATCAATTCGTCGAGCGTCTTCGGAGGCTCGACCCCCGCCGCCTCGAGCAGATCCGTGCGATAGATCAGCAGGTCGCCGCCGCCCTGGATCGGAGCGAACCAGACCTTGTCGTCATAGGTTGCCGTGGTGCGGCGACCGGAGTCGAAATCCTCGAAGTCGTAGTCCTCGGGATAGTAGTCGAGCAGCGGAACAATCCAGTCGGAGGCCGCGAACTGCGCCAGATTGGCTTCGTCCACATAGTAGACGTCGTAGCGCCCGATCGTGGAAGCGTCGGCGCGCGATTTCGCCCGGCGATCGCCCTCGTTGAGGTAGTCGATCTGAAAGCCGGCGCCCGAGAGCTCCTTGAACTCTTCGACATATTGTTCGGTCGTGGTCAGGCCGTCGCGGGGTTGCGCCAGAATGCGCACGTCCTGCGTACAGACCTCGGCGTCCTGGGCGAGGGCGGCGGTCGTGCCGGTCAGCGCGCAGGCGACGGCAGTTGCGGACGCCATCAGGTGCCTTGTGGTTCTCGTCATTCGGGTCTCCTCCCATCAGCGCGACAGCACCGCTTCTCCGGAGCGATATCAGTCACGTAGCCTGATCGTGCCGGATTCGGGCGACTTGGACTATCGCCGCTCTTGTGCTTTTTCTATACTCTGATGCATGTCATAGGAAACAATTGCGATGGCAGGCAATTCTGGTATCGAAAATCTGCGCGGGCGACCGATGCCCTTCTTTGAACAGGTCGTCATTCCACCGGACAGGAGCTTCCTGTGGCGCAAGGACGACTACCCGACCCGCCGTGCCGTCTGGAACTACCACCCGGAGGTTGAGATCCATCTGATCAGGTATTCCTCCGGCCTCGCCTATGTCGGCGATCACATCGGCCCGTTCGTCGCCGGCGATCTGCGCATCATCGGAAGCAACCTTCCCCACAACTGGGTCACGTCGGACGTCGGATCGAAATGCCTGCCCGAGCGTGATGTCGTCGTGCAGTTCGATCCTGCGACGATCCTCCGGGGCTGCGCCTCATTCCCCGAACTCAAGGCTATCACCCGCCTTCTGGAACGGGCGGCGCAGGGCCTGATGTTCACGGAAGAAACAGCCAGGATCGGCCGCGCGATGCTCGAAGGATTGGAGGGCGCGCCACCCGGCCGGGGAGCGGTGGGATTCCTGGCTCTGCTCCAGTACCTGGCCTCCTCCGCCGAGGTCCGCACACTCGCCTCGCAGCATTTCGTCCGCGCCGTCAGGCGTAGCAGCCCCGAACAGCAGCTCAGGCTCGAACATGCCCTCGCCTTCATTCAGGATCGCTTCCTCGAACGCCCGGACTTCGAGGAAGTGGCGGATCTCGCGGGTATGTCGCCGTCGGTATTCTCCCGGTTCTTCAAGCGCAGGACCGGAAACACATTCACCGAACACCTCGTTTCCCTGCGCATCAGTCACGC
The DNA here is from genome assembly GCA_038320125.1 of Rhodobacterales bacterium. Classification (GTDB taxonomy): domain Bacteria; phylum Pseudomonadota; class Alphaproteobacteria; order Rhodobacterales; family Rhodobacteraceae; genus Jannaschia. Next base: position 661 of record JBBQDX010000014.1, on the reverse strand, counting down.
GCAAAAACTTCTCATCGAGACCGAGCAAGCCATCACGGACATCTGCTACCGCTCCGGCTTCAACAACATCTCGAACTTCAATCGCACCTTCCTTCGCAAGGCGGGCATGGCCCCTTCGATATATCGACGCGCTGCGCGGCAACGGACATAGCACAGCCTCATGCCCAGATGACCGGGTTTCGCAAACGAAGCGACAATCCGAGACTTGTGGCACCTCTGCTCGTCGAGAGGCCCTTCAAGGTGCACCCTGCCGCGACGTTTTGGTGAAACACGGCAGATGTCGGTTCCCACTGCAATCAATGTCGCAACAGGGTTGTCGAAGTTTCTATGATACATTACGGAGCCTGGGCCTAGAGGGCACCACTAAAAATTGCCCTTACCTTAAAGCGGCTAGCTTTCAATGTGACGCGTATCCGGCTGCTTTGAAGAAGTTCCGGCACTCCTCGGGATCGAACAGGTCGCAGATGTCGCCGAGGGCTTGGATGAGCGTATTATAGGTTCGCGCGCCGATGCGTCGGAGGTGGGCTTTCAGCTTGGAGAAGGCCATCTCGATGGGATTGAGATCGGGCGAGTAGGCCGGAAGGAAGAGCATCCAGCAGCCGCGACTACTCAGCAACTCGGCCGCCTTCGGGCCCTTGTGGGTGGAAAGGTTGTCGAGGAT
>JBBQDX010000013.1:0-29846 GCA_038320125.1 Rhodobacterales bacterium | reverse complement strand
TCCGACGCATCGGCGCGCGAACCTATAATACGCTCATCCAAGCCCTCGGCGACATCTGCGACCTGTTCGATCCCGAGGAGTGCCGGAACTTCTTCAAAGCAGCCGGATACGCGTCACATTGAAAGCAAACCGCTTTAACGCAATAGCCCAGTGATGTGCACGGTGGTGCGCGCCATCCGCGAGCAGGCCGAGGAACCCAATCGCACGCAACCGCTGCACCCCGGCCAACGGCGCGGTGACGGCCACACGCATTCCGTCGGCGAGGGGTGCCAATTCCCATGTCCAATTCAGGGACAGGGTCGGGCCATGCGCCCGCGCCATGCGCTGGATGGCGGCGGCGACCTCGGCGGGGCCGGTGACGTCGAAGGACGCCCCGTCCGCAACGTCGACGGACACCACCACGGCCTGACCGAAGACGAGGTCCATGTCCCGCAGATGCGCGACGAGCGCCCCGAGGTCCACCTGCGACCACTCCGTCGCCGGGTCGGCATCGAGACGCGCGACGACCTCGGACAGTGCGCCGAAGGCCGCCTGCCCCGGCTCGGTAAGTGTCGTGTCGGTGGTGCCATGGACGGCGTCGCCGGTCTGCGCGGCAGCGGGTCCAGCGAGAAGCAGCAGGAGTGCGGCCAGAAGGGCGGGAAGGGTCATTGAAGCTCTCCGGTTCGGTTGGGATCATTCGCCGCATGGCACCGGTCCGCGCTGCCAACGCATGATCGCGATCATGGCGCGCGCGCTTTTCCACCATCTCAGCGATCGTGCCGGTCCGATGATGCCGGTGGCCGCGGGCGCGTATCTCGCGCGCCGTGGCGATCCCGTGACGCGTCTCTTTCTGCTGCTGGACGGGGCGGTCCACATGACGCGCGACCGCGCCGACGGTGCGCCCCTGATTCTGCACCACGTCGGCCCCGGCGGCGTGATCGCCGAGGCGTCGCTCCATCACCGGACGTATCACTGCGATCTGGCGGTTGCCGCGACGGGGCGCGTGCGGAGCATTCCCGTCGGGACGGCGCGCGCGGAGCTGGCGATGCCCGAGGCCGCCGCCCTTCTGGCGGCGCATCTCGCCACCGCCCTGCAGGCGGCACGGACGCGGGCGGAACTCCTCGCCCTGCCCAATCTGCGGGACCGTCTGGAGGTTTGGGAAGCGCTCAACGGTCCCCTGCCAGGTCGGGGGCAATGGCGCACGCTCGCTGCCGAGATCGGAGTAACCCCCGAGGCCCTCTACCGGGCGCTGGCGCAGCGCCGTCGTCTGGGGCATTCTCCGTCGGGGGAGGATTGATTATGCGATTGAACGGCAAGACGGCCATCGTGACGGGCGGGGCCTCGGGGTTCGGGGCGGGCATCGCGGCACGATTCGCCGCCGAGGGGGCGCAGGTGCTGGTGGTCGACATGAACCTCGAGGGCGCGGAGGCCGTGGCGGCCAAGCTCGGCGGCCTCGCGGTCCGCGCCGACGTCTCGAAGGACGGCGACTGGGCGGCGCTCACCACGCGGGCGATGGACGCCTGGGGCCGCATCGACATCCTGGTGAACAACGCAGGCATCACCCATCTGCCGCAGGCGATGGAGGACGTGAGCGAGGCGGAGTTCGACCGCGTCCTAGCGGTCAACGCGAAATCGGTCTTCCTCTCGGCCCGCCACGTCGTGCCGGTGATGAAGGCGGCCGGGTCCGGCGCGATCCTGAACGTCGCATCGACGGCGGGGGTCAGCCCCCGCCCGCGGTTGAACTGGTACAACGCCAGCAAGGGCTGGATGATCACCGCGACCAAGGCGATGGCGGTGGAACTGGCCCCCTCTGGCGTCCGCGTCAACGCGATCAACCCGGTCGCGGGCGAGACGCCGCTCCTGGCCAGCTTCATGGGCGAGGACACGCCGGAGGTGCGGGCGCGGTTTCTCGCCACGATCCCGCTGGGGCGGTTCTCGACGCCCGAGGACATGGGGTATGCCGCCTGCTTCCTCTGCTCGGACGAGGCCTCGATGATCACCGGCGTGGCGATGGAAGTGGACGGCGGGCGCTGCATCTGAGGCAGCGGCGGGTGCGAAGGGGGAAGATGGCGATGACGGTGGTGCCGACAAGGAGGCTGGCCCGCGTGACCCGGCATCGGGTGCCATGGACCCAGAACGGTGCCGGCGGCGACCGGTCCTTGGCGCGCGGCACATGAAGTTCCGCGTCTCCATCGGCGTCTTCATGGGAGATTTCCGGTCGCAGCAGACCGCCTTCGCGCATCTCTTCGATGCCTTTCCGGACGCCGATCTGGAGCAGGTCGAGGTGCTGGCCCGGCCGTTCGAGACGCGGCTTGCGCAGTATTTCCGCCCCGGCGACATGGATTTCGCGCAGCATGTGAGCGGATCGACGATGGTCCTGACGTTTCCGGGTGCGGGCGTCCCGCTGCGGGCGACCGACCGGCTGCGCCCGCTGGGGCGGTTCTCCGGCGTCATCACCCGCGCGCTGATCCCGGAGGGTTGAGATGCGCCCCGGCCGCCTCAACCTCATCACCGACGTGGCCGGCCTGCGCGTCGGCAACGCGCAGGACGTGAGCCTGCGCTCGGGCTGCACCGTGGTCACCGCCGACGCGCCCTTCGTCGCCGGCGTTCACGTCATGGGCGGTGCTCCCGGCACGCGGGAGACGGACCTGCTCGCACCCGACAAGCTGGTGCAGGAGGTCGACGCGCTGGTGCTGGCGGGCGGTTCGGCCTTCGGGCTCGATGCGGCGGGCGGCGTGGTCGACGGACTGCGCGCCCTCGGGCGGGGGTTCGCCGTGGGCGACCAGCGCGTGCCGATCGTGCCGGGCGCGATCCTGTTCGACCTGCTCAACGGCGGCGACAAGGCCTGGGACGCGAACCCCTACGGCGCGCTCGGGCGGGCGGCGCTGGAAGCCGCCGACACTCGTTTCGACATCGGCACGGCGGGCGCGGGGTTCGGGGCCACGACGATGGACCTCGCGGGCGGGCTCGGCTCCGCCTCTTGCGTGCTGGATTGCGGCGTGACGGTGGGCGCGCTGGTGGCGGTCAATGCGCTCGGCCGGGTTTGCGACGATGGCGGACGTTTCCACGCGGCACCGTTCGAGATGGCCGGCGAGTTCGGCGGGCGGGGCACGGCGGCGTTCGATCCCTGTTGGGAGCCCTGCGGCGACCGCGTTCCGGGCCAGTCCACCACCATCGCCATCGTCGCCACCGATGCGGCTCTGACACAGGCACAGGCCACGCGCATGGCCATCGCGGCGCAGGACGGCATGGCGCGCGCCATCCTGCCCAGCCACACGCCGATGGATGGCGACCTGGTCTTCGCGGCGGCGACCGGCGCGGTCGCTTTGCGCGATCCGGCCTGGGATGCGCTGCGTCTGGGCCATGCGGCGGCGACCTGCCTCTCGCGCGCCATCGCGCGCGGGGTGCATGGCGCGCGCAGCGGAGCGTTGCCGGCGTGGTCGGAGCGGTTCGGCTAGCGCCGGGCGGAGAAGAACTCTCGCAGAAGCGCTGCGCAGGCCCCGGCTTCCGCCCCCTCGTGAACCTCGGGCGCATGATGCGTCTGGCGTTGCGTGAAGACGCGGGCCCCGTGCAGCACGCCGCCCGACTTGGGGTCCGCCGCGCCGAAATGCAACCGGTCGAGGCGGGCGTGGGCGATGGCCTGCGCGCACATCGCGCAAGGTTCCAGCGTGACCCAGAGGACGCAGCCCGACAGACGTTCCTGCCCGAGCGAGGCACAGGCTGCGCGGATCGCCAGCATCTCGGCATGGGCCGTAGGATCCCAAAGCTCCCGCGTCCGGTTGCCCGCCTGCGACAGCACCGTCCTGCCCCGCGAGATCACCGCGCCGACGGGCACCTCGCCCCGCGCGGCCGCGGTGCGGGCCTCCGCCAGGGCGAGGGGCATGAAGGAGCGGAACATGGGGTTGGATGTGCCCCGGCGGCCCCCTGCGGCGCAACCCGCTTCCCTGTGGCCCGCATTGCGCGTAAGCCGCCCGACATGACCGAAGATACCCAGAGCGGCGACCGCATCGCCAAGGTGATCGCGCGGGCGGGCCTCGCCTCGCGCCGCGATGCCGAGGCGATGGTGACCGAACTGCGCGTCAAGGTGAACGGCCGCACCGTGTCGAACGTGGCGATGAACGTGACGCCCGCCGACCGTATCACCGTCGATGGCACGCCCTTGCCGGAGGCTGACGGCGCGCGGCTCTGGCTCTACCACAAGCCCGCCGGGCTGGTGACGACGGCGCGCGACGAGAAGGGGCGCGAGACGGTCTTCGACACTTTGCCCGCCGAGTTGGGCCGGGTAATGTCGGTCGGGCGCCTCGACCTCACCTCAGAGGGGCTGCTGCTCCTGACCAACGACGGCGGCCTGAAGCGTCAGCTCGAGCTGCCGATCACGGGCTGGCTGCGGCGCTACCGGGTGCGGGTGAACGGCCGGCCCGAGGAGAGCGCGCTCGACCGGATCCGCGCGGGGATCACGGTGACGGACGAGGACGGGACAGCGACCTTCGCGCCGATGCAGGTGACGCTCGACCGCCAGCAGGGCGCCAACGCCTGGCTGACGGTTGGCCTGCGCGAGGGGCGCAACCGCGAGATCCGGCGGGCGATGGCCGCCGTCAGCCTCTATGTGAACCGGTTGATCCGGGTCAGCTACGGGCCGTTCCAGCTGGGCAACCTCGAGGCGGGTGCCATTGAGGAGGTGCGCCCGCGCGTGCTGCGCGAGCAACTGGGCGCGACATTCGACGGAGAACTGGCCGAAAGCCGGAAGGGGACTGCGATGGCCGAGGACGACGACGAAAAGCCTTCCGGCGGGAAACCCGACCGCAAACCTGCCCCTGGCAAGCCCGCGCCTGACAAGCCCGCGACTGGCAAGCCCGGCGCGACGCGGCCGCCCCGCGCCGCCGGCGACCGCCTGGTGGACAAGGGACGCGGCGCACCGCAGGGCGACCGGCCGCGCGGCAAGCCCTTCGCGGCCAAACCGCCGGGCGGCAAACCCCAAGGCGACCGGCCGCGCACCCGCGATGCTGCGCAAGCGGGATCGGAGCGCGCCGCGCGGCCCCCCCGAGCGCATACCGGCAAGCCGCCCGTGACCCGCAACGACGGCGATGGCTCCCGCCCCCCGCGCGGTGCCCGACCGCCGCGCGACGGCGACAAGACGTCCTTCCGCCGTGACGGCGACCGCCCCGCGCGCCCGGCCGACGGCAAGCCGCGGGACGGAGAGCGCAAGCCCTTCCGGCAAGGCGACGGCAAGCCCGCGCGTGCTGGCGAGCGCAAGCCCTTCAAACGCGACGGCGACAGGCCCGCGGGGGGTGCGGACCGCAAGCCGTTCCGGAAGGACGGCGACCGGCCCGCGCGGGATGCCGCCGCTCCCGGTGCCCGTGCCCGTGCAGGTGCAGGTGCAGGTGCGAAACCGGACCGGCGGCCCCAGGCGGCGGACAAGCCCAAGGAGACGAAGGGCGAGCGGACCACGCGGCTGCGCGCCGACACCTCGATCAGCCTGCGCAAGGGCGGACAGAAGGGGCGCGGGATCGACAAGCCGAAGAAGCCCGCCTCGACCAAGCGGCTGCGCAAGCCCGGCGAGGACAAGGAGGGCGGCGAGGATTAATCCCTGCCGTCCGGCGCGTCGTCCGTCGCATGCGCCTTGAGGAGCCCGGCCTGCGCCACGAAGAAAGCGAACATCGCGAGCGGCAGGCCGAAGGTCTTGAAGTTGACCCAGGCGTCGGTCGACATCGTGCGCCAGATGACCTCGTTGGCCACGGCCAGCCCGACGAAGAACCACGCGAGGCGGCGCGTCATGATTATCCAGCCGGAGGGTTTCAGCGGCATCGCCTCGCCCAGCACCATCGCCAGATAGCTGCGCCCGCGCCAGAGGCCGAAGAACAGCACGCCGGCGAAGAGCGCGTAGATCAGCGTCGGCTTCGTCTTGAAGAACCGCTCGTCGTTGAGCCAGACCGACAGGCCGCCGAACACCGTGACAAGGACGGCGGTGACGATTTGCATGTGGCTGAGCTTGCCGGTGAGGGCCCACAGCACGGCCGTGGAGGCGAGGATGAGCGGCACGAAGGCGGCGGTGACGACGATGAAGCCGTCGTAGTCGGTGCCGCCGATCCGGTAGGTCTCGTCCTTGAGGAGGAGATAGCCCACGAAGAAGAGCGCGACGGGGCCGAGTTCCAGCGCGGTCTTGAGCCAGCCGGGAATAGTGCGGGCTTCGGGCGGCTGCGGGGTCGGGGCCATCGGGGTCTCCTTCAGGGTCATGACCTAGGCGCTGCGGGGCGCGGGGTCCAGACTCAGCGGGCGAACTCCACCACCACCGCTCCGAGTGCGATGAGCGACATCAGCGCGAGCCGCTTCGGCCCGACGCTCTCGCGCAGCACCAGCCAGCCGATCAGCGCCGCGAAGACCGTCGAGGTCTCCCGCAGGATCGCGGCCTGGCCGACGCTGTCGAGCCGCGTGGCCATCATGATCGACCCGAAGGAGCCGAAGGCGACGAAGGCGCCGCCGACGCCCAGGCGGAGCAGCGCCCGCTCCGGCACCCGCCATTTGCCGCGCAGGGCGGCGGCGAGGGGAAAGTCCCACGACGTCAGCATGAAGAACCAGGCAAGGAAGGTCGCCGGGTCCGCCACCGACCGGATGCCATAGGCGTTCCATGTGGTGTAGACCGCGACCATGAAGCCGGTCACCACCGCGAGGCCGAGCGCCGGCCCAAGGGTCGCCCGGTCGACCGTGACCTTGGCGAGATTGTAGGCCGAGAGGCCGAAGAGCCCGCAGAGCAGCAACGCCACGCCCATCCATTGCCCGCCCGAGAAATGCTCTCCGAAGATCGCCCCGGCCCCCAGCACCGTGAAGAGCGGCCCGGTGCCGCGCACCACCGGGTAGACGACGGTGAAGGCGCCCCGCTGATAGGTCGCGGCCTGCAAGGCCTTGTAGACGGACTGGATCACGACGGTGCCCGCCAGCACCCACCACAACTCCGCCGGCGGCCAGGGCACGACGAAGAGCGCGACAGGCGTGGCGAGACAGAAGATCGCCACGTCCATCGCGGTGCGCGACGTCCAGGGATCGTAGCGGCCCTTCTGGAGCGCGCCGAAGAGCGCATGCAGCAATGCCGCCAGCAGCGCGAGGCCGAGCGCGACATCGTGGCCCGAGGCCGTGCCCTCGATCGCGGCGACCCAGTCGGTCATGGCCGCGCCATCGGGGAAGACCGGGCGTCGCACGCCACGCCGCGCGCATCGCCGCGCGCCAAGCCCCGACCACTGCAGACATGGCCGGAGTGGGTCCGGCAAGCTGGGGCGGGCGGATGCGTGTTCCTCCGGCCCGAGCTCCGCGATGACCCCTGCGCCACCGGGGGGTCGCTTGCGGACGCCGGGGCGGGCATGTGGCTGGGGAGACCGGGCGGACCGACAGGAACGACGTCGGCCGCCATGCGCGATGTCCCCATCATGGCGCGTCGGCGTCCCAGGTCAGGTCGACTTCCGTCGCCTCTGCAAGACGCGCGATGGTCTCCGGGCAGACGGCAGCGGCAAGGAGCCTTCCGGCTAGGCGCAGCGTCAAGCCCTCGCCGCCGACAGCCAGACACAAGGTGCCGCGCGGATGCGGCAGGTCGGCGAGAAAGGCGCGCGCCCGTGCGGCGCTTTCCGACAGCGGGGAGCCGTTGAGCGCGGTCAGCCAGTCCGATCCCAGCGAACTCAGGGTCGCTACCTGCGGTTCCGCCGGCCGCGCGATGTCGAGGAGCCATCGGCCCGGAGAGACCATTGCCCAGGCCTCGAACAGGCCGTCGAAGACGACGGTCGCCTCCAGTTCATCGAGCCGCATCGTCGCCACCGGAACCGGATCGACCGGCCAGACCTCGGGCCGGCCCGACAGCCGCGCGGTGAGCGTTACCTCGCCCGCGTCTTCCGTGCGGAGCGTCAGCCTGTCGATCCGCAGGGTGCCGCCCCGGCCCGCGAGGTCGGAGGTGAGGCTCGGGCCGGGCCGCGCCTGCTCCCGCAGCAGACATTCCAGCCCCGGGTGCCCCGCGATCTCCGGATCGGAGGCAAAGCCCGTCACGCCGCCCGTCAACCGCGACGGCGGGGCATCGGGCAGCGCCTCCACGTCGCCCGACGGGCTCACCCGGTCGGCGCGCCAGCGGCCCGCCCCCTCGCCGTAGCGCGGATCCGCGAAGACGCAGGCGCCGCCGATGAGGGTGATTGCCTCCGCCCGAGCGCCGGGCCGTGCGAGCAGAGCCGCGCATTGCCCTTCTGTCGCGGCCCCGGCCGGCGTCGCGAGCAGCGCCGCCAGAGCCGCCAGCCGGATCACGCGTCGAGCCCCACCAGCGCCGCTGCGAATTCCTCGGGGTCGAAGGCATCCAGGTCGTCGATCTGCTCGCCCACCCCGATGGCATGGATCGGCAGGCCGAAGCGGTCCGCCAGCGCGACGAGCACACCGCCCTTGGCCGTGCCGTCGAGCTTGGTCATCACCAGGCCCGAGACATCCGACAACTTCTGGAACACCTCCACCTGCGTCAGCGCGTTCTGGCCGGTGGTCGCATCGAGCACCAGCAGCGTATTGTGCGGCGCGGTCGGATCCTTCTTGCGGATGACGCGGACGATCTTCGACAGCTCCTCCATCAGGTCGGCGCGGTTCGAGAGGCGCCCGGCGGTGTCGATGAGCAGCAGGTCCGCGCCCTCGGCCCCGGCCCGCGTCATGGCGTCGAAGGCAAGGCTGGCGGGGTCCGACCCCTGCGGCGCTACCATCACCGGCACGCCCGCGCGCTCTCCCCAGACCTGCAACTGTTCCACGGCGGCGGCGCGGAAGGTGTCGCCCGCCGCGATCACGACCGACTTGCCGGCGGCGCGGAACTGGCTCGCCAGCTTGCCGATGGTGGTCGTCTTGCCGGAACCGTTGACGCCCACGACCAGCACCACCTGCGGGCGCTGCGGCGTCAGCGGCATGGGCCGCGCGACCGGCTCCATGATGCGGGCGATCTCCGCGGCGAGCAGCCGGCGGAGCTCCTCGGTCGAGAGACGCCGCCCCATCCGCCCCTCGGCGAGGTTGACGGTGACGCGCAGCGCGGTCTCCACGCCCATGTCGGAGGCGATCAGCAATTCCTCGAGCTGCTCGAGCATCTCGTCGTCGAGCGCGCGGCGCGGCGCCGCATCGGTTGCCGCGCGGCCCATCAGGCGGTCGAGGAAGCCAGGTTTCGCGGCGGCGGGCGTCCGCACGGGCTCCCGCACGACATGCTGCACGGGCACCGGCGCGGGTGTTTCGCCCAGTGGCGGCACGACGGGAACGGCGACGGGCGCGGGCACCTCGACGGTCTGCGGCGCGCGGTCGGTATCCCGGTCAGGCACCCGGTCTGGCTGCTCGGCAGAGTCTTCGCCCTCGGCAACGATGGCGTCGAGACCTTCTTCCAGTTTCGATGACGACCGCGTCAGGCGATCCTTGAGCTTCTTGAAGAACGACATCGGCACCCCTTTCGCTCCTTCCCTAGTGTGCCGCCGACCCGGACGAAAGTGGAGACGCGCGCCCGCTCGACACCGCGCGCTCCCTCCACGACCCGGAGCTGCAATGCTGCACCTTGCGTTCCTCCTCGACCACACCACACCCCATCCGTGCCGACCGGCTCCTTCCAGGAGCTGCTCCGGACGGAAGCTTCGGCCCAAGTCCCTGCAATCTATCCCATGCGGGGACGCGCGGGATTTTCCTCGCGGCTGGCCTGCGTGCTCCATGCCTCGCATCTGCCATGCGTCGTCCCTGCGGGTATCGCCGCCGGCGGTTGCCTCTGCCGGGCCCGCCGGCGTCGCGTCCGGATAGGCGGAAACTCACAGGCGGAAATATTGACGGGACGGGGATCGTCGTAAACGATCTGTTAACCTCTTCGCCGCAGGAAGGATGGGCAGGGCCAGCGGCGATGCCGCAAGACCCGCAAGACGATGGCCCTGCCGTCCGTCCCTCGACGGCGGGGCTTTCTGTCCGGCATGTCTTTGCTCCGCAAATATCCCCGCCGGAGGCCCCCCCGGGGATGTCCGGTCACCCGTCGAGCGCCTGCACCGTCCCGTAGCCATCGGTCTGCGGCGCGACGTCGGTGCCGCCGACCTCTTCCGGGAAATGCTGCATCACCAGCCGGATCGGGTTCGGCGCCGCCTGCCCCAGACCGCAGATCGAGGCGTCTACCATCGCCTGGCTCAGTTCCTCCAGCAGGCCCACATCCCATGTCTCCGCCTGCATCAGCTTGACCGCCTTCTCGCAGCCGACCCGGCAGGGCGTGCATTGCCCGCAGCTCTCACGCTCGAAGAAGCGCAGCATGTTGAGGGCGGCGTCGCGGGCACGGTCCTTGTGCGAGAGCACCACGACCGCGGCCGAGCCGATGAAGGAGCCATGGGGCTGCAGCGTATCGAAGTCGAGCGGCACGTCGTCGAGCGCGGCCGGCAGCAGCCCCGACGACGGCCCGCCGGGCTGGTAGGCCTTGAAGCTGTGCCCTTCGGCCATGCCGCCCGCCGCCGCGATGAGGTCGGTGATGGTGGAGCCCGCCGGCAGGAGGTGGACACCCGGATGCGCCACCCGGCCCGAGACCGAGAAGGAGCGCAGGCCCTTGCGACCGTTGCGTTCGACCGAAGAGAGCACCTGCGGCCCCTCGCGCAGGATCCGCGCAATCCAGTGGCAGGTCTCGATGTTGTGGACCAGCGTCGGCCGGCCGAAGAGGCCGACCTGAGCGACGTAGGGCGGACGGTGCCGGGGCAGGCCGCGCTTGCCCTCGATGCTCTCGATCATCGCGGATTCCTCACCGCAGATGTAGGCCCCCGCGCCGCGCCGCAGGTCGACATAGCCCGGCGCGACGAGACCCGCAGCCTCCAGCGCCGCAATCTCGCGCCGCAGGATCTCGAGCACCACGGGATATTCGTCGCGCATGTAGATGTAGACGCGCTCGGCCTCGACAGCCCAGGCGGCGACCAGCATGCCCTCGAGGAAGAGATGCGGCACCCGCTCGAGCCAGTATCGATCCTTGAAGGTGCCCGGCTCCCCCTCGTCACCGTTGACCGCCATCAGTCGGGGACCGGGGTTCGCTCGCACGAAACCCCATTTCTTGCCTGACGGGAAACCGGCGCCGCCCAGCCCGCGCAAGCCGCTGTCGGCAACCGATCGCTGCACCGCTTCCCAATCGTCACCCTCCCGCAGCGCGACGAGCCGCTCGTAACCGCCGCCCGCGCGGTAGCTTGCGAAGTTCTCGTAATCCGGCATCGGCGCGTCGAGATCGCCGCTGTCGAGGACCGCCCGCACCGCTTCGGGCGTCGCGTGATCGACATGGCGGTGGCCGATCTCCAGCACCGGGGCCGTGTCGCAGCGCCCCATGCAGGGCGCGCGCAGGACGCGGACCCGCGCCGGGTCGTGCCCCGCCTCCAGCGCGGCGATCAGGGCCTCGGACCCGGCCAGCTCGCAGGAGAGCGACTCGCAGACGCGGATCGTCAGGTCCGGCGGCACCGGGTCGTCCTCGCGCAGCGGGTCGAAGTGGGCGTAGAACGTCGCCACTTCCCAGACCTCGGCCATGGAAAGCCGCATCTCCTCGGCCAGGGCGCGCAGGTGGGCGGCGGAGAGGTGGCCATGGGCATCCTGGATCAGGTGCAGGAACTCGATCAGCAGATCGCGGCGCCGCGGCCGGTCGCCCAGAAGCTCGCGGACACGGGCCAGGGCCGCGTCATCGAACTGGCGGCCCTTCGGCGTCGCCCGGCCCTTGCCGCGCCCCGATTTCCAGACGCCGCCCGCCCCCTCGATCCCGTCCTTCATCGCCAGCCCTTCCACGTATCGTCCGCGACCCTAGTGGCCGCGCGCTGCACCCGGGGGCCCGATTGCGACCCCGCACCTCCCGTTTGCGCGTTGACCCGTCGCGGCGCAAGACGCGCGTCCGCCCTGTCGGGGTTCCACGGCCCAAAGCTCCGCGCCCGATCCTATCCGCAGCCATTCGCCGCCACACCCGTCGTGCGGCGTCACCGGCGCTGGACAGGGCGGCGAGGGTTGGCGAGGGTGGGGCTGAAGGAGACCTTCCATGCGCCCGATCCCGCTGCTTCTCGCCATTCTCTGCGCCGCGCCCGCCCTTGCCGAACGGGCGCTCACCCCCAATGAATTCGCCGCAATGGTGACCGGGCGGACGCTGCACTTCGACCGCTTCGGCGCGCCCTTCGGCTCGGAGCAGTATTTCGACGACAAGCGCGTCATCTGGGCGTTCGAGGGGGGCGACTGCCAGCGCGGCATCTGGTTCGACAATGCGGCCGGCGAGATCTGCTTCGTCTACGACACCGACCCCAAGCCGCAATGCTGGGACTTCCTCGAGGCCGATGACGGCCGGTTCCACGCCCGGCTCTCCGGCTCCGATCCCGCCGAAGACCTCGTATCGCGGAGCATCAGCCAAGACGATCTCGACTGCCCGCTGCCCGATCTGGGGGTCTAGAACAGATCGCCTTGTGACGGTGGCGCTTTCGGCGCCCTCCGGGGGGCGGGGCCGCCCGCGGCAACCTCCACCGTCGCCGCGCCCGCGAACTGGAGGGTGACGCGGCCGGCCGTGCGCACCGCGTCCGGGTCGGTCAGCACGCGCGCCCCGTCGCGGACGACCGCGAAGCCGCGCTCAAGGGTGCGCTCGTAGCCCAGCGATTCGCGCATCCGGTCGAGGGCCGCGACCCGCTCGATGTCACGCGCCTGACGCGTCCGCGCGCCGCGCAGCAGGCGGTCGAGGGTGCGCGACAGCCGGTCGCGGTCCTGCGCCAGACGACGGGACAGCGGCTCGGGGCGCAGACGCGCGGCGAGGCGGCCGAACTCGCGTTGCCTGGTCTGGAGGCTGCGGGGAAGTCCCGCCTGCAGCCGGGCGTCGAGGCCCGCGAGGAGGCGTCGCCGCTCCGCCATCCGCCCGGCAAGGGTGGCGGGCGTGATTCGCCCCTCCAGCCGCGACAGGGCGACCCGGGCCCGTGCCGCCCTCGCCTTGAGCGCGGCGGGCAGGGCATCGCCCGCACGGTCCAGCCGCTGCCGCGCGGACCCCAGCAGCGCCTCGGGCCGGGGCAGTCCGCGCGACAGGTCGGCCAGCCGCTGCCGCCGCGCGACGACGAGCGCCGCCGCCGCCCGCGCCTGCCGCAGGCCGAGGCCGCCCACATGCGCGATCAGGTCGAGCCGGACCGGGACCGCCATCTCGGCGGCGGCCGTGGGCGTCGGCGCGCGGCGGTCGGAAGCGAAGTCGATCAGCGTCGTGTCGGTCTCGTGGCCCACGGCGGAGATCAGCGGGATGGTGCAATCGGCGGCGGCGCGCACGACGATCTCCTCGTTGAAGCCCCAAAGGTCCTCGATGGAGCCGCCGCCCCGCGCCACGATCAGCAGGTCGGGGCGCGGGAACGGCAGGTCGGGCGCGTCGAATCCCCGGATCGCCCGCGCCACCTCGCCGGCGCTCGCCTTGCCCTGCACGGCGACGGGCCAGATCAGGACATGGCGCGGAAACCGCTCGCGCAGGCGGTGCAGGATGTCGCGGATGACGGCCCCCTGCGGCGAGGTGATGACGCCGATCACCTGCGGCAGATACGGCAGGGCCCGCTTGCGCGACGCCTCGAACAGACCTTCCGCGGCGAGCGCCACGCGGCGCTTCTCCAGCATCGCCATCAGCGCGCCGGCCCCCGCCACCTCCATCGCGTCGACGTTCAGGTTATATTTGGACTGCGCCCCGAAGCCGGAGAGTTTGCCGGTGACGACGACCTCCATCCCCTCCTCCGGCGCCACCGAAAGCTCGGCGATCTGGCCCTTCCACGTCGTGCAGGCCAGCACGTTCCGATCGTCCTTGATGTCGTAGTAGAGGTGGCCGGAGCGCGCCCGGAAGATGCGCCCGACCTCGCCCTTGACGCGGATCCGCCCGAAAGTGTCCTCCAGCGTCCGCTTCACCGCGCCGGAGATCTCCGAGACGGTGTATTCGGCGTCGTTGCGGCGCGGCGCATCGGGGTCCGGGGCGGGGTCGTCGATCAGATCGTCCATCGGGGCGTTCTAGCGTCTGACCGGCGCTGCCGCCAGTCGGTTGGCGCTGGCCTCGGGGCCACGCGCGCCGCAGACGTCAGGCTCACCCGAGGCTCCGGCCGGTCGTGCCGCCTTGTCCTGCGGCGGACGGGTCCCTAAACCGCGACGGAGACGACAGCGGGGACGGCCATGAACATTCTCATCCTCGGCTCCGGCGGGCGGGAACACAGCCTGGCCTGGGCGATCCTGCAGAATCCGAAATGCGACCGCCTGATCGTGGCCCCGGGCAACGCGGGTATCGCCGACATCGCGGAATGCGCCACGCTCGACATCCTGGACGGGGCGGCTGTGGCCACCTTCGCGGACGAGGAGAGCATCGACTTCGTGGTGATCGGGCCGGAAGCCCCGCTGGCGGCGGGCGTGGCGAACGCGCTGCGGCTCGCGGGCGTGGCGGTCTTCGGGCCGTCGGCCGCCGCCGCCCGGCTGGAGGCGTCCAAGCGCTTCACCAAGGAGCTCTGCGACGCCGTCGGCGCCCCGACCGCCGCCTGGGCCCGGTTCGACGACGCCGAGGCGGCGCGTGCCTACCTCGCGGGCCGAGCGCTCCCGATCGTGCTCAAGGCCGACGGGCTGGCCGCCGGCAAGGGCGTGACGGTGGCCGCGACGGCGGCGGAGGCGGAGGCCGCGCTGGCCGAGATCTTCGGCGGCGCCCACGGCGTCGGCGAGAGCGGGCGCGCGGAAGTGGTCATCGAGGCGTTCCTTTGCGGCGAGGAGGCCTCGTTCTTCTGCCTCGTGGATGGCGAGACCGTCCTGCCGTTCGGCACCGCGCAGGACCACAAGCGCGTCGGAAAGGGCGACACCGGGCCGAACACCGGCGGCATGGGCGCCTATTCCCCCGCACCGGTGATGACGGCGGCGGTGGAGGCCCGCGCGCTCGACGAGATCGTGCGGCCGACGATGGCCGAGATGGCGCGGCGCGGCACGCCGATGCAGGGCGTGCTCTTCGTCGGCCTGATGATCGCGGACGGCGCCCCCTCCCTCGTGGAATACAACGTCCGCTTCGGCGACCCGGAGTGCCAGTGCCTGATGATGCGTCTCGGGGGCCAGGCGCTGGACCTGATGCTGGCCTGTGCCGAAGGGCGGCTGGCGGGGGCGAAGGTCCACTGGGCCGAGGATCACGCGCTCTGCGTCGTGATGGCGGCGGCGGGCTATCCCGGCTCCCACGGCAGGGGCGAGGCGATCGGCGGGCTCGGCGCCCTGCCCCGCGACAGCGGCGCGATGGCGTTCCATGCGGGAACGGCACGGCGCGACGGCGTTACCGTCTCTGCCGGGGGCCGCGTGCTGGGCCTGACGGCGCGGGGCGGAACCCTTGAGGAGGCGCGCGACCGGGCCTATGCAATGGTCGACGCCGTGGACTGGCCGGGCGGCTTCTGCCGCCGCGACATCGGCTGGCGCGCGCTGTGAGGCAGCCCGGCTGGCACCGCGGCGCGCTGATCGCCGCGCGCGTACTGATCGCCGCGCTCTTCGTCGCCGGAACCGCGCAGAAGCTCGTCGACCCCGAGGCCGCCAGGGACCTGCTGGCCGAGCGCGGCCTGCCCGGCGCCCTCCTCTGGCCGGCGCTGGCCTACAACGCGGCCGCGGCCCTCGCCCTCTTGGCCGGCTGGCGCGTGACGCCGGTGGCGCTCAGCCTCGCGGCCTATTGCGCCGCGACCAGCGTCTTTCATTTCATCCCGGGCGACGGCTGGCAGATGTCCATCTTCGTCAAGAACTGGGCGATCGCGGGCGGCTGCCTTGCCCTTGCGGTGGCCTGTGACCGGCGCGGCTGAAGGCCGGATTTCGGGCGGCGACCGCAACAGTTTCGCACGCTCCGTCACGCTCCGGCGATCCGCAGGTCACATCTTGTGAAACCGGTGCAGGACGGTTGCGCCGGTGTGCATCCTCGCACGTATATCCCACTGAACGAACGTCTTCGTTCATTGAAGGTGAGGCAGGCGACCGTCATGTTCGGTCCATCGGCGGGCGGCGAAGACGCGACCCGCCGGACAGCTCGACATTCGACCGTGCCCCGCTGATCCGGTGGGGCCAAACCTCAAAAGGATGACCCATGAAAACCTTCATCGCTTCCGCCCTCGCAGCCCTCGTCGCCGCCGTTCCCGCCGTCGCGCAAACGGCGAACCTGTCGCCGTCGCAGCGGATCGCCATCGCCAATCAGAACGAGAGTGCCAACTCGCGCGGCGACATCATCTCGATCCAGTCCGCCAACGCGTATACCGACCTGTCGACCCGGGGCGCCCTGTCGCGGGCGCAAGCGATCGCCATCGCGAACCACAACACCAGCGCCGACGGCCAGGGCGACCGCATTGTGTTGCCGAACGACTGATCGCGCGAGCGGGGCCCGCCGGAGGGCAGACGGGCGCGGTGCTCGCGTCCGCCTCCGATGCACACCACGCGCCTCCCGGTCTTCGCGACCGGACCGGGGGGCGTTCGCAGGTCCGGCAGATCGTACCCGAGCCGCTGCGCTTCCGCCGCTGCCCTTTTCCGCCCGTCGGGATCGCGCCGACGATTGCCCCATGCGCGGCCGACGCGAGACGATGCGGGCCGGCGATTCCTCATTCGTCAGACGGAGACGGGCCTAACCGAAATTGCGCCATCAAGGTTGCGGTAGCCGGCCGGGAGGATCAGATCTGCTTTTCCGGCATCTGCACGACCAGCCCGTCCAGCGCATCCGTCACCTTGATCTGGCACGTCAGTCGGGAGCGATCCGGGTCCGGCTCGAAGGCGAAATCGAGCATGTCCTCCTCCATCGCGTCCTTGGCGGGAAGCTTGTCGACCCAGGCGGGGTCGACGTAGACGTGGCAGGTGGAGCAGGCGCAGGCACCGCCGCAATCGGCCTCGATGCCGGGCACGTTGTTGTCGCGCGCGCCCTCCATGACCGTCAGGCCGTTCGCGACGTCGACAACGTGCTGCTTGCCGCCGTGCTCGATGTAGGTGATCTTCGCCATGTCCGCTCCTCGAAACCTGCCGCACCCGGTTATCCGCGCGGTGGCGCGGGTGCAACATTCCCGCCGCAGATAGGAACGCCTATTGCCGGGATCCAGCGGTGGCCTTTGTCATGGTGCGCCCGCAACGCTAGACATCGGCCGATGCACGGCAACCTGCCGCGCGACGCAAGACCGAAGGCCAATGATCCGGCAGATCCCAACCTTAGGCGCGCGCGCCATGCCGCCCTTGTCCGCGTCAGCCGGACCCTATCGGCGATGACCGACCTTTCCGCCGCCCCGACCCGGCCGCGTCTGATCGCGCTCGACTGGCTCCGCACGGCGGCCTTCGTGGCGATGGCCTGCTTCCACCTCGGGCGCGACTTCGAGGTGCTGGGTCTCGTGGCGCCCGGCAGCACCTTCGGCGGCGGATGGGACCTGGCTGCCCGCGCCATCGCCTCGAGCTTCCTCGCCCTCGCGGGTCTCTCGCTCTGGCTGGCCTGCGGAAGGGCCAACGGGCAGCCGGTGCGCTGGCGGGGCGTCCTGCGCCGCCTCGCCCTCCTCGTCGTGGCGGCCACCGGTGTCAGCCTTGCCACCTATATGGCGGTGCCGGAGGCCTGGGTGCGCTTCGGCATCCTGCATTCCATCGCCCTCGGCTCGGTCCTGTCGCTGCCGTTCCTGCGCGTGCCCTGGTGGGTGACGGCGGTGGCGGCGGTGGCGGTGCTCGTCCTCGCGCCCGCGCTCCGCGACCCGGCGTTCGACGGGCCCCTCTGGCTCTGGTCCGGCCTCGGCACGCAGCTTCCGTCGATGATCGACTACGAACCGATGGTCCCCTGGCTCGCGCCGATGCTCGCGGGACTGGCCTTCGGGCAGGCCGGAGGGGCGCGGCTGCTGCGCTGGGGCGACGGGCATGACGGTCCTGTCGCCCGAACGCTGGCCTGGCCGGGGCGTCACGCGCTGCCGCTCTACCTGATCCACCAGCCGGTGCTCGTGGCCCTCGTCTTCGCCTTGGCCTGGGTCTGGCAGCGGCTCTAGAACGAAGACGGGCACCCGAAGGTGCCCGCGTCCGCTCTCATGGTGCCTAGCGCTATTCTGCGCCGAGCGGCAGCGCCACGAACCGCGCGTCTTCTCCCCGGCGGGTCAGGAGCAGGAAGGACTTCTGCCCCGCCTCCCTGGCCTCCTCGACCCGGTCCTCGAACGCGCCGACGGAGGACACGGCAACCTGTCCCACCTCCTCGATCAGGTCGCCTGCGCGCAGGCCCTTCTCGAAGGCCACCGACGCCTCGTCGATATCGGTTATCACGAGGCCGCTGGCCTCCTCGTCGAGACCCAGTTCGCCGCGAAGCTCATCGGTCAAGGTCGAGAGGGTCAGGCCCATGATCTCCGTCTGGGTCGGCTCCTCCGGCGTGGTGGCGGACGCGGGGACGGTGCGCTCGGTGTCCTCGCGTCGTCCCAGCGTCACCAGCAGCGTCTCGGTCTCGCCATCGCGGAACACCTCGACGCGCACGGCCGTGTCGACGGGCGCGTTGCCCACCGTGCGGACGAGCTGCCGGGTGTCGGTGATCTCGGTGCCGTCGAACGTGACGATGACGTCGCGGGCCGCCATGCCGGCCTCCTTGGCGGGGCCGTCCGGCACGTCGGTGACGAGCGCGCCACGGGCCTCCTCGAGACCGAGGGCATCGGCCAGGGTCTCGTCGACATCCTGGATCCGCACGCCGAGCCAGCCGCGCCGGGTCTCGCCGAACTCCTGCAACTGATCGACGACGTTCGATACGACGTTGGACGACATCGCGAAGCCGATGCCGATGGAGCCGCCGTTGGGCGACAGGATCGCCGTGTTCACGCCGATGACGCTGCCGTCCATGTTGAAGAGCGGTCCGCCGGAGTTGCCGCGATTGATGGCAGCATCGGTCTGGATGTAGTCGTCATAGGCGCCTTGCAGTTCCCGCTGGCGCGCCGAGACGATGCCCGCGCTGACCGAGAAGCCCTGGCCCAGGGGGTTGCCCATGGCCATGACCCAGTCGCCCGTGCGCATCACCTCGCTGTCGCCGAAGGGCACGAAGGGCAGCGCCTCGTCGGCCTCGACCTTGAGGAGGGCGATGTCGGTGTTGGGGTCCGTGCCGATCAGTTCGGCGGGAAGGGTCTCGCCCGAGAAGAACTCGATCTCGATCTCGTCGGCGTTCTCGATGACATGGTTGTTTGTGACGATGTAGCCGTCGTCCGAGATCACGAAGCCGGACCCGAGGGCCGAGCCGCGCCGTTGCGGAGCCGGGGGCAGGCCGTCTGGTCCGCCCTCGGGGGCATTGCGACGGCGGAACTCCTCGAAGAAGTCCTCAAGCGGATTGCCGGGGTTCGGTCCCTGCTCGGCGGCGGTGATGGTGGTATTCGTGGTAATGTTGACGACCGCCCCGGAGACCTTGTCCACGAGATCGGCGAAGGTGTCGGGGCGCTGCTGTGCTGCAGCGCTCAGCGCCGTGGCGATCAGCAGCGCGAGCCCGAGCGCAATGGCCATGATGGCGCGGACGATCTGCGCCATCGGTCGTTGCGGATTGATTTCTGTAAGCAAGGGTTCCTCCTGAGATACCTGGTCGCGCCACGCAGGGTGCCGCGTCGCTCCGGTGCGTGACATATCCGCAGCGGTCGCCTGCAAATCAACGCAAAGAAAATCACATGCATGTGACGCGCCCCGTCAGGGCGCCGGTGGCATTCATGCCGCGGCCGGATCCGCGCCCCGAACAGGTGCACCCGCGAACCCCTGAAGGGCCTCAGTCGGCGCCGACCGTGGCGACGACATGCAGGCCGTCCGGTCGCATGTCGCGCCGGATCGTCCCACCCGCCGACGTCAGCAGAGTGTCGATCATGCCGGTGCCGAAGCCGCCGGACACCGCCGCGCCGTGCTGGTCGGGCGCCGTCGCCGTGCCGCTTTCGCGCCATTCGAGGGATATCGGCCCGTCCTTCGCGCTCCAGCGGACGTCCACCCGGCCTTCCGGGCCGGCAAGCGCCCCGTGCTTGACCGCGTTGGTCGCCAGTTCGTGCAGCAGGAGGGCCACGACGGTCTGGAACCGGTCGGTCAGCGATGGCAAACCCTCCACGTCGGCGATGACGATCCTATCCGCATAGGGCGCCAGCACCCGTCGCGTCAGATCGAGCAGGTCGTGCCGCTTGCCATCGGCGGCCTGGCCATCGGCGGTGTCGTCCGCCGCGACCCGGGGCAGCCCTGTCTCGGTCGCCGCCGCCAGCGCGCCGAGGCGCCCGACGATGAGGTCGACGACCCCCTCGCCGCTGCGCCGCGCCTGGCGCACCGACATCGACACGATCCCCTGCATGAGCGCGAAGATGTTCCGCACCCGGTGCCGCATCTCGCCGATCAGAAGATGCTCGCGGGCGCGGGCATCGCGCAGGGCCTCGAGCGCCTCGAGCCGTTCGATCGCCGCCGAGATCATGAGGCCCAGACCATCGAGGAAGGCGGTGTCGGACCTGGTAAAGCGGCCGGCCACGGGGCTGTCGACCTCGAGCACGCCGATCGGCCTGCGGCGGGCACGAACCGGAACGTTGATGGCGCGCCGGACGCCGTGCCGGATCAGGACGTCGGGCGTCCGGAACCGTTGCTCATGCTCGAGGTGGTTCGAGATGACCGGCACTTCCATCCGCAAGGCATAGCCCGCCGGACTTCCGGTATCGGCCGAAAGCGTCACCTGCCCGACCGTGCCCTCGCGCCACCCAACCCCGGCGCAGATCAGCAAATCGTCAGTTTCCGGCCGGTATTCCAGATATTTCGCCAAGGCGACATCGAGCCCCTGCGCCGCGATCCGGACGCTTTCGTCGAGAAGCTCCGTGCGTTCGGTCGCACGAAGGGCAATCAGCCCGTATTCCGCAAGAAGCGCGTGCTGCCGCAACCGGTAGGCCAGCTCGTCTGCCGTCGAACCGTCTCCGCGCGGCTCGACTTCAGTCTCCAGCAGCGCGGAGGCGGGAACCTCCTCGATCGTGCATCGCAGCACGCCGGAATTGTCGTGTCCCACTTTTCACTTCTCCGTGTCGAAGACATTCGGGGCGATCTGTTCGTCGACGCCCGATCATCGCAGGCGCGGCTACAATAGCAAGGGGCTACCGCCGCGCCCGGACTAGGCGGAGCCGCGCCCGATCTGACACGGCCCCATGCTCAGCGTCCTGTCCGCGGAAAGCGGCTCAGTTACCGGCCGCCGCCGCCGGCGTCTGTGCGGCCGGACCCGGGGGCAGATCGTCCGGCGGTCCGTCGGGCAGCGGCGGAGCGGG
Source organism: Rhodobacterales bacterium (assembly GCA_038320125.1). Lineage (GTDB taxonomy): Bacteria > Pseudomonadota > Alphaproteobacteria > Rhodobacterales > Rhodobacteraceae > Jannaschia. The sequence continues at coordinate 8,685 of JBBQDX010000013.1, read as the reverse complement.
GACGTCGGGCTCCTGGTCGGACTCCTCGTCAGCCTCCGCATCGTCGGTTCCGCCGGCGTCGGCGGCCCCGTCCACGTCCGCGGCATTGGCCGCGGGCGCCGGCACCGGTGCGGACGCGGCACCCGCCAAGCCGCGATCCGACTTCAGATACTCGAAGAACTCCGAGTCGGGCGAAAGGACCATCGACGAGTTCGAGCCCCGCAACGCCTGCGAATAGGCGTCCAGCGAGCGGTAGAACTCGAAGAACTCCGGGTCGGGCGAATAGGCTTCCGCGTAGATGCTATTGCGGCGGGCATCTGCCTCACCCCGGGCGATCTCCGCCTCGCGGCCCGCATCCGACGTCAGCTCGATCACGGTGCGGTCGGCCTGCGCCCTGATCCGCTGGGCGGCCTCCTCGCCGCGGGCGATCTCGTCGGCGGCCTCCCGTTCGCGCTCCGCCCGCATCCGCGCGAAGGTCGCCTCGAGGTTCTGCGGCGGCAGGTCGGTGCGCATCAGGCGCACGTCGATGACCTGCAGCCCGAGGTTGGCGGCCCGCTCACGCGAGGCGGCCGCGATGCGCAGCATGAGGGCCGCGCGGTCCGCCGAGAGGATCTCGTCGGAGGACACCGTGCCCAGCACCTCCCGCATCTGGGAGCGGATGATGTCGTCGAGGCGCCCCTCGGCCTGCTCCGTGCCGCCGGTCGGGTTGGCCTCCCGGAACTGGCGCAGGTCCCCTATGCGGTAACGCGCGAAGGCATCGACCACCAAACGGCGGTCGTCGCTCGGCGTCACCTCGATGGGGTCGATCTCACGCGACAGGATGCGGTCGTCATAATAGGCGACGTCCTGGATCAGCGGGATCTTGAAGGCGATCCCCGGCTCCTCCTTCACCTGCACGACGCGACCGAACTGCAGGACGAGCGCCTTCTGGCGTTCGTCCACGACGAAGATGGAGGAGAAGATCGCCACGAGGATGACCGCCGCAACCGGCAATAAGTAGGCGGTGCGGTTCATGGCGTCGTCTCCTCTTGTAGCTCTTGCGTTGCACGGCCGCCGCGCAACTCGTTGAGCGGCAGATAGGGCACGATGCCCTGTCCGCCGTCACCGCCGACGTCGCCGTCGATGATGATCTTGTCGACGTCGCCCAGCACCTGCTCCATCGTCTCGAGATAGAGACGCTTGCGCGTGACCTCCGGCGCCAGCGCGTATTCTCCCAGAACCGCGGTGAACCGGCTGGCCTCGCCCTCCGCCTCGTTGACGACTCGTGCACGGTAACCCTCGGCCTCCTCGAGAAGCTGCGCCGCTTCACCGCGCGCGCCGGCAAGGACGCGGTTGGCATAGGCGTCGGCCTCGGACTGGAGCCGGTCGCGCTGCTGCGCGGCAGCCTGCACCTCGCGGAAGGCGTCGATGACCTCCGCCGGCGGGTCGGCGCGGTCGAAGTTGACGCGCAGCACCTGCATCCCGGAGTCGTAGCTGTCGAGCGTGCTCTGGACGAGGGTGCGAAGCTCCTCGGCGATGATGCCGCGATCACGGTTCAGGATCGGGGCAAGCTGCGAGCGGGCGATGATCTCCCGCATGGCAGACTCCGACACGGCGCGGATCGTCTGCTCAGGGTCGCGCAGGTTGAAGAGATACTCTGCCGGATCGTTGATGTTCCAGACGACCTGATAATCGATGTCGACGACATTCTCGTCGCCGGTCAGGACCAGCCCCTCCCCGTCGGTGCCGTTGTTGTTCACGCCCAGGGCGACGGTCCGCTCCGACGTCACCGACAGCACGTCCTTGGTGACGATCGGCCAGGGTGCGAAGTTCAGGCCGGGATCGCCGACGTTCGAGAACTCTCCCAGGAACAGCTCGACCGAGCGCTGGTCGGCCTGCACACGGTAGAACGACAAGAAGAGCCAGAACACGACGAGGATGAGGACGCCGATGCCGACGGTCACCCGGTTGATCTCGAAGCCGCCGCCACCGCCGCCGTTCGGGGTCCGGTTGCCGCCGCCGCGCCCGCCCATGAGGAGCCGGAGCTGGTCCTGCCCCTTCTTCATCAGCTTGTCGATCTCGGGCACGCCCTGGGAACCGCGCAACGGAGGTCTGCGCCCGCCGCCCGGACGCTCGGGGCGGGCGTCGTCGCCGTCGCCCCCGGAACCGCCGCCGGATCTGCCTCCGCCCCCCCAGGGGCCTCCGTTGCCTGCCATCAGGATCATCCCTTCCTCAAATGCTCCGACGGACCTAATGACTGCCCCGCCGATGTGCAACGTGAACCGCCCCCGCGAGAGCCGGACATGCCGCCGCAGGTGGGGCCGCCGCAGGTGGGGTCGCCGGATGCGGCCGGGGCCCGACGACGGGCGGCAGCGATCAGTCGAGCCGGCGCACCGGCTCCCGCAAGGTGACCAGTTCCTCGGCGATCGTCGGATGCACCGCGCAGGTCCGGTCGAAGTCGGCCTTGGTCGCGCCCATCTTCAGGGCGACGCCGACGAACTGGATCATCTCGCCCGCGCCGGGCCCGACGATGTGGACGCCCAGCACGCGGTCGGTCGCCTTGCTGACGAGCATCTTGAAGAGCACCCGCTCCGCGCCGCCCGCAAAGGACTGCTGCATCGGCCGGAACGCGGTCGCGTAGACCAGCGTCGGCTCCGCCTCGCGCGCCTCCTCCTCCGTCATGCCGACGCTGCCCATCTCGGGCTGGGTGAATATCGCCGTGGGAATGAGCGCGTGGTCCACCGGGGTCTTCTCGCCCAGGAACACCGTGCGGTGAAAGGCCACCGCCTCGCGGATCGCCACCGGCGTCAGCTCCACCCGGCCCGTCACGTCGCCGATAGCGAAGATCGAGGGCACCGCTGTCTGGCTGTAGTCGTCGACCTCGATGGCACCGCGCCGGTCGAGCCCGACGCCGAGGTCCTCGAGCCCCAGCCCGGCCGTGTTGGGCTTGCGCCCCGTGGCCCAGAGCAGGGTGTCATATTCGCCCTCCTGCCCATTGGAGCCCTTGACCCAGACCCGGTCGCCGCGCTTTTCCACCGCCATCGGCGCGCAGCCGGTGCGGATCGTGACGCCGCGCGCCTGCATCGCGTCGGCGATGTGGCCCCGCGCCTCGTCGTCGAAATCGCGCAGGATCTGCGCGCCGCGCACCATCATCGACACCTCGACGCCGAGGCCATTGAACACCCCCGCGAACTCGCAGCCGATGTAGCCGGCCCCGACGATCAGCATCTTGCCCGGCAGTTCTGGCAGGTTGAACAGGTCGTCGGAGACGATGCCCAGGTCCGAGCCCTCGATGTCGGGCCGCACCGGATGCCCGCCCGCCGCGATCAGGATATGCCGAGCGGTGAAGCTCGCGCCGTCGGCAAGCTCCACGGTATGCGGATCCCGCAGCACCGCGCGCTGGTCGTGAATCGTGACGCCGGCCTGTTGCGCGGTGGTGCGGTAGGTATCTTCCAGCCGGTCGAGCTCCCTGTGCAGATGCTCCCGGAAGCCGGGCCAGTCGAAGGTGCCCCGCGTGGCACTCCAGCCGTAGGCCCTCGCTTCCGCCACCGCCTCCGGGTAGCCCGAGGCATAGACCATCAATTTCTTGGGAACACAGCCGCGGATGACGCAGGTGCCGCCCATCCGGCTCGCCTCCGCCAGCCCGACGCGATGGCCGTCGGCCGCCGTCAGCCGCGCCGCCCGCACGCCGCCGGAGCCGCCGCCGATGACGAAGAGATCGTAGTCGAAGTCCATTGGGCGTCCTTTTTAAAGAAGGTCCGGCGCGTCACCCGAACGGGCGCGCCTCGCGCCGCCGCGCCGGGCCCGGGGCGTGGCTGCGCTGCCCCCTCAATGCGCGATTGATACGAAGATATTGTCCTTGTCGCGGATGTCGACCCGCTCCCGCGTCACGGTGCCCTTCATGATGTCGCGCACCTCGACGGCGCCGTCGGCTTCGCCCACGATCACCACGTCGCAGATATCGAGAAAGAGGCCGTTTTCCACCACGCCGGGGATCTGGTTGAGCAGGAGGGCGAGCTGGCGGGGCTTGCCGATGCAGCCCAGGTGCAGGTCGAGGATCATGTTGCCCTCGTCCGTGCGATACGGCGCGTCGCGGTCGAGGCGCAGCGTCGCCGAGCGCGACGCCACGTCCATCCCGATCAATGCCTCCTCGATCAGGGCCTTGGTGGTCTGCCAGCCGAAGGGGATCACCTCCACCGGCAGCGGGAAGGCCCCGAGCCGCTCGACCAGCTTGGAGGCATCCGTGATCACGACCATCATGTCCGACGCCGTCGCCACGATCTTCTCCTGCAGGAGCGCGCCGCCGCCGCCCTTGATCAGCGACAGCTCCGCGTCGAACTCGTCGGCGCCGTCGATGGTAAGGTCCAGCCATCGTACGTCCTCCAGCGTGGCGACGGGAACGCCGCAGCGCCGCGCGAGGTCCGCCGTCCGGCCGCTTGTCGGCACGCCGGTCACGCGCAGCCCATCCTGCCGGATCCGCTCCCCCAGGCAGCGCACCATCCAGGCGGCCGTCGATCCGGTGCCAAGCCCGATCCGCATCCCGTCCTGAACGTAGTCCAGGGCGCGGCGGGCAGAGACGTATTTCGCCATGTCGATGGGATCCGGTTTGGCGGACGTGTCAGACGTCTCAGACATGGGGTGGGCTCCCTGCATTCCTGCGCGGGCTTATAGCGGCGACCCTGCTGCGCCGCGAGGGGCGTTTTCCAGCGCCCCGAGAAGGGCCGGCAGCACCTCCGCCGGCAGCGACAGCACCCAAGGCCCGCCCTCCAGCGCCAGCCTCACCGATCCGGTTGCCGCGTTCGACGTGGCGACCCGCGTCACCGGGCCGAAGTCGAGCCCGTCGAGCGGCCAGCGCAGGCCCTCGCTTCGCCCCGACGCCGGCCCGAGCGGCCAGAGCGATACCCGCGTTCCCGCGGCGAGATCCAGAGCCAGCGCGGCGGGGGCGATGCACAGGCACTCCTCCTCGCCCAGCAGCACGCAGGGCGCCCCGGAGCGCGCCAGCTCCGTCAGGCACGCGAGGAAATGGTCGTGCCGCGCGCCCATGAAGCCGACGGCCAGGGTCATCGGTGCCGGAAACGTCCGCAGGGCCTTGGCGAAATCGGTGCTGTCCTGCTCGGCGATGTGGTGCAGCCGGTCGGCAAAGGCCGTGCGGGCGGCCTTGGAAAGCGAGTCGAAATCGCCGACGACGGCGTCCGGCACCATCCCGGCGGCGAGCACGGTATTCGCCCCCCCGTCGACGGCGATCAGGCGCGGGGCTCGCCTCAAGGCCTCCTTCAGGGTTCCGATGCAGACCCGCGCCCCCCCGACCAGCGTCTGCGCCGTGTCGCCCGACGCCACCTTGGGGACGGACTGTTCCAAATCTGGCAAAAGTTCGCCCTCCGCATCGTCAAATGGTCCCGATCCGGGCACAGTTTGACTGGAATCGTCTGGTCATGTGCAAGGTGAAGCGCAACGATGGTCCCGCAAGGGGCACAAGGTGAGGGTTTTCCGGATGGTGCCTGCCAACAAGAGTCTCACTGTCGGTTACGGGGCCTTCTCCTGCACGCTCGAAGGCTTCGACGACCCGTTCTCCGCGATGACCGAGATCGTGGAATATTTCCGCGTCCTCGCCGCCGAAGACCCCTCGTTCGGGGCCGAGCCCTCGACCCCCGACCTCGGACAGCTCCGCGCGCTCGCCGAGCGCCGCACGCGCCAGGGCGATGCCGTAAACCCCGGGGAGGGCGCGGACCAGAACCGCGGGGACACGCACGCCGAAAGCCTCGACACCCCGGCTCGCGGGCATTCGGACTCCGCCGCCGATCCGTCCGCCTTCGTCGGCGACGCGCTATCGGGGAGGGCCGACTCGGGCGCCGGCGGCACCGCGGAGGAGGATGCCGGGGGCCCCGATGGGTCCGGGACGGGCGAAGACACGCTGGCGCTCGATCTCGCCGCCATCCTGTCGAACGGCCTCGCCGATCCGGTTTCCGAGGACGTCGAGCCGACCGAGGCATTCGCCGGGAGCGGGAAAGCCGAGGCAGAAGAGATGCATGCCGCGACCGGGCCGGCCAATCCGGGACCGCTCAGGATCCGGCGCGTCCGCCGCGCCGACGATGCCCTCTGCACGGCGGCCTCGCTCGTGACGCCGACCGCGTCGGCCCATGGTTGCGAACCGGCGGTCGATGCCGGATGCGACGCGGGCGACACCGATGACGCCGGGCGGGAGATCGTCGGGCTGCTTACGTTCGACGACGAAGACCGCGACGGCCGGAGGGAAGGCGGGTCACACGAGGGTCCCGACGTGCGGGCGGCGGGCGCCGGACCGGCCGGGCCCGATGCGACGGCCGGGGTAGCCTCCGAACGGGGCATGGGCGACGACGACCCACAGGACGCGACGCGGACGGTCCCGCCGCCGGCTCCGGATATGGAGCGACTCTTCGCCGCCACCGACAGCCGCCTGTCGGGCGAGGCCACGTCGCGCCGTCTCGCCAATATCTCGCACCTGAAGGCCGCTGTCGCCGCCCGCCGCGCCGACGGCCCCGCCGGCCCGGGGGAGGAGGCGGAAACCGGGGCCTACCGCGCCGACCTCGCCAGCAGCGTCCGTCCCCGCAGGACCATCCGTCCGACGGAAACCCCGCGTGGCGAGAGGCCCGCACGCTCCGCCCCGCTGATGCTCGTCTCCGAGCAGCGCGTAACCGAGGCGCCGGAAACGGAGACGGCACCCTCCACGCCGGTCCAGCCGCGCCGTGCCGCGCCCCGGAACGACGCGGAGACCGGGGAGCCGGCGGAGCAGCCGACCGCCGCGGTCGAGGACTTCGAGCGGTTCGCCGCCGGCCTCGACGCGACCGAGGTGCCCGCCATCCTGGAGGCCGCGGCGCATTACAGCCTGCGGATCCTCGGCCAGGAGACCTTCACGCGGCCCGCCCTGCTGCATCTGGCCGCGGAGGCTTGCGACGACCTGAGCCGCGAGGACGGGCTGCGCGGCTTCGGCCAGCTCCTTCGGGACGGTCGGATCCGCAAGGTCGGTCGGGGCAGCTTCGCGCTCTGCGACAGGAGCCGCGATGCGTCCGGCGCCGACCGCCAGACCGGCTGATCCTGGCCGCTTCGAACACCGCACCCTGAGTGGCTCCCATGGGTCGCGGCGACCGATGGGTGCTGCGTCTTCCATCGGTTCGGCAGGCGATCTAATCTTGCGGGTCGTCCCTTGACAGCGGCGCGTCCGGGTCCTCCCGGCTCGTTCCGAGGAAAATCGGTTTCAGCGGAAAGAAGGCGACGACGCCCAGCACGATGTAGATCGCCAGTTCCAGAAGCAGCGGCGGCTGACCCCAACGGTCGTAGACGAGGCCCAAAACACCGATCACACCGCCGATGTAGAGCGGCAACCCCACCAGAAGGATGAGCAGCGACAGACGCTTGCGGGTCTTGTGGGTGAGGGCCACGCTCAGTCCTCGAACGGGTCGGTGACGAGGATCGTGTCCTCGCGTTCGGGCGAGGTGGAGAGCAGCGCCACGGGGCAACCGATCAGTTCCTCGACCCGGCGGACGTATTTGATCGCCTCCGCCGGCAGATCCGCCCAGGACCGTGCGCCTTCGGTGGACTGCGACCAGCCCGGCATCTCTTCCCAGACCGGCTCGCACCGAGCCTGCGCGCCCGAGGCGAAGGGCAGGTGGTCGAGCGTTTCGCGGTCGAGCGTGTAACCCGTGCAGATCCGCAACGTCTCGAAGCCGTCGAGAACGTCGAGCTTGGTGAGCGCAATGCCGTTGACCCCGCTCGTGGCACAGGTCTGACGCACCAGCACCGCGTCGAACCAGCCGCATCGGCGCTTGCGCCCGGTGACGGTGCCGAACTCGCGGCCCCGCTCGCCCAGACGCTGGCCGTCGGCGTCGTGCAGCTCTGCTGGAAACGGACCCTCGCCGACGCGCGTGGTATAGGCCTTGACGATGCCCAGCACGAAATCGATCGCCCCCGGCCCGACGCCAGTCCCCGTTGCTGCCTGCCCGGCGATGACGTTGGACGAGGTGACGAAGGGGTAGGTGCCGAAGTCGATGTCGAGAAGCGCGCCCTGCGCCCCCTCGAAGAGAATGCGCTTGCCGGCGCGGCGCTTCTCGCCCAGCACCTTCCAGACGGGAGCCGCGTATTCCAGCACGAGGGGCGCAATGTCGCGCAGGCTCGCCAGCAGGGCGTCCCGGTCCACTGCCTCCATGCCCAGACCCCGGCGCAGCGCGTCGTGATGCACCAGCGCCCGGTCCACCCTCGCTTCCAGCGTGGCGTCGTCGGCAAGGTCGGCAACGCGGATCGCGCGCCGCCCGACCTTGTCCTCGTAGGCGGGGCCGATGCCGCGCCCGGTGGTTCCGATCTTGACGACGGAGGTGGCGCTCTCGCGCGCCCGGTCCAGTTCGCCGTGGATCGGCAGGATGAGCGGCGTGTTCTCGGCGATCATCAACGTCTCGGGCGTGATCTCCACGCCCTGCCCGCGCAGCCCCTCGATCTCCTTTTTCAGGTGCCACGGGTCGAGGACGACGCCGTTGCCGATGACCGACAGCTTGCCGCCGCGCACGATGCCCGACGGCAGCAACGACAGCTTGAAGACGGTGCCGTCGATCACGAGCGTATGGCCCGCGTTGTGCCCGCCCTGGAACCGCGCGATCACGTCGGCCCGCTCCGAGAGCCAGTCCACGATCTTGCCCTTGCCCTCGTCGCCCCACTGGGCCCCGACCACTACGACGTTCGCCATGTTCCCGGTCCTCGCGC
>JBBQDX010000012.1:0-32232 GCA_038320125.1 Rhodobacterales bacterium | reverse complement strand
GGCGAGGACGGTGGGAGCGACGTGGGGCGTGTCGGCGCCGCGCGGCGTGGCGGGCGGATGAAGACCGGTCAGCAGGTGCTCCGCCCCGAGCCCCGTCAGGGCCGCACGCAGGCGTGGCTCGACATCGCGCCATCGCGCGGCGGGCCGCGCGTCCATCAGCCCGACGAGCGCGTGGTGATCGGCGCGGTTCCAGTCCGCGACAGGGTCCGCGTCGAGCAGGGCCACGAGCGTCGTCGCCGGCCCGCAGGCGGGATCCAGCGCGGTGCCCCGGGGGCGCGGCCCGCCATCGAACGCGGCCGCGAGCGCGATCGCATCCGGGGACTCGTCGGCCACCACCCGCTGCACCTGCCGCGCCTCCGCCCCCATGCCTGCCGCCAGATAACCGCGCGCCAGCGCGCGCGTCGCCGTCAGGTCGAGCCTGTCCTGGCCATCGAGGAGCGCGCGGGACAGTGCGGGGAGGGCATTCAGCGCCGCCACCGGATCTTCGACGAAGATCGGCCGGGCGAAGCTCTCGAGATGGCACGCGGGCGGCGCGACCACCGCGAGCGCGACGGGCGGCCGCTCGGGGAGCAGCCGCGGCTCCCGATCGGCCAGGATGCGGACCTGGGGTGCGGCGGGCCGGGGTTTCGGCACCGGCCTGTAGGCATCTTCGGTGGTGCGTCGTGGCCCGGGTTGGCGGGCCAGGAGCCTCGCCAGCACGGGCAGCGCGAGGTCGGACGCCGGCAGGCCGAGCGGCAGCCCGACGTCGGCGCGCCGCGTCGCGGGCCTCGCCGGGGCCGGGGGCTGCCAGTCCAGGGTCGCGTCGAGGATGTCGATGACGATGTGGCCCGAGGTGATCCGGCTCACCTCGACCTGGCAGGCGCAGCCGAGATCGAGGCGCAGTTGCCCGCCGCCCGTCCGCAGGTCCGACAGGCGTCCGCGGGGAATGCGGTCGAACACCCCGCTCAGGTCGAGATCGGGCGGCACGCCGTCGAACGTCACCTCGACCCGGTCGGCCGCCGGGCGCGCGATGTCCCAGCCCCTGTCGGTGCCATCGGCAAAGACGAGCCGCGTGAAATCCGCGTGTTCGCCCGAGCGCACCGGCACGGCCGCCGCCACCGACGCCGACGCAGCGGCGGCAGCCAGCGCCAGAGCGGCGAGAAGGGAGCGTGGGGGGCCCATCGTCAGGCCGCCTTGCGCGATTTCAGGGCCGCTTCCAGCTCGGCGAAGCTCGGCCGCATGTGCGTCGGCGTCGACTGGCGTCCGACCTCGATGCAGATGTTGGTCGCGTGATTGTGCAGGTTCGCCACCAGCACCTCCTGGATGAGCGAATAGAAGTGCGCGTCGTGCTCCTCGATGGCCTTCAACCGCAGGGCGAAGGGCCCGACGATGCCGTAGGCCAGAAAGACGCCGAGGAAGGTGCCGACGAGCGCGCCGCCGATCAGCTTGCCGAGGACTTCCGGCGGCTGATCGATCGATCCCATCGTCTTAATGACGCCGAGGACGGCGGCGACGATGCCGAGGGCGGGCAGGCTGTCGGCCATCGACTGCAGCGCGTGGCTGGAATGGAGCGAATGATGCAGGTTTTCCTCCATGCGGCTGGCGAGCACCTCCTCGACCTGGTGCGGGTCGTCGTAGTTCATCGAGATCGCGCGCAACGTGTCGCAGATCATCGCGATGGCTTCCGGGTCCGCGAGGATGCGCGGATACTCCGAGAAGATCGGCGATCCTTCCGGGTTCTCGATGTGCTCCTCCAGCGCCACGGCATTCTGACGCCCCAGCCGGACCAGCTCGTAGAGCAGGCAGAGCAGGTCGCGGTAATCCTGCGGGAGCCAGCGGGGGCCCTTGAAGACCTTCGCCACATCCTTGATCGTACGCTTGACCTCGGCCAGGCTGTTGCCTACGAGAAAGGCGCCGACCGATGCGCCGCCGATGATGATCATCTCAAACGGCAGGGTTTTCAGGATGATATCCATATGGCCGCCGGCCAGGAGATAGCCGCCGAAGACCATGACGAAGATGCAGACGAGACCTGCGATACCGACCATCGTGTCTACTCCGTCGCCGCGTTGGCGTTACGCCCGGCCATGATCGCGCTGAGCGCGTAGGCCTTCTCGGGCGTGAGATTGCTGAAGAGGGCGGAGGCGGACTCGGGCCGCATCCGGGACAGGAACCCCGAGGCGAAGGCCGCGTCCATCGCCTCGAAGAGGACGGCGGCGTCCTTCGGTTTCATGCCCTCGTAGACCGCGACGAGGCGGGTGATGTCGGCCTCCGACGCCGTGCTCGACTGCTGCATCCTCGCCGCCAGGCTGGCCTCGGCTTCCGACAGGCGCGTCAGCGCGCCGCCGATTTCCTGCCGGGCGACGGCGATGTCCTGTTCGCGCATGGCGACCGCGGTCTCACGGGCGGCCAGTTCGGCGTCGCGCCCGGCGATCTGGCCGAGGAGCACGGCCACCTCGTCGGAGGGAGGGCAGAGCAGGGCGCGGGCATCGGCCGGCGCCCCGGCCTCGCCGCCATCGGGCAGGTTCGACAGGCTGGCCGACACGATCCGGGTGAGGCCGGAGACGACCAGGAGCGCCATCAGCAGCGTCAGCGACAGGCGTTTCACGTCGGGACGTTTCATCGGAAGCTCCTCGTCTGGCCCGGAACATGGCTGCGCGACGCGCGGAAATCGGGTTCGAGTGCCTCCGGCTCGTATGGGGGGACGCCGTCGCGGCCATCGTGCAGGAGACGGTCCGCGGCCTCCTCCTCGAGCCTCTCGAGACTGGTCAGGAGCATCTCCATCCGGCCGATCCGGTCGTCGGCGCGCCCGACGCCGGCATCGAGCGCCGCCGCACGGGTCTGCGCCTCGCGGGCCGCCGCCGCGAGCGAGGCTTCGAGCGCCGCGACCTGCCGCGACAGCGCCGCGATGGTGCCGCCGAGCCCGGTGTCGGCATCGTCGAAGGCCCGCAACCGGCGGGCGAGGACGCGGCACCACAGGGCGATGCCGGCCGTCGCGCCAAGGAGGAGGAAGTCCGAGAAAAGTCCGAGTATCTGCATGTCAGGCAATCACGAAATCTATGATGAGAAGGTCGTCGACGACGTCGGGACCGACGAGAAGCTGGACCCGGCGCAGCAGCTGTGCGCGCAGTTGCAGCAGCGAGGTAGGGTCCTCCAGCCGGTCGACGGAGACGGCCCGCAGATAGGTGGCGAAGATGTCGAGGATGCGCGGCTGCAGCGCTGGCACGCCCTCGCCCGCCCCGCTGGCAAGCTGCAGGAAGGCCCGGAAACGAAGCTGGCGGATCGACCCGTTGCCGCCGACGCTGACCATGAGCGGATCGAGCTCCAGGAACCGCGGCGCGGCCTGATCGGGCCCGGCGTGATCGTCGGCGGTCCGGGCGGGATGAAGCACGGCCTCGAGCGCCCCAGCGTAGGTGGTGTAGAACCCGCCGCCGCCGAGGACCAGAGCCAGAAGGAGGGTCACACCCCAGCCGACCTTCCCAATGCCGCGACGGGGGGCATCCTGCGGGATATCCCCCGAATCGTCTGTCTCGGACATGCCGGCTTCCTCGTGATTGACCGAAACCGTCCTAACCGACGGGTGACTAACCGAATGTTAATGGAATTGCGGAATCCTGCACTGCGACGCCCAGAACGGGCGCTACGTATCCGGAGGATCGCAGGTGGAGAATATCGCAACCTACTGGCAGGGGCAGGACAAGCGCCGCCTTGCGGTACTGGCTCTCGCGACCGTCGCGGCCTTCCTGATGGTCTTCTTCCTGACGCGAATCGCCACCGCCCCCCGGATGGAGCTTCTTTTCGCCCGCCTCGAGCCTGCGGCCGCCGCCGAAGTCGTCGCCAGCCTCGAGTCGCGCGGCGTCGCCTTCGAGGTGCAGGGCGACACGATCCTGGTGGACGCCACGATGCGCGACGCCCTGCGGATGCAGCTCGCGGGCGAGGGGCTGCCCAGGATGGACGGGACGGGCTACGAACTGCTCGACGGGCTGAGCGGTTTCGGCACCACGTCGCAGATGTTCGACGCGGCCTACTGGCGCGCACGGGAGGGCGAGCTGACCCGCACGATCCTCGCGTCGCCCGGCCTCAAGCTGGCGCGGGTGCATCTCGCCACCGCCGATTCGTCGCCCTTCGCGCGCGACCGTTCGGCGGCGGCCTCGGTGACGCTGCAGATGACGTCCGGCGCAGTGGGAACCTCGCTGGCGCGGGCGGTGCAGTCGCTGGTGGCCGGCGCGGTGCGCAACCTCGCCCCCGAGGACGTGACGGTGATCGACGGCGGCACCGGCCGCATCGTGGGCGGCGGGGCGGTGGACACCGAGGAGGAGGCGCGGAACGGCCGGATGGCCGAGATGCGCGCCTCCGTCGAGAACCTCCTCGCCGCCCGCGTCGGTCCCGGCCGTTACGTCGTGGAGCTGGCCGTCGAGACGCGCAAGGACCGCGAGACGATCACCGAGCGGGTGCTCGACCCCACGAGCCGGGTGGTGCTGAGCACCGATACCGAGGAGCGCACCTCCTCGGACGAGGGGGCCGCCGGGGCGGGCGTGACCGTGGCGAGCAACCTGCCCGACGGCGATGCGGCGGCGGAGGCCGGCACCTCCCGGAGCGACGACGCCGAGACGCGGGAGCGGGTCAATTACGATTTCTCCGCGACGCAGCGCCAGATCGAGAAGGCTCCGGGCGCGATCGAGCGGCTGACCGTGGCCGTTCTGGTCGACGGCGTGCGCGGTGCCGAGGGTGCCGACGAATGGACGCCGCGCCCCGAAGCGGAGCTCGAGACGCTGCGCGACCTCGTGCAATCGGCGGTCGGCTTCCGCGAGGATCGCGGCGACCTCGTGACGGTGCGGACCATGCAGTTCGACATCCCCGGAGAGGCAGAGGCCGCGCCCGGCCTGTCGCTGCCATGGTTCAGCGGCGGGCAGGTGGCGCAGATGGTGACGGCGGCGCTGCTGGCGCTCGTGTCGCTGGGCGTGCTGGCCTTCGTGGTGCGCCCCCTGCTGGCCCGCGCGCTGGCGCCCGCCATGCCTCCGCCCGCGCCGTCCGCCGGCGCGCTCGCGTCGCCCGCGGCCGCCGCCCCGCGCGAGCTTGGCTCGCCGTATGGCCAGGCCGCCCTCACCGCGGCCTCCGACGACGGGGACATGGCCAGGCTGTCGACCCTCTCGCCGATGACGGCGCTCGACGCGCCGGGGGCCGATGCGGGCGGCGAGGACCCGGTCGCGCGCCTGCGCCAGCTCATCTCCGACCGGCGCGAGGAGACCATCGAGGTCCTGCGCGGCTGGATGGACGAGCCGGCCGGAGACGCCCGGTGAGCGGCGGCCTGCTCGAGGATTTCGGTGCCCCCCTCCGGGCCCGCGCCTCCGGCCCCACTGTCGCCCCGGACGCGGCACCCGACCGTTTCGACGAGGGCTACAACGCCGGGTGGGACGACGCGATGGCGCAGGCCGAGGCGGACGGCACCCGGGTCTCCGCCAATCTCGGCGAACGCCTCGGCGCGCTGCACCGCGACCAGCGGGCGGCAACGGCCACCGTTCTGCGGGCCCTGGAGCCCGCGCTGCGCGACATCTTCGACCGCCTGCTGCCACGCACCGCCGGCCGGGCCTTCCTGCCGGTCCTGATGGAGGAGCTCGGCGACGTCCTCGACAGTGGCGTCCGCGGCGTGAGCCTCGCCGTCGCTCCCGAGGACGCGCCCGCGCTGACCCGCCTGCTGGAGCGCGCCGACATCTCCGCCGACCGCGCCACCGTCCGTGCCGAGCCGGCCTTGTCGCTCGCGCAGGCCGTGATCGGCTGGGACGGGCAGGAGCGGCGCGTGGATCTGGAAGGCACGCTCGCCGCACTCGACGACGCGCTCGAGACATTCCTCGCAACCATGGATCGGGGCATCGACGCCGCCGAGACCGACCTCAAGGAGGCCATCAATGGCTGACACGACCCACGACGCCCAGTCCGCCCTGTCGCGCGTGCCCGTCGAGATCACGATCTCGGTCGGCCGCGCGCATCCGACCGTCTCGGAGCTCCTGACGCTGCGGCGCGATGCCATCCTGCCGCTCGACCGCGGCGTGTCGGACCCGGTGGAGCTTTACGCCGGCGATCGTCTCATCGCGCGCGGCGAGTTGCAGGAAATGGCGGGCGACCCTGCCGGCCGCCTTGCCGTGCGCCTGACCGAAGTCGTGGAAACGGACGCGACCGCGTGAAGACCATCCCTGTCCTGCTGCTGATCCTGATGGCGATGCTGCCCGGCGTGGCGGCGGCGCAGGATATTCCGGGCGGAATCGACCTGGGCGGTGCGGGACTGGGGGGCGAGGGGTCGCTGACGCTGCGGACGGTGCAGCTCATCGCGCTGCTCACGGTGCTGAGCCTTGCCCCCGGCATCGCCATCACGGTGACCTGCTTTCCCTTCATCGTCACGGTGCTGTCGATCCTGCGGCAGGCGATCGGGCTGCAGGCCTCGCCGCCCAACATGCTCATCATCAGCCTCGCGCTCTTCCTGACCTATTTCGTGATGGAGCCGGTGGCGACCGCCGCCTGGGAGGCCGGGATCGGCCCGCTCACCCGCGGCGAGATGGATGTGGCCACCGCGCTGCCCGCCGCGGTGGAGCCGTTCCGCGTGTTCATGGCCGCGCGGGTGGATGCCGATACGCTCGCCCACCTGCAGGACCTGCGCCCGGACGCCGAACCCGGCGCCCTGTCGGTGCTGGTGCCCTCGTTCCTGCTCTCGGAGATCAGCCGCGCGTTCCAGATCGGCTTTCTGGTCTTCATGCCCTTCCTCATCATCGACATGGTCGCCTCGGCGGTCCTGATGTCGATGGGGATGATGATGGTCCCCCCGGCCATCGTCTCGCTCCCCTTCAAACTCGCCTTCTTCGTGGTCGTCGACGGCTGGACCCTCGTGTCCGGCGCGCTGGTCCGAAGCTATCTCTGACGCAAAGGTCGATCCGATGACGAAAGAACCTCGACGGGCTCCGGATGTGCCGGCCGTCCCCGCCGCCAGCAACGCCGACAAGGCGCGGGCGCTGATGGCCCTCCTCGAGAGCGGGGGCGGGGCGGGGGCCGAGGGGATCCCGGCGGCGCGGCTGCGCGACTGGGCGCGCGACCTCGTGGAGACGGTGGAGCGCGCGGCGGTGCCCGCGCCGAAGCCGGAAGAAAAGGCGGAGGCCAGACCCGAAGCAAGGGTGGAGCCCAGGCTCGAAGCGAAGCCCGACCTCAAACCGGAGCCGCGCCTGACGGCGTCGCGGCCGGCGTTGCCCCACTTCTTCACCAAGGCCCCGCCGGTGCTGGTCGACCGCGGTGAGCCCGCGCCGGCCGCTCCGGCAGTACCTCCGCTCGCCGCCTTTGCACCTCCACCCGCGGCCGTCCCCCGGCCAGCGATGGCTCCGGTCGCCCCCCCGGCGGCGGCCTATTCCGAGGTCGCCCGCCCCCCGGCATCGCGCATGACGCTCGGCGCGCCGATGCCGCATGCGCCGCCCCGGCCGCAGGCGACCGTCGGGACCTGTCCGCCGGTCCTGTCGCGGCAGGAGGTGGATCGCCTCGTCGCCTCCACCCTGGACCCGCACGGGGACCCCGCCGTCCTCGCGCGCGAGCATCCGGCGATCGTCGCCCTTACCCTGCTGGGCAAGCAGACCCTGCAGCAGGCGGCGGTCCTGCGCGGGCTCCCCGGCGGGCAGATGCGCGCGGTCCACCGGGCGCTTCGCCAGCTCGAGGCGCGGCAGGCCTGAAGGTGCGGCGCGACGCGCCCCGGTCCGTTCAGCGGGTGAACTTCTTGTACTTCACCCGCTTCGGCTCCAGCGAATCGGCGCCGAGACGCCGGGCCTTGTCCGCCTCGTAGGCCTCGAAATTGCCCTCGAACCATTCCACATGGCTGTCGCCCTCGAAGGCGAGGATATGGGTGCAGAGCCGGTCGAGGAAAAAGCGGTCGTGGCTGATGACGACGGCGCAGCCCGCGAAGTCGGAGATCGCATCCTCGAGTGCGCGCAGGGTCTCCACGTCGAGGTCGTTGGTCGGCTCGTCGAGCAGCAGCACGTTGCCGCCGTCCTTCAGGAGCCGCGCCATGTGCACGCGGTTGCGCTCCCCGCCCGAGAGGATGCCGACCTTCTTCTGCTGGTCGGCGCCCTTGAAGTTGAAGGCGCCGCAATAGGCCCGTGAGGCGATTTCGGCGTCGCCCAGCTTGATGATCTCGGCGCCGCCGGAGATCGCCTCCCAGACGTTGTGGTCGGGCTCGAGGTCGTCGCGGGACTGATCGACGTAGGAGAGCTTCACCGTGTCGCCGTATTCGACGGTGCCGGTATCGGGCTGCTCCTGCCCGGTCAGCATGCGGAACAGCGTGGACTTGCCCGCGCCGTTGGGGCCGATGACGCCGACGATGCCGCCGGGCGGCAGCGAGAAGCTCAGGTCGTCGATCAGCAGGCGGTCGCCGTAGGCCTTCGAGATGTTCTGCACCTCGATCACCTTCTGGCCGAGGCGCGGGCCGTTCGGGATGATGATCTGCGCCTTGCCGATCCGCTCCTTCTCGGACTGGCCCGCCATCTCCTCGTAGGCCGCGATGCGCGCCTTGGACTTGGTCTGCCGCGCCTTGGCGCCCGACCGCATCCATTCGAGCTCGCGCTCCAGCGTCTTGGTGCGCGACTTGTCCTCCTTGGCCTCCTGCGCCAGGCGCTTGGCCTTCTGCTCGACCCAGGCGGAATAATTGCCCTCGTAGGGAATGCCCCGCCCGCGCTCCAGCTCCAGGATCCAGGAGGTGATGTCGTCGAGGAAGTAGCGGTCGTGCGTGACGATCAGGATCGTGCCCTTGTAGTCGATCAGGTGCTTTTGCAGCCAGGCAATGGTCTCGGCGTCGAGGTGGTTGGTCGGCTCGTCGAGGAGCAGCATGTCGGGAGCGGCCAGCAGCAGCTTGCACAGCGCCACACGCCGCCGCTCGCCGCCCGAGAGGGTCGCGGGGTTCGCGTCGTCGGGCGGGCAGCGCAGCGCCTCGAGCGCGATGTCGACGCGGCTGTCGAGATCCCAGAGGTTCTGGCTGTCGATCTCGTCCTGCAGCTTGCCCATCTCCTCCGCCGTCTCGTCGGAGTAGTTCATCGCCAGCTCGTTGTAGCGGTCGAGGATGGCCTGCTTGCCCGCCACGCCCTCCATGACGTTCTCGCGCACCGTCTTGGCGTCGTCGAGTTCCGGCTCCTGGCTGAGGTAGCCGACCGTGGCCCCCTCGGCGGCCCAGGCCTCGCCCTGGAAATCCTTGTCCTGACCGGCCATGATCCGCATCAGGGACGACTTGCCGGTGCCGTTGACGCCGACGACGCCGATCTTGACGCCGGGCAGGAACGACAGGCGGATGTTCTCGAACACCTTCTTGCCGCCGGGATACTGCTTGGACACACCGTCCATGTGATAGACGTACTGATAGCTCGCCATGCTCGAAAGCCTCCGGAAATCGGGTATGGCCGCCGTGTATCGCGCCCCCCGCGCGGGGGCAATGCGCGCGGGGGGGCGGGGGCGCGCTTCCGGCCTTGCGCCCGACCGGACCGGCGGTGTTGATGGCGCGGATGCGGAGCGGTTTCCCCCTTGCCCTCAAGGGCCAGATCGTCGGACTACTGGGCGGCTCCTTCGACCCCGCCCATGAGGGGCACGTGCATCTCACGCGCGAGGCGCTCAAGCGGCTCGGGCTCGATCGGGTCTGGTGGCTGGTCACCCCCGGCAATCCGCTCAAGGCGCGCGGCCCGGCCCCCCTCGGCCGGCGCCTGGGGCAGGCGCGCGCCCTCGTCGATGACCCCCGCGTCGACGTCACCGACATCGAGACGCGGCTCGGCACGCGCCATACCGCGGAGACGATCGCCGCCCTGCAGGCGCGCTATCCCGGCGTCCGCTTCGTCTGGCTGATGGGGGCCGACAACCTGGCGCAGTTCCACCGCTGGGAGAACTGGCGCGGGATCCTCGCACGCGTGCCCGTGGCCGTCCTTGCCCGGCCGGGGCAGCGGATCGCGGCGCGCACCTCGCCCATGGCAACGATCTACCGGCCGTATCTGCTGTCGCCCGCGCGGGCCTACGGCATCGGCCACCGCGCGCCGCCGGTCTGGACGTTCCTCAACATCCCGATGAACGCAAGCTCCTCCTCCGCCATCCGCGCGACCGGCGGCTGGTCCTAGCGTCGCAGGACCAGCGCCCCGAATCCGGCCGCCACGAGAAGCGCCAGCCCTGCCAGCGCCGCCCCGTCGGGAAAGCTGCCGAAGACGCTCCAGCCCAGCACCGTGGCCGAGATCAGCTGGAAGTAGACGAAAGGCGCCAGCACCGTCGCCCCCGCGCGGCGGTATGCCAGGATCAGGAGCAGGTTGCCGGTGGCCGACGCCAGCCCCGACAGGAGCGTCAGCCCGGCGACGGCCAGGGTCGCCTGCGGCATCTGCGCCAGGCCCGGCGGCGCGAGCAGCAGCGTCCCGAGCACCGTCTGCGTCAGCATCAGCTGGCGCGGCGGCGCCAGATGCGCAAGCCAGCGCGACATCGTCAGGAAGCTGCCGTAGAACAGCCCCGCGAGCAGCGCGAACCCCAGCCCCGGCGTCATTCCGAACCCCGGCCTCACCACGAGGAGAACGCCGCAGAAGCCGATGGCGAGCAGCAGGCTCTGCATCCGGCCGACGCGTTCGCCCAGCAGCCAGACCGACAGCAGGTAGCTGACGATCGGGCCGACGAAGAATGCGCCGAAGACGGTTGCGATCTCCTCGGTCTGCAGCGCCGTCAGGATCGAGACGATCGCCGCCGAGATCAGCGCCGCCCGCAGCCAGACGCGCCAGTCGCGGTAGAGCGGCCAGAGCACCCGCCCCCCGAGGATCATCGCGATCATCGCGGCCCCCACGGCGAAGCGGCTGAACGCCACGAAGACCGGTGCTACGCCATGCGCGCCGGTCAGCAGCTTGCCAGCCGTATCCCCGAGCGGGATCAGCGACATGGCAACGAACATCAGCGCCACGGATCCGAGCGTCTCGCGGGTCATCGGCTCCGCTAGCATCGCGCGGTGCCCATGCCCATATGCCGCGCGGGCTTTACATCCGCGGGTCGGCGTTGCATCAAGGTCGGCTTTCCATCAAGAGGGCGGGTACGGAGGCCAGCCTGATGAAAAGACGCTTATTCCTCACCGGCGCGCTGACGGTGGCGGCGCTGCCGGCCTGCGCCAATGCGCCTGACACCTCCGCACGCCCGATCGCCAAGCCCGCCGACGCGCTGGCCCGGTCCGCGCCCGCCGCCGAGGGCCTGGTCGACCGGGCGGGGCTCGGCGGGCGCGTGACCTTCACCGTCTCGGACGCTGCGACCGGCGAGGTGCTCGAGACCTACAACCCGATCCGGCCGCTCCCGCCCGCCTCGACCGAAAAAGCCGTGACCTCGCTCTATGCCCTCGAGACGCTCGGCTCGGACTTCCGGTTCGAGACGCGGCTCGTCGCTACCGGACCGATCGCAGGCGGCGTCCTCGACGGCGACCTGATCCTCGTCGGCGGCGGCGACCCGGCGCTCGACACCGACGGGCTCTACGATCTGGCGTCGCAGGCCAAGGCCACCGGCCTCCGCGAGGTTCGCGGCCGCCTTCTCGTGGACGGCGGCGCCCTGCCGGCCATCGACCGGATCGCGGGCGACCAGCCCGACCATGTCGGCTACAACCCGTCCATCGGCGGGCTGAACCTCAACTTCAACCGGGTGCATTTCTCCTGGGAGCGCTCCGGCGGTGCCTATTCGACCGTCATGGACGCGCGCACCGAGCGATACCGCCCCGCCGTCGCCACCTCGCGGATGACCGTCGCGGACCGCGCGATGCCGGTCTACGCCTACGCAAGCCGCGGCGACGTCGACGACTGGACGGTCGCGCGGGGCCAGCTCGGCGGGTCCGGCTCGCGCTGGCTGCCGGTGCGCAACCCCGACCTCTATGCCGGCGACGTGCTGCGGACGATGCTGCGCTCGCACGGCATCACCGCGCCCGCGCCGCAGCGGGGCCGCGGCACGGGCCGCGTCATCGCCATGGGGCTCAGCGCGCCGCTGGAGCGGATCGTGGCCTCGATGATGCGGTATTCCACCAATCTCGTGGCCGAGGTCGTCGGCATGACGGCCAGCGCCCGGCGGGCCGGCGCCGTGCCCCGCTCGCTGCAGGCGTCGGCCGGGATGATGGCCGACTGGATGGCCGCACGCGGCGGCGGGCGGCGGCCGGATCTCGACGACCACTCCGGGCTGAACGCCACCGCCCGCCTGTCGTCGTCGGACATGGTGAGCCTGCTGACGGCAGAGGGCGCGAGGGCCCGGCTGCGTCCGCTGATGAAGGAGCTGACGCTGGACGGCCCGCCGCGCCAGCCGGTCCGGGCCAAGACCGGCTCGCTCAACTTCGTTTCCGGCCTCGCGGGCTACTTCGACGCGCGGTCGGGACGCAGCCTCGCCTTCGCGACCTTCGTGGCCGACATTGACCGCCGCGCCGGCTTGCCGCTGGCGGAGCGCGAGAGCCCGCCGGGCGGCCGCCCGTGGCTGCAGGCCGCCCGCTCGCTCCAGTTCGACCTGATCGAGCGGTGGGCGGTCGTCCACACGTGACAGCGGCCCCGCACCCGGCAATCGTCCTCGTCACCCCCGAGATCGCCGGGAACACCGGGTCGGTCGGGCGCACCTGCGTGGCGCTCGACCTCGATCTTTGCCTGATCCGGCCCTACGGGTTCGAGATCACCGACCGCAATCTCCGGCGCGCCGGGCTCGATTACTGGAAGCACGTCCGCCTGCAGGAATACGACGGCTGGGACGAATTCCTGACCCGCCGCGCGCCGCGCCCGGACGCAGTTTTCCTCTTCGAGGAGTTCGGCGCGCAGAGCTTTCGAGACGTGGTGTATCCGCCCGATTTCCACCTCGTCTTCGGGCGCGAGACCAGGGGCCTGCCGGCGGAGGTGCTGGCGGGGCGCGAGGACCGGCTCTTGCGCCTGCCGATGCGCTCGCCCCACATCCGCTCGCTCAACCTCGCCAACGCGGCCACGGCGGCGGCCTATGAGGCGCTTCGGGGCGTCTTGTGAGCCGCATCGATGGTGCTAGGGTCCTGCACATGGATACGAACGCTCTCCTGGAGGAAGTCGCGGGCCTGCGTCGCGAGGTCGCCCGGTTGAACGGCCACAGGTTCATCCAGGTCCACAATTCCATCCCCCGCCTGATCCTGTTCCAGCTTTACCGCGGCCTCGCCTTCGGGCTCGGCACGGTGCTCGGGGCCTCCCTGCTCCTCTCGATCCTGGTCTGGTCGCTCAGCCAGATCAACTTCATTCCCATCATCGGCGACTGGGCGACCGAGGTCCTCGAGACGATCCAGCCGCCGAACCCCGACTAGAATGGTCCCCGGCCGGATCGGGCCGTCCGCACCGGAGATTGTCATGCGCCTCGTCCTCGCCCTCTTCCTCGCGCTCGCCGCGCCGCCGCTGGCCGCAGGGCAGACGGATCTCTCCGTCTGGATCCCCGCCTTCCGGGAGCGGGCCCTGGCCGCCGGGATCGGCGCCGAAACCTTCGATGCGGCGATGGCCGACATCGCGGCAGAGCCCGACACCCTGCGCCGCGACCGCAATCAGGCCGAGTTCACCAAGACGATCTGGGTCTATCTCGACACCGCCGTAAGCGACCGGCGTGTCGCGGACGGCCGCGCCGCGATGGCGCGCAACGCCGCCGCACTGGAGCGGATCGAACGGCAATACGGCGTGCCAAAGGAGATCGTCGCGGCGATCTGGGGGCTGGAAAGCAGCTACGGCAGCTATCGCGGCGACGTCCCCACGCTCGCCGCGCTCGCCACGCTCGCGGCGGACTCGCGGCGGGCGGCATTCTTCGAGGAGCAGCTCATAGAGGCGCTGCGAATCCTCGACGCGGGCGAGACGACCCGCGCGGCGCTGCGCGGCAGCTGGGCCGGGGCCATGGGGCACACGCAGTTCCTGCCGACGTCGTTCCGCGATCACGCGGTCGATTTCGACGGCGACGGGCGGCGCGACCTCTGGGGCGACGACCCGACCGACGCGCTGGCCTCGACCGCCGCCTATCTCGCCGCGAATGGCTGGCAGAAGGGGCAGCCCTGGACGATCGAGGTGATCCTGCCGGAGGGCTTCGACTACCTGTCGACCGGCGAGCGCGCCGGGAAACCGGCGGCCGAATGGGCGGCTCTCGGCGTTCGCGCGGCGGATGGCACCGCCTTGCCGGAGGGGGCGGCAACCTCGATCCGGGTGCCCGGCGGCCATTCCGGCGCGGCGTTCCTGAGCTATCCCAACTTCCGGGTGATCGAGAGCTACAACACCGCGGACGCCTATGTCATCGCGGTGGGGCATCTGGCCGACCGGCTGGCGGGCGGCGGGCCGCTGCGTGGCGACTGGCCCGAGGCGGACCGCGCCCTCGAGCTGGCGGAGCGGCTGGAGATGCAGGGGCTGCTGCGCGCGGCCGGGTTCGATCCGCTCAAGGTCGACGGCAAGGTCGGCCCCGACACGATGGACGCGATCCAGCGCTGGCAGCTCTCGAAGGGGCTGGTTCCGGACGGCTATGCGAGCCCCGCGCTCCTGTCGCGCCTGCGGGATTGAACCGCGCGGCTAGCTCGGGCGGGGGCCGTCGTCCCCGTCGGCGATCCGCTCCTTCATGCGCGCCAGCAGATCCGCCGATTGCCGCGCGAGGCTCCGCACCTCCTCGGCGATGACCTGGAACGCCCGCCCCGATGCGCCCCCCGCCCGGGCGGCCTCCACCGAGGCGTTGATCGAGATGAGGCCGATCATCCGCCCGATCCGCGCCATGTCGGTCAGCATGCCGCCGACCAGTTCCGCCTTCTCCGTCATCCGCGCCAGCCGGGCGGCCCGTTCCTCGTCCTGGCGTTCCTCGACCAGCGCGATGATGGCGTAGATCGCCGGCAGGACGGCATGGCGCGCGGTTTCGGAGATCTCGACCGCCTCGGCGCGGGTCAGCCCCGCGCCGTCATCGGCGATCCTCATCATGCGGGCGGCAAATCCGTTGACCACCTTGCGTTGCGCCGAGATGCGCTCTGCGTCCAGGTAGCCCGCGCCGCCCCGGAAGGCGGCGTCGATCGCGTCGCAGTACCGCTGGCGAAAGGATCCGAGTTCCGCCGCCGCCCGCCGCCGCTCCTCGGCCGAGGGTGCCGTGGCGCAGATCACGCCAAGCACCCCGATGGAGAGGGCGAAGCCGCGGGCGGGACCGATCGCGGCAAGGATCGTCGAAGCCGCGCCCGTCTCGATGACGCCCCGGGCCCATGGCTCGCCCGGACGTGCGAACATGCGCAAGATACAACTCCAGACCCGGTATGGTCCTACCCTAGCCGCCGGAGTGTTGACGAAGCCTTAACCCGCGTGCCGCGCGGGAGCCCGCAATGCCGAAAATCCGTAATGCCTGAGCCAGCGCAGGTCCGACTCGAAAAAGGCGCGCAGGTCGGGGATTCCGTATTTCAGCATCGCGATGCGGTCGATGCCCATGCCGAAGGCGAAGCCCTGCCACTCTTCGGGGTCGATCCCTCCGGCCGCCAGCACCCTGGGGTGGACCATGCCGGAGCCCAGGATCTCGAGCCAGTCGTCGCCCTCCCCGAGCTTCAGCGTCCCGCCCTCCCAGGAGCAGCGGATGTCAACCTCGGCGGAGGGTTCCGTGAAGGGGAAATGCGACGCGCGGAAGCGCAACTCCATGCCGTCGACCTCGAAGAACGCGCGGCAGAACTCCGCGAGGCACCATTTCAGGTTCGCCATCGAGATGTCGCGGTCGATGGCCAGCCCCTCGACCTGGTGGAACATCGGCGTATGCGTCTGGTCGTAATCGGCGCGGTAGACCCGGCCCGGGCAGATGATGCGCAGCGGGGCGCCCCGCGCCTCCATCGACCGAATCTGCACCGGCGACGTATGGGTGCGCAGCACATGCGGCGGGCGCTCGTCGTCCTCGCCGCGGGCCATGTAGAAAGTATCCATCTCGGCGCGGGCGGGGTGATGCCCGGGAATGTTCAGGGCGTCGAAATTGTACCAGTCGGTCTCGATCTGCGGCCCTTCCGCCACCGAGAAACCGAGGTCCGCGAAGATCGCGGTGACCTCCTCCGTCACCTGGCTGACCGGATGGATCGTGCCGGCGCGGCGCGCGCGCCCCGGCAGCGTTACGTCGAGCCATTCGGAGCGCAGCCGCGCGTCGAGCGCCCCGTCCTCCAGACCCGACTTGCGGGCCGCAAGGGCGGCATTGATCTCGTCCCTGAGGGCGTTGAGCGCGGGACCGACCCGCTGGCGTTCCTCCGGGCTCATCCGGCCCAGCTCACGCATCCTGAGCGCGACCTCGCCCTTCTTGCCGACGGCGGCAAGCCGCACCTGCTCCAGCGCGCCCTCGTCGGCGGCGGCTTCGATGGCCGAGAGATACTTGTCGCGCAGGTCGTCCATCGCTGGGGGCCACTCCGTCGGGGTCGTTCCGGGGCGCTGAGTAGCTTGGCCCCGTGACCCGCGCAACCGCGCGTTACTCCGCCGCCCGCATCGCCCGCGCCAGCGCGCTCCCGATGCGGGCGGAGGCCCGGGGGCTGGGATGGATCAGGTCGCCTGCGTAAAGGCTGCGGTCGCCCGCGACGATGACGTCGCCCGCGTCGAAGAAGATCACGCCGGGCGTGCGGGCGGCGAGCTGCGCCATCCGCGCGTTGATGACGTCGAAGGACGGCTGGCAGGGCGTGAACCCGGTCGTGGCACCCTCCACCCCGTCGTAGTAGCCGAGGACGGCGACCCTGGACCCGGCGGCCCGGAGGCGCGCGATGAGGGTCGGGATCTCGCCGGTCAGGTCGGCTCCGATCAGGGCGTCGCGGGTCGGCGCATCCTCGGGGGTGCCGCAGACGCCGCGCAGGTCGTTCGCCCCCGCCGTCAGGAGGACCCAGTTCCAGTCACCCCCCGTGAACTGACGGGAGATGTCGAAGCCAAGCGCCGCGGCTATCCCGTTGGGGTGACTGAGATGCGCGCCCGAGCGCGACCTGTCGACGACCGGCCGGCCGAGTGCCTGGCCCACGGCCTCGGGAATGCCCGCATCGCCGTTCCATGCCATGATGCTGTCGCCGATGGCGAGGATGGCGTCGCGGGACGGCGGCGCGGTCGGGGCGCAGGCAACGAGCAGGACGGGCAGGAGGGCGAGGAGGCGCATGGCGGTCGGGGTCCGGTTCTGGTGCGGAGGAAGGAACGGCCAGCCGGGCGCGGAAGTTTCTGAGCCGGCCCGCATCCCGGCGTAGCGCCCCGGCCGCGGGGGCGGCGTTCGAGGTCCTGCGCCGGGATGCGAGACCGCCGCGACGTCGCGTCAGTCGAGCCGCGCCAAGACGTCGAGGTAGCGCGCGATCACCGCCTCGGCATCGACCGTGGTGCAGACGCGGCAGAGGCGCGGCGAGGCGTGGTCGCGGATCATCCCGCCGATGCCGTCGCCTTCGCAGGTCACGCCGAGACGCAGCGCCTCCATCCCGAACATCTCCGGAAACTCGCCCGCGATCAGCGCCGCAGGGTCGTGCAGGAAGCAGCGGCGGCTGCCGGTGACGCTCTCGTAGAACCGCATGTAGAAGTCGCCCATCCGGTGCAGGATGCCGCCGGCATGGGGCGCGTCGCGGGCCAACCGGTCGTAATGCGCGGGCGTGAAGGCCACCTGCCGCGTCACGTCGAGACCGACGACGACCACCTCGCCGCCGCCCGGCGCGGTCAGGACGCGGTGCGCGGCGTGGGGGTCGTTCCAGAAATTTGCCTCCGCCCGCGCCGTCACGTTGCCGCCCGCGTCGAGCGAGCCGCCCATGATGACGAGCTTCGCGAGGTTGTCGATGAAAGCCCCGTCGAGGTCGAGGGCCGCGGCGATGTTGGTCAGCGGCCCAATGGCGCAGACGGTGAGCGTGCCGGGGGCGCTCGCCGCCGCGGCCACGAGGTGCTCGGCGGCTGACATCGCGGCGGCATCCCGGGTGACCCCCTCGACGACGATGTAGCCGAACCCCTCCGCCCCGTGCACCCGCGCCGACGGCGGGTTGCCCCGCATCGCGCGCGGCACCTCGGCGCCGCGGTGGACGGGGTAGGGGGTGCCGATGCTGTCGCCGAGCCAGAGCGCGTTGCGGGTCGCGGTGCCCGTGGCGACGTTGCCGAAGATCGTCGTCAGCGCGGCGACATCCGTCCGGTCGGAGCCGTGGGCGTAGTAGAACGCCATCGCGTCGTCGATGCCCGGATCGGTGTCGATGATGGTGCGCAAGGGGGGAATCCCTCCGGGGGAAGGTCGGAGACGAAAAGGGGCCACCCCGGAAGGCGGCCCCATGATCTCGTCGCCGGCGGCGGGTTCAGGCTGCGGGTTCAGGCGGTTAATTCAGGCGGCGGGCGCGCGATCGACCGCGGCCTTCGCCTGCGTGACGATGGCGGCGAAGGCGTCGGGCTCATGCACGGCCAGGTCGGCCAGCACCTTGCGGTCGACCTCGATCCCGGACATCGACAACGCGTTGATGAAACGCGAATAGGTCAACTCGGGATCGTGGGCGCGCACGGCCGCGTTGATCCGCTGGATCCACAGGGCGCGGAAGTTGCGCTTGCGGTTCTTGCGGTCGCGGGTGGCGTACTGGTTCGCCTTGTCGACGGCCTGGGTGGCGGTGCGGAAGGTCTTGGAGCGGCGGCCGTAATAGCCTTTCGCTGCATCCAGGACCTTCTTGTGGCGGGCATGGGTGACCTTACCGGAGGTTACGCGGCTCATGGTGTCTCCTCCTCAACGATCGTAGGGCATGTAGCTCTTGACGATCTTCGCGTCAGGAGCGGACAGGGCGGTGGTTCCACGGGCGGTGCGGATGAACTTGGTGCTCCGCTTGATCATGCCGTGGCGTTTGCCGGCCTGGCCGGCGATGACCTTGCCGGTGGCCGAGATCTTGAAGCGCTTCTTCGCGCTCGACTTCGTCTTCATCTTGGGCATTTCGGGCTCCTTCTTCGTCGCGCGCCTCGGCATCCCAATCGCCGGACGCGCGGGTCTTCGGAACGCGCCCTCTAGCGGCGGGCCAGGGGGATGGCAAGGGGGACGGGCCAAGGGGATGGCATGGGGGAGCCGCCCCTCCCGGTCATTCCACCTCGCTGCCGAAGATCAGCCGCTCGTCGCAGGGCGCCACCCGCAGGATGTTGGTCGAGCCGGGCTGGTTGAACGGGATGCCCGCCATCACCACGACCTGGTCGGCAAGGTCCGCGAAACCGTTGGCCTTGGCCGCGCGGACGGCGGAGACGACCGCCAGCTTGAAGCGGTCGACCGTCTGCGTCATCACGCAGTGGCAGCCCCAGGAGAGGACCATGCGCCGCGCCGTTCCGACGATGGGCGTCAGCGCGATGATCGGCACGGCCGGCCGCTCCCGGGAGACCTTGAGCGCGGTCGAGCCCGAGTGCGAGAAGACGCAGATCGCCTTGACGTCGGTCGTGTCGGAGATCTCGCGGGCGGCGGCGACGATGGCATCGGCGGTGGAGGTGCGGTCGGCTGACCGGCTTGCCTCCATGATGCCATGGTAGGTGGGGTCGGATTCCACCGCGATGGCGACGTTGTTCATCGTCTGGACCGCCTCGATCGGGTAGGAGCCCGCCGCCGATTCCGCCGACAGCATGATCGCATCGGTCCCCTCGTAGATGGCCGTCGCCACGTCCGAGACCTCGGCGCGGGTCGGCATCGGGCTGTCGATCATCGACTCGAGCATCTGGGTGGCCACGATCACCGGCTTGGCGGCGGCGCGGCACTTGCGGATCAGCCGCTTCTGGATCGGCGGGACGGAGTGGACGGGGCATTCCACGCCCAGATCGCCGCGCGCCACCATGATCCCGTCGGACACGGCGAGGATGCTGTCGAAGGCATCGACGGCGGCCGGCTTCTCGATCTTCGACAGGATCGCCGCACGACCCTTCGCCAGGGCGCGGGCCTCCTCCACGTCGGCGGCGCGCTGCACGAACGACAGGGCCAGCCAGTCGATGCCGAGCTCGCAGACGAACTCCAGGTCCTTGCGGTCCTTTTCCGACAGCGCCGCCAGCGGCAGCACCACGTCCGGCACGTTCACGCCCTTGCGGTTGGAGATCGTGCCGCCCGTGATCACGGTGCAATCGGCATGGTCCGGCCCGCAGCTGTCGACCCGCAGACGCAGCTTGCCGTCGTTGACGAGGAGCGATCCGCCCGGCGCCAGCGCGTCGAAGATCTCCTGATGCGGCAGTTGCACCCGCGTCGCGTCGCCCGGCGTCTCATCCATGTCGAAGCGGAACCTCTGCCCCGCCTCGATCTCCGCCGAACCCTTTGCGAACGTGCCACAGCGCAGCTTCGGTCCCTGCAGGTCGGCCAGGATGCAGATCGGCCGGCCGGTGTCGCGCTCGATATCGCGGATGATGTTGTGGCGTCGGCGGATGTCGTCGTGCCCGCCGTGGCTCATGTTCAGACGGAACACGTCCGCCCCGGCCTCGAACAGGGCGCGGATGGTGTCGTAGTCGTCCGAGGCCGGGCCGAGGGTGGCGACGATCTTGACGTTGCGATGGCGTCTCATGGGCGCGGTCCTTCGGATGGCTGCGTTAGCGCTCACACCACTGCCCCGGACCACCGGGTTGCGCAACAGCGAGCGTGATTTCCCCCGCCTTGTAGTGCGCCGGGCGCTGAGGGCCAAGCGGGTGCGGCTCCGAGGTGCCGGCTCCGACATATCCCTTGACCGGAGCGGCCGCGGCGCACATCTCGGGGGCAACAGAGGAGTCTCCCATGGACGACCGGACCCGGGTCGAGATCGAGGCCGCCGCCTTCCGCCGCCTGCGCAAGCATCTGGTGGAGGACCGGCCGGACGCCCAGAACATCGACCTGATGAACCTCGCGGGCTTCTGCCGGAACTGCCTGTCGCGCTGGTACGGCGAGGCGGCGGCGGAGAGCGGTGTCGAGATGGACAAGGACGCGGCGCGCGAGGCCTTCTACGGCATGCCCTATGCCGAATGGCAGGCCCGGCATCAGGTCGAGGCCTCGCCCGGACAGAAGGCCGCCTTCGACAGGAGTTTCCGCGAGAACGTCGGCGAGGCGTGAGCGCCCCCTTCGGCGCGACCCGGGAACGCAGGCCGGCGACCGGACGTTCGTCTGCAAAGGAGAGCCCTGCCCGATGACAGCCCCGACAGTCCTCGCCACCGCCCTGACGGTCGCGACCCTCGCCCTGCCTGCCCTGCCCGCCGTGGCGCAAGCCGTCTTCGTGCCGCCGCCGCCGTCGGCGGCCACGTCGGGGCCGCTGGCCGGCAAGCGGTCGCACGTCGCGCAGGAGCTGCGGTTGCTCGGCTACTTCGACGTCGACATGCGGAGCCTCTCGAACGGGCAGGTCGCGCATATCGACAACATCATCCACTCCGGCCTGTCGCAGGGTGCAGTCAGGGGTCAGGTCGGAACGGTCCTGCGCGGCGGCGGCATCCTGCAGCGCGTCATCGACGGGCTGGGGCGGCGCTGACATGCTGCGCGCCGCCACCCTCGCACCGGCCCTCGCGGGCGCGCTGGCCGCGCCGGCGATGGCCGACCCGCATCCGCAACTGGCGGCCTCCGTGCAGCAGCGCCTCGACGTCCTCGGCTTTCGCCACGTCGACGCGCGGACGCTCTCGCTCAGCCAGCTCGCGGCCCTCCAACTGCAGCTTCAGGGCCGGGCGATGGCCTTCGGCATCCACCGATTCGACACCGAGCAGAGGGTGAAGGCTATCCTGCGCCGGAACTGACCGCTCAGACCGCCGTCTTGCGGCTCTCCTCGAGGTAGATCTCGCGCAGCCGGGTCGCCACCGGCCCCGGCACGCCGTCGCCCACCGGCGCGCCGTCGATCTCCACCACCGGCATCACGAAGCTGCTGGCCGAGGTTACGAAGGCCTCGTCCGCCCCGTGCGCCTCCTCTGGCGTGAAGGCCCGTTCCTCGACCCGCATCTGCGCCTCGCGCGCGAAGGCCAGCACCGCGCGCCGGGTGATGCCGTGCAGGATCTCCTCGCCAAGCTGGCGCGTGACGATCACGCCGTCCTTGACGATATAGGCGTTGTTCGACGTGCCTTCCGTCACCTCCCCGTCCTCGACCATCCAGGCATCGTCGGCGCCCGCCG
Source organism: Rhodobacterales bacterium (assembly GCA_038320125.1). Taxonomy (GTDB): domain Bacteria; phylum Pseudomonadota; class Alphaproteobacteria; order Rhodobacterales; family Rhodobacteraceae; genus Jannaschia. Next base: position 10,246 of record JBBQDX010000012.1, on the reverse strand, counting down.
CCTTTGCCGCCATCCTGCCCATGCTGGGATAGAGCAGCTGCACCGTCTTGATGTCGCGCCGCCCCCAGCGGCGATCGGGAATCGTGACGATCTTCAGGCCCTTCCGCGCCATCGGGGTCTCCGCCATCCCCGGCTTGGCCTGGGTGAACAGCACCACCGTCTGCGGCGTGTCGGGCTCGGGGTAGAGGAAGTCGCGGTCCGCGGCGCCCCGGCTCACCTGCAGGTAGACGAGCCCGTCGGTGATGTCGTTGCGCGACACCATCTCGCGGTGAATGGCCAGCAACGCGTCGGCGCCCATCGGCATCGGCATGTCCAGCTCGCCCAGCGACCGTTCCAACCGCCCCGCGTGGCCCGCGAAGTCGATGAGCTTGCCGTCCAGCACGCTCGTCACCTCGTAGACCGCGTCCGCGAAGAGAAAGCCCCGGTCGAAGACCGAGACCATGGCCTGATCCTCGGGGAGATAGTCGCCGTTCACATAGACCGTCCGCATCGCGCCCTCCTGACGTTCCCCTTCTCTTGCGAAAGCTCGCGGGGCCGGTCAAGCCTCGCGCCATGCTGCATCTCACCGAAGGCCCCCTCGCCGCGCTCCGCGACCGGCCCCTCGCCGCCGAAGTGGCCGCCGCTGCTGTCCTGCGCCCCGGCTACCGGGAGCATGCCGTCGACCTGACGGACCCGCGCGGCGCCGATCCGGTGGCCCAGGTCCGCGACCACGGCATCGCCGGCGCCAACGCCTATTTCACCGGCATCGCCCCCTATCACGCCCGGGCCGAGGGCGCAGTGCCCGACCTCCTGCTGCGCCGCCCGCTCATTGACCGGCTGATCGGCGTGAACGCCCGGCTGGCGCCCTATGGTCTGGAACTCTGGGTCTTCGACGCATGGCGCCCGCTCGCGGTGCAGAACCATTTCCACGATCGCTGGATGCCCGACCGCCTGCGGGCGCTGCACCCGGATTGGGGCGAGGCGCGGATCGCCACGGAAACGGAACGCTACTGGGCGCGGGGCGCCGCCGGGGCGATCGACCCCGCCTCGCCGCCGCCCCATGCGACGGGGGCGGCGGTCGACCTCACGATCCGGCAGCTCACCGGCGCGGAGCTCTTCATGGGCACGATCTTCGACGACGTCTCGGCCGCCTCGAATACCGATGCCTTCGAGGCGGAACCTGACGGCCTCGCCGTCTCGGCGCGGGAGGCGCGGGCGAACCGGCGGCTGCTCTACTGGCTGATGGCGGAGGCCGGCTTCGCCAACAACCCGACCGAATGGTGGCACTTCTCGCGGGGCGACCAGATGTGGGCACGGCTGAGCGGAGGGGCTTCGGCCTTCTACTCGGTCGCACCGACGGCGTGACGGGCAGCGCAGGGCGGCGTCCCCGAGCCGCCCGCAGGCTCAGGTCGCGCCGAGGTATCCCGATGGCAGATCGCCCGTGCGCTCGTAATCCAGCGGCGCCGTGGTGCGCGGGGCGGTGGTGCGCTTGAACGCGTAGCGCATCACGTCGCCGACCGGGTCCATCGCCACGATCAGCGCCGAGCGCAGCAGGCGCGGCCCCTCGTGGATCTCGACCAGCCCGCGCAGCTTCGGGGCCAGGTTGAGCGCGACCTCGAAGCCATCCTCGTCGAGGGCGGTTATCGGATACCAGACCTCGCCGACCTGGACCCGCATCCGACCGGCGGAGGCCTCCCGGTCCGGCGCCCGCGCAAGGCTCTCGCGGGCTTCGCGGGGCAGAAAGAACATGTCGTCGTCGGTCATGGCAGGACCCCCGGTCTTCGGCAGGACATTCGAATCCCGAATGTCGTCCCCCGCAGTCTGCCCGATCGATGTTACGTGTCAATGAACGCTTCCGGCCCGCAGCGCGCAGGCGCGCCGGGGGGGGGCCTCAGCGGCGCGCCTTCGGCCGCAGGACATGCGGCATCGCGGGGTCGTAGAGGGCGGACTCGCGGAAATCCGTCACCTCGCCCAGGGCCGGGCCCACGAGGATCAGCGCCGTCCGCGTGATCTTCGCGGCGCGCACCCTGGCACGGATATCGGTGAGCGTGCCGCGCAGGAACATCTCGTCGGGCCAGCCCACCCGGTAGGCCACCACGACCGCGCAATCGGCCCCGTAATGCGGCACCAGAACCCGCTCGATCTCGCGCAGCGCCCGGATGCCGAGGTGGATCGCCAGCGTCGCCCCGGTGCGGGCGAAGTTCTCCAGCGTCTCGCCTTCGGGCATCGACGTCGACTTCATGCTGACGCGCGTCAGCACGATGCTCTGCGCGATCTCCGGGATCGTCAGTTCCTGCCCGAGCGCCGCCGCCGCCGCCGCATAGGCTGGCACCCCCGGCGTGATGTCGTAGGGAATGCCGTCGCGCCGCAGCAACCGGATCTGCTCGGCGATGGCTCCGTAGAGCGAGGGGTCGCCCGAATGGACGCGCGCCACGTCCTCGCCGCGACCATGGGCGGCGACGATCTCGGCGTGGGTCTCCTCCAGCGTCATCGACGCGGTGTCGAGCACCCGCGCCCCCGCCGGCGCTTCCGCCACGACGGCCTCCGGCACCAGCGAGCCTGCGTAGAGGCAGACCGGGCAGGTGCGGATCAGCCGCTGCGCCTTCAACGTCAGCAATTCCGGGTCGCCCGGCCCCGCACCGATGAAATGCACGGTCATGCCGCGTCCCGCTTCTCTGTTCCGAAAATAATCATTTCCCGGTCTCCGCCAGATCGCCGCCCGCCATCTTGCGGGCATAGCCGCGCGGCGTGAACATCCGTATCCCGTCGCCGGTCCGCACCAGCCGCGTCTGCGACGAGCCGACCAGCACGACCGTCAGCATGTCCACCTCGTCGACCTCCAGTTCGTCGAGCCGCCGGTAGCGCAGGCTCTCCTGCGGGCGGCCCAGCGACGTGGCCAGCAGCACCGGCGTGTCGGCGGGGCGGTGGCCCAGCAGGATGTCGCGCGCTTCGGCCAGCAGGGTGCGGCGGCGCATCGAGACGGGGTTGTAGACGGCGATGACGAAATCGCCCTCGGCCGCCGCGCGCAGCCGCTTCAAGATGTCCTCGCGCGGCGTCAGCAGGTCCGACAGCGAGATCGCGCAGAAATCGTGGCCGAGCGGCGCGCCGGCCCGGGCGGCGGCGGCCTGCAGCGCGCTGACGCCGGGGGTGCAGACCACCTCGACCCGGCGGGCGGCGTCGGTGACCGCGTCGTCGCCCTCTCGGGCCAACAGTTCGAACACCAGCGCCCCCATGGCGTAGATGCCGGCGTCGCCCGAACAGACCAGCGCGACGCGCCGCCCCTCGCCGGCGCGCTCCAGCGCATGGCGGCACCGCGCCTCCTCGCCGCCCAGCGGAAAGTCGGCACGCGGCTTGCCCGCGGCCAGCGGCCCCAGCAGGTCGATGTAGAGCGAATAGCCCACCAGCTCCTCGGCCTCCGCGATCATGCGGCTGGCTTCCGGCGTGCGCCACGCCGACTGGCCGGGGCCGATGGAGACGATCGCGACGCGGCCGCGCGGCCGTCCGGGCAGCGTGGTGATCGGGTCCGTGGCGCGGGCCAGCGCGGCGGTGGTGTTCGCCGTCTTGCGCTTGCCCACGACGATCTCGCCGCCGCTCGCGGCCAGCGCGGCGGCTTCCGCGACCGACGCCGTGCCGACCTCGGCGCGCACGGTCTCGGAGGGCGTCGGCACCTCGATCCCCGCCAACTCCGCTGCCGTAAAGGCCCGCAGCGGCCGACCCAGCCGTGCCGCCAGCGCGTTCATCGCCGGCTCGTCGAGCTTCAGGTCCAGCGTATTGACAGACGCCACCGCGCCCGGCGCGACCCCGGCGGCGGCCAGTACGGCAGAGACGTTCTCCCAGAGCTCGTCGGGGTCGGCATCCCGTGCGCAACCGACGCCAAGCGCGTGGCGCATCGGATGGTAGACCAGCCGGGCCGGACCGCCGGTCTCCGGCGCTTCCGTCCCGACGATCTCGACGGCATCGCCCTGCGGCAGGTCGAAGGGCACATCGCCCCGCATCGCAGCCCCGCCCCCCGACAAAAGCGCCGCCATCACGGGTTTCGCATCGTCGGGGTTCGCCAGCGCCCAACCCGCGGGCGGCTCGTCGAGCGCCACGCCGAGCGCCACGTCGCCCGCCGTCGTCACCGCCGCCACCCCGCCGAGCGCATCGGCGATGCGCCGCGCCAGACGGTTGGCACCCCGGTGGCCGCCGAGGAGCGGCATCACCACCGCGCCGTCGTCGGAGACGCAGAGGACCGGCGGCTCCGTCGTCTTGTCCGCGAGGAGCGGGGCCACGGCACGGATCAGGATGCCCGCCGCGCAGACGCCGATAACGGGCGTTCCGGAGGCGAAGAGGTCGCGGGCGTGGACGAGGGCGTCGGGGAAGACGATGTCGGCCGTCGTCCGCTCCGCGCGGCCGTGCAGCGCGCAGCCGAGCGCCTCGGCGATGCGGCGGGCCGTGCCCTCGCCAGCGGCGTTGAGACACATGACGACGGGGGGAACGGCGGGGTCTACAGCCACGGATCGGCCCCCTTGGTGATCAGGATCATCGAGAAATAGGGCGCGTCGTCCGGGGCCTCGGCCAGCGGCATGATCCGCTCCGCCCCGAGCGTCGCGCGCTCCACGTAGGTGCCGCTCAGGCCCTCCGCCCGGAGGAGCGCCCGCAGGCGCGGCAGGTGGCGCCCCACCTTCATCACCACCAGCGTGTCGGCGGCGCGCAGGTGCGGGCGCAGGGCGTCGTCGGGCAGGGGGCCGGGCAGGACGGTAAGCACTTCGTCGCGCGCGGTCAGAGGTAGTCCGGCGACTGCGGCGCAGGCGGTGAGCGAGGTGACGCCGGGCACGACCCGCACCTCGAAGCGGTCCTTCAGGCGAGCGAAGAGATACATGAAGCTGCCGTAGAAGAACGGGTCGCCCTCGCAGAGGCAGACGACGTCGTGGCCGGCCATGAGCGCCGCTGCGATCTGCCCGGCCCCCGCGTCGTAGGCGGCCTGCGCCGGGGCGCGGTCGCGCGACATCGGCACGTCCATCCGGATCTCCCGGGTCGCCGCCGGGATCAGGTCGGCGGCGATGGCGCGGGCGAGGCTGTCGCCGCCGGCGAGGCTCGGGTAAGCCACCACGGTCGCGCCCTCGATCAGCCGCGCGGCGCGGCGGGTGATGAGGTCGGGGTCGCCGGGGCCGAGGCCGACGCCGTAGAGGGTGCCGCTCACCGCTTCACCAGCGACCATTGGGTGACGCTCATGGATGGCCGCCAGCCGCGATAGCCGCCGACCGGCTCCGCCCGGTCCACCGAGATGCGGACGAGGTCGCCGCCGTGCCTGCGGTGCAAGGCTCCGAGAATGGCTTCGGATTCCAGCGTCACCGCGTTCGCCACCAGCCTCCCCAAGGGTTTCAGCGCCGCGAAGGCCGTCTCGAACACCGCCTCCGACAGGCCGCCGCCGATGAACACCGCGTCCGGTGCGGGCAGGCCGGCGAGCGCGCCCGGCGCCTCGCCCGCGCGCAGGTCGAGGCGCGGCGCGCCGAGCGCCAGCGCGTTCTCGGCGGCCATGGCGCGGCGGTCGGGGCGCGGCTCGATGCCGATGGCGCGGGCGGAGCGCGAGGCGCGCATCCACTCGATCGCGACGGAGCCGGAGCCGGTGCCGATGTCCCAGAGCAGCGCGCCGCGCATTGGCATGAGCTTCGCCAGCGTCGCCGCGCGGACCTCGCGCTTGGTCATCGTGCCGTCCGAGCGAAAGAGATCGTCCGCGAGGCCCGGCACGCGGGGCAGCAGGGCGGCGTCCGGGGCGGCGACGCACTCCACGGCGAGCGTGTTGAAGGCGGGCACCTCGTGGGCCCAGCCGGCGGCCAGCCCGTCGAAGCGCAGTTCCCCGGTTCCGCCCATGTTCGCCAGCACCGTCATGCGCGACTGGCCGAAGCCCCGCTCGACAAGGAAGGCGGCGATCCGCGACGGGGTGTCCGCGCCGGTGGTCAGGATCAGCAGGCGCGCGTCGGGCTGGATGAAGGCGATCATTTGGTGGACCGGCCGGCCATGCACCGTCAGCGTCTCGAGGTCGGCCATCGACCAGCCCATCCGCGCGGCGGCGAGCTGGAACGCGGAGAGCTGCGGGTGATAGGCGATCTCGCCCGGCGGCAGCGCGCGACCGATGCGGGCGCCGACGCTGAACCACAGCGGATCGCCGGTGGCGAGGACGACGACGCGCCGGCCCCGGTGCGATTTGAGCGTGTCGATGAGCGCGTCGAAGGGGCTGGGCCAGGCCAGGCGCTCGGCCGTCACGCGGTCCGACAGAACGTGATGCCGGTCGCCGCCGACAATGACTTCGGCCGCCTCCACGAGCGTGCGGGTGGCCGGGGTCAGCCCGTCGAGGCCGTCCTCGCCGATGCCGACGATGTGAAGCCAGGCGGCGCTCATGCGGCGGTCCGCGTCAGGACGGCGCATCCCGTGGCGCGAGACGGCGGGGAGGACGTCATTGCAACCCGCCGCCGGCAAGGATGCCAAGGGCGTTGACCGCCGCCGAGGCCATCGCGCTGCCGCCCTTGCGGCCCCGCAGCGTCAGGAATGGCGCGCCGCGCGGACGCTGCGCGAGTTCGGCCTTGGATTCGGCGGCACCGACGAAGCCCACGGGAAAGGCGAGGATCGCGGCGGGGGGGGGCGCGCCGTCCTCGAGGCGTTCCAGCAGGCGGAAGAGGGCGGTGGGCGCATTGCCGATGGCGACGATCGCCCCATCCGTCTCCCAGAGGTCGACGGCGGCGGCGGAGCGTGTCGTCCCCAGCCGCGTCGCCATGTCGGGCACTCGGGCGTCGTTGAGCGTGCAGCGGACCTTCGTGTCGGGCAGCAGGCGGCGGGTGATGCCGGCGGCGACCATCTCGCAGTCGGCATAGACCGGCGCGCCCGCGCGCAGGGCGGCTATTCCCTGCGACGCCACATCATCGGAAAAGTCGAGGCGGTCGGCGATCTCGGTCATGCCGCAGGCGTGGATGACGCGGACGACGATCTCGGCAAGGGCGGGCGGAAAGCGCGCGAGCGACGCCTCCTTGCGGACGGTCGCGAAGGACGCGGCGTAGATCGCGGCCGGATCGCGCTCGTAGGGCCTCATGCGGCGCGGCGTCCGCTGCGCCCGCGGATGATCGTGGCGGACCCGCGGGGCAAGGGGAGGACGCGGGCCGGGTGCGGGCAAGTCTGGAGCGGGCGGGCCATTCAGGGCCTTGCGCTCCGGCGCGCCGATTCCGGTCCGTGCGGATGGTTCGCATGGGGATAGGACGCGTGGCCGTGATCGTGGCCGTAATCGTGGGAATGCCCGCGGTCCACCGATCCGTCATGGCCGTGGGAGTGCCCGCCATGGGAGTGCCTCTCATGGGAGTGCTCCTCGTGCGAATGCCCGTCGCGGACGTGATGCGGCGCATGATGCGCGTGGTGATGATGCGCGGGACCACGATGCCGGGCGTCCTGCGCCTTGAGTCTGCACATCCCCGTGCAGAAGGTGTCGCAGAGCGCGCAGTCGGCCACGTTCGAGCCGGGGGCGGAGGCGCCCTGGCCCTCGACATGGTGATGATGCGATTGCTGGTCGGCACCGACCTCCGCCTCGAACCCGAGGACGGCGGTGCGGTACTTGCAGAGCACGCAGGTCGGCGGCGGCCGGTCGTCGAAGGCGGGATGCCCGTTTCCCCGCGCGGCGGCGAGCGCTGCGCGCGCTTCGGGCCGGATGCGGCGGATGCCCTCGCCCTCGATCTCGAGGATCTGGGTGCGGTACTGGCAGGCGGCGCAATTCGGCGGCGGGGTCGCCCCCATCTGCTCCGTCACCCGTTCCGCGAAGGTCTCCAGCACGCGCGGATGGTCGCCGAGGTAACCCGCCTTGACGAAGGCGATATCGGGGTGGGCGGCCGCCACCCGGTCGGTAAAGCCGTAGATGCGGTCGATCAGGATGCCGGAGAAGAGGAAATACGGGAACACGACGATGCGTTTGTAACCCAGTTTCGCGGCATGGGTCAGGCAGGGCTCCACCAGCGGGAAGGTCACGCCGGAATAGCCGACCTCGAGCCAGCCGAAGCCCATCCCCTCGTGCAGCAGGCGCGCGATCTTGGCAACGTTGCCGTTGGCGTCCGGGTCCGACGCGCCGCGCCCGATGACGACGAGGCAGGTGTCGTGGCGGTCGACGACGCCCTGCCCGGCATCGGCCCGCGCCACCGCCGCCTCGATCCGGGCGGCGGCGGCGGCGATCATCTTGGGGTCGATGCCCAGTTCGCGGCCGTAGCGCACCTCGATCCCGTGGCGCGCGGCATAGGTGTTGAGCACGGTGGGAATGTCGTTCTTGGCGTGCATCGCGGCGAAGAGCATCCCCGGCACCGCGAGGATGCGGTCGCAGCCGCCCTCGCGCAGCCGGTCGAGGCCGTCGCGGAGGACCGGGTTGGCGAACTCGAGGTAGCCGTAGTCGACCATCCAGTCGTCGGGCAGATGCGCCGGCAGCTTTTCGGCCAGCGTTGCGAACTCCTGCACCGCCGACTGCGAGCGCGAACCGTGGCCGCAGATCATCACGCCGACCTTCATGCGGGTTCGCCCTCGGTTTCGGCTTCGGCATCGGGCTCTGCCGCCTCCGGTTCGACGTCCCGGTCGCGGCGGCCCTTGACCCAGCCGAGCGCCGCCGCCCCGGCGATGACGCCCAGACCGATGGCAAGGCCCCAGTGATCGTGGCTTCCGACCTCGGCGATATGACCGGTGTGGGCCGCGGCAGGGGTCGAAAGGAAGGCGGGGGTCGCGAGGAAGGTTGGGGTCGCGCGGAGCGGCGGCGGGAACGTAAATCGCATGGTCGGGCCTTTCGGAACGCAAGGCCCCCGGAGCGCGCCGGGCCGGGTGACGATGCCGCCGCCGCGCCCCCGGGTCGGGTCGGCGCTTGGGTGGCCACCTGTCCGGCCCCGCGCGGGGGCGTCGTCGCCGGCAGAAGTAGCCGGCACGGGCGCCGCGCGCAACGCCATTCCCGAAACCGCAGGCGACAGCGCCGACGCGCGGCGGTGCCGAGGCACGGCAGGAGCGCCTCGGTGGCGGCGGCTCGGCGGCAGGTCCATCGGCGCGACCGCCGCCGGGGAGAGGTGGCCGCACAGGCAGGCGAAACCGGCAGAGATCCAGCATCATGCCGGACGTCGGTCCCTGGAGTCCGGCAGCCGCCCCGCCATCGTGAACGCGCCCGATCGGGGAACCACGCCGCGCGCGATGGCGGAGCGCAGGATGGTCAGGCGGGCCATCGCGCGGGGGTCACGGTCCGGGGGCAGCTCGCGGGCGGACCGGACGGCGCGGCGGTCAGGTGCCGACGCGGCCGATCCCGGGAAGCTTCAACGCCGGGCGGGCGAGATCGAGGCCGAAGCTCTGGCCCAGCAGGTTGATCTCGACGCCGCTGCGGGGCCCGACCGACACTCCGGCATAGCCCCAGAGCGACAGGTGGATATCACCGCCCGCGTCGCGCAGCGCCCGGGGGCCCCGGCCGAACCAGTCCTTGCCGACGGCGTTGGGCGGCAGCGTCAGGCCGATCTCGGGCACCTCGCGCAGGACGTGGGCCACGAAGCTGTTGGAGTTCGGGCCGGGCCAGATGACGTAGCTGCCGGGGTCGTCCCAGGGGTAGGCGTCCATCGCCGCGAGCAGGCGGGGAAGGAGCGCCGCCGCACGCAATCCGGTGACGGAGCCGACGAGGAACGGCTCGTTGGAATACCATCGCGCGTCCGGGGCATAGCGTCGCGGCGCACCGGCCGGCCCCAGCCGACGACCTCCGCGCGGCTCCAGGCCGTAGCACCCGCCGCCTTCCACACGATCCAGCTGTGCACCGAGGCGGCCCCCTTGAGACCGCCGGTGCGCGCCGCCATGACGTGGAGCGCGGCCCCCTCGGTGGCGGCTGCGGGGGGCAGGACGCCCGAGGCCCCCCAGTCGGCAGCGCGCCAGCTCGCCGGCCGGTCCTGCAGCGTCCACCAGATCGCGGCGGCAGCGGTCGGCAGCAGGAAGCAGAGGCAGAAGGCCAGCATCAGGCGGCGAAGGCCGCGGCGAATCATGCGGGCGCCGTGTGACAGGGGCCGCGCCGCCGAAGGACCCCGCAGTCCAACGGACCGCCGTCCCGCTTCCCGCCGGAAAGGTTCCCGAAGCCGGCTCCCACATCGGCGCAAGCAGCGTCCGGGGAGCCGGCAGGGTCGTCGCGCGGCGGAATCTTCACCTCAGCCGGCCGCCGCGAGCATCCGCCCCAGGGGCCGCCCGCCGATCACATGCAGATGGAAATGCGGCACCTCCTGCACGGCATGCCCGCCCGCGTTGGCGATGGCGC
>JBBQDX010000011.1:0-32980 GCA_038320125.1 Rhodobacterales bacterium | reverse complement strand
TATTTCGTTGAAAAACTCCATCTTGATCGGGGGATGAATCGCTGATTCACTTTGTCTTATCGAGGAGGTGGCTGGCCATGATGGGACCGAAGCAGGAGGCACAGGCGGCGCTATTCTACGAGTTCTCGCTGGAGGATCACGTGCCGGGGGATCACCTGCTGCGGTCGATCGACCGGTTCGTGGACCTCGGCGGCATCCGGGCGCATCTGGCGGAGTTCTACAGCCACACGGGTCGGCCATCGGTGGACCCTGAACTGCTTCTTCGCATGCTGATCGTAGGCTACTGCTTTGGCATCCGCTCCGAGCGGCGGCTCTGCGAGGAGGTCCATCTGAACCTTGCATACCGCTGGTTCTGCCGCCTTGATCTGGCGGACCGCGTGCCGGACCATTCCACTTTCTCGAAGAACCGCCATGGACGCTTTCGTGACAGCGAGCTGCTGCGTCACCTCTTCGAGACAGTGGTGGCGCGCTGTATCGCCGAGGGGCTGGTGAGCGGCCAGCGCATGGCCGTGGATGCGAGCCTGATCGAGGCGGATGCCAACAAGCAGTACTCGGCGCCGAAGGACGAATGGGATTTGGCGCGCATCGATTCCGAGGTCGCGCCGCGCGCAGTCCGCGAGTATCTCGGTACGTTGGACGAGGCGGCCTTCGGTGCCGCCTCGGAGGTGAAGCCGAAGTTCACCTCGTTCTCCGATCCCGCCAGCCAGTGCCTCTCGGCAGATTGCTTCGCAATCGCCTGCCGGTAATAGACCGCTGCACGCAAGGGCCCGGCCTTCTTCAGCTATTCCGACAACTACCTGATCGACACCGACCATGGCGTGATCCTCGATGTCGAGGCGACCCGGTCGATCCGACAGGCCGAGGTCGGCTCGACGCAAACGATGCTTAACCGCGTAAAGGACCGCTTCGACCTGCACCCCGAAAGGCTGATTGCCGATACAGCCTACGGCACCGGCCCGATGCTCGGATGGCTGGTCGACCGCAAGATCGCCCCGCACATCCCGGTGGTCGACAAGTCCGGCAGAACCAATGGGACCTGGTCTCGCGCCGACTTCGAATGGGAGCCGGATAACGACCGATACATCTGCCCCGAGGGCCAGGAGCTCAAGCAATTCCGCCGCAATTACTCCGACCCGAGCCGCGGCCCGACGGGCGAAGGCACCGCCCGCTACCGCGCCCTGAAAGAGGTGTGCCAAGCCTGCCCATCGAAGCCTCGATGCTGCCCGAACGCCGAGGCCCGCAAGATCACTCGGGAAGAACACGAGGATGCTCGGCAAGTCGCCCGAGATATCGCCAAGACCGACGCCTACGTGATCTCAATGCGGCTTCGAAAAAAGGTCGAGATGCTCTTTGCACACCTCAAACGTATCCTTGGGTTGGGACGACTTCGACTACGCGGACCGAACGGTGCAAACGACGAATTCCTCCTCGCCGCAACGGCCCAAAACCTCCGCAAGCTGGCCAAGATCTTCCCCGCTCCGCAGCGACCGCAGGAAGGCTGATATAAAGGGCGTTCGCGCTCAATCGGTGCCCCACCTTCTGCGCGAGCAGCATGCTCTTTTTCCACAGAATCGGCACACAGCAAACCGCCGTCTCATTTCACTCATGGGCACCTCGAAAAAAATTGTCCTGACGTGACGGTAGCGGTATGATGACGGCAGTGCCCCGCGGCTTTGGGTGTAACGATGGCGCAGATGGGTTGGGACTGTCGCATTGATCAAATTCAACAAACAAAGCGCATGATATCGACCTAGATATAGACTAATTAGAACATCGCAGGCGAATATGTGGTACCCGTGCAGCCACTACAACGGTCGAATTTCCCCATTCTTGGAACAATGCAACAGTTCCGTAGCAACCACATCCGCGACCTAGACGTCGGCGGGGCCGGAAAGCTCGTCGGCAAGCTGGGGCAGCAGGCACCCGGGCTGACGGACCTCGCGATGGAGACTCTCGGGCGACTGATACAGTCCACGGACACGCCGCCGCGTCCGGGCATGCGCGACAACCTGACCTCCTCCGCCCGCGCCGGCGAGACGCGGTCGAACCAGCCGGGCCCGCGCGCCCGCAGGAGGAGCCTCTTCATGCAGGCGCAGATGCATCCGGGCATGGCCCTCGGCCTCGCCGGCGCAGCGCTCGTGCTCACCGTCGCCGCGGCGGCGGCAGGGGCCCGCGCTCGGCAGGTCCGGCCATCGCGGCTAACTGCCTCGATCCCCGTGCCGGCCACCCCCCTCGTCACCCCGACGATCCGGGAAATGTCATCGCCGCGCCACGATCTGCTCCCCTTCGAGATCACCAGCACGGTCCCGTGCGACGACATGGCCATCATGGGCCGCCGGATGATCTTTGGCTTCGATGCGGCGCCGGGCGAGGTGGACATGCCGCTGATCTTCGATCGGTTCGAGGCCAGCGACGCATTGCTTGGAACCTCGTGGCTCTCGCTGCGGTCGCAGGCGGAACCTCTTCGGCGCGTGAACCGCGACGTGACGGCCGGGGGGCCCAAGGCCGCGTCAGCGATGGTCGAGACACCGGGCAAGGTTATCCCGCTGCGGGCGGAGGTGACCTGCTCATGCGGGATCATGTCGAGCAGGTCGAAGAGGAGGTCGATTGTGTTCAAGTCGCAGATCGCGGAGACGCAAGATTGCCGGCAGGCAGCCGATCACTCCTCCGGAGCCGTCGGCGGCCGGGAATGGCCCCGTGGCGCTCCGATGCGGACGGATGCCTTCGAGCAAGCTTCGATCTGCGTGCGGGTGCGCTTCGCTATCCGAACCTTTGCCGCAGGTGCTCCAGATACGGGGCGCAATCTCCAGATCGGAGTCCGGCTCGCTCAAGAATCTCGCCACGGTCCAGCGCCCGCCCATGGCGCCAGACCAGATCGCCGAGCGCTGCCCGGAGCGGGGCCGGATCTCCCGCGTCCAGCCCGGTCCGAAGCGCTGGCCGGGCCGTGTCGAGATGGTTCATGATCTGCGCCGCCACCACGTTGCCGATCGTGTAGGTCGGGAACGACCCCATGTAGCCGTGCGACCAGTGCACGTCCTGCAGGCATCCCTGCGCATCCGACACCGGCGTCACGCCCAGATCGTGCTCGAGGCCCTCGTTCCAGGCGCCGGGAAGCTCGTCCGGCGCGAGGTCTCCGGTGATCATCGCCATCTCGAGCCGCACGCGGAGCATGATGTGCAGATCGTAGGTCAGCTCATCCGCCTCCACCCGGATCGGACCGGGTTCCACGCGATTGACGGACGCAACGAACTCCGCCTCGCTCACGTCTTCCAGCTGTTCGGGGAAGATGTCGCGCAGCGCCCCGAAATGAAGTCTCCAGAAGCCGGGCGTCCGACCGACATGGTTCTCGTATAGACGCGATTGGCTCTCGTGCATCCCGAAGCTCGTCCCGCCGACGGCATAGAGCCCCCTCAGGTCGGTCGCGTGAACGCTCCGCGTCAGCGCATCGGGCAGGCCCTGCTCATAGAGCGCATGCCCGACCTCATGGATCGTGCCGAAGATCGACATCGGCAGGTAGATCTCGGGCCAGCGCGAGGTGATCCGCACGTCGTTCCGCGTCTGGCTGATCTCGAACGGGTGGACCGCCGTGTCGAAACGACCGCGGCTGAAATCGTAGCCGAGCCATTCGGCGACGTATCGGCAGAACCGTTGCTGCCCCTCGACCGGATACCGCCGATAGAGGAAATCCGTCCGCGGTTGCGCCCTCCCCCGCGCCGCGTCCAGGATCGGTCGGATCCCCGTGCGCAGCTCGTCGAAGAGCGGCGTCAGCGAGGCCACCGTCTCCCCCGGCTCAAAAAGGTCGACCATCGGATCGTAGGGATGCGCTTCGAATCCGAGCGCCTCCGCCGTCTCGCGGGCCAGGTCGATCATCGTCTTCAGATAGGGCAGGAACAGCGCGAAATCGGACGTCGCGCGCGCCTCGGACCAGACCTGACCAGCGATCGCGGACCCCTGCGCCTTGCGCCGCAACAGGTCGGCGGGCATCCGGGCATGATATGCCTGCGCCGCGACAACGGCTTCGCCCGCCCGTCGGGTGAGGTCGTCAGTGCTCGCGCGGGCCTCGGCGGCGAGGTCCGCCAGAGCCGGTTCGAGGATCATCTTCCGCGCCAATCCCTTCAGCGTGGCGATCTGATGCCCGCGCGTGGCCGCCGCGCCCTTCGGCATCATCACCCGCGCATCCCACTCGAGCGCGTTCACCGCGCAGAGCACGTCGTTCACCGCGCCGATGCGGTCTTTGAGCCCGGTCATGCCGCCACCTCCGCGCGTCCCGTGCCCCCATCATGAAGGTGGCAGGCCACCTCCCGCCCTGCCTCGGGCCGCGTCAGACGCGGAATTTCCACCGAGCAGCGCGGCCCCGCCATCGGGCAGCGGGGATGGAAGGCGCAGCCGCCTGGGGGGTCGAGCGGCGACGGGATCTCCCCCTCGATGGCGTGGAAGCGCGCGCGCCCCGTGCCCAGCGTCGGCACGGAGGCGAAGAGCGCAGCGCTGTAGGGATGCAAGGGCTTCGCGTAGAGCGCCGCGGCGGAGGCCAGCTCGACAACGCGGCCAAGATACATGATTGCGACCCGGTCGCAGACATGGCGGACCACCGACAGGTCGTGGCTGATGAACAGCGCCGTCAGACCCAGATCCTGCCGCAACTCGCCGAACAGGTTGAGCACCTGTGCCTGGATCGACACGTCGAGCGACGCCACCGCCTCGTCGAGCACCAGAAGCTCCGGCTCCATGGCGAGCGCCCGCGCGATGGCAATGCGTTGCCGCTGGCCGCCCGAGAACTGGTGTGGCAGACGGTCCGCATAGCTCGCCTCCAGCCCGACCTTCTCCAGAAGCGCCGCCGTCCGCTCACGCACCTCGCGCGCCGTCCCCAGATCGTGGACCCGCGGCCCCTCCCCGATCGTCTCGCCCACCTTCATGCGGGGATTGAGACTCGCGAACGGGTCCTGATGGATCATCTGCACCTTGCTCGTCAGCTTGTGCGCCGTCCCGCCCCGCTCGCGTGCGACCGGCGCCCCGTCGAGCAGGACTTCCCCGGAACTCGGGGCGTAGATGCCCGACACGATCCGCCCGAGCGTGGATTTGCCGCAGCCCGACTCGCCGACGATGCCGAGCACCTCGCCCCGCGCGACGCTCAGGCTCACCTCCGTCAGCGCGTGGACCGTCGAGCCCGTGCGCGCGCCGGAGAGCCGCGCGATGCCGCGCTCGATCAGACCGGCCTCGCGGGTGAACCGCTTGGACACGTCACGGACTTCCAAAAGCGGTTCGGTCATGCTGCCCCGAGGGGGTGATGGCAGAGATTGAGGCGATGCCCCTGCCCCGCATCGGGCGGGTCCGTGGCGCAGATCTCGGTCGCACGCGGACAGCGCGGACGGAACGCGCAGCCAGAAGGGAGGTGCGACAACTGCGGGGTCGAGCCGGGGATCTGCGGCAGCTTGCGGCCCGGCTCGTGAAGGCTCGGAACCGACTGGATCAACCCGCGCGTATAGGGGTGGCGCGGGTCCGCGATGACCTCCTCCGCCGTGCCGCTCTCCACGATCCGCCCGGCATACATGACGCAGATGTCGTCGGCGAGCGAGGAGACCACGGCGAGGTCATGCGTGATCCAGACGATGGCCGTCCCGGTCTCGTCGGCGAGGCGGCGCACCTCCGCCAGGATCTGCCCCTGGATCGAGACGTCGAGCGCCGTCGTCGGCTCGTCCGCGACGATCACCGCCGGCCCGTGCAGAAGCGCCGTGGCGATGGCCACGCGCTGCCGCATCCCGCCCGACAGCTGGTGCGGATAGGACAACAGCCGCTCGTCCGGCGCGGGGATGCCCACCGTGTCGAGCGCCGCCCGCGCCCGCGCCCAGGCAGCCTTCTTCGACACCCGCGCATGAACCCGCACAGCCATCGCCATCTGGTCGCCCACCCGCAGCACCGGGTTCAGCGTCATCATCGGGTCCTGGAAGACCATCGCCACCTTGCGCCCGCGCATCCCGCGCTGCGCCTCCGCCGACAGGCCGCGCATGTCCTCGCCTTCGATCAACACGGAGCCGGCGGCGATCTCCCCCGGTTCGTCGATCAGTCCGAGGATCGAGAATCCGGTGACGCTCTTGCCCGATCCGCTCTCGCCCACGAGCCCGAGGATCCGGCCGGGCGAGACGGAGAAGCTGACGTCGTTCACGGCCGTGACGTGACCCGTGCGCGTGGCGAAACGTGTCGTGAGGCCCCGGACCTCGAGCGCGGCCGTCAACGCGACTGCCTCGGATCGAGCACCGTGCGGACCTGATCGCCCACGAGGTTGATGGCCACCACCGTTGCCATCAGGAACAGACCCGGATAGATCGACAGCCAGTAGCGGTCGGTATGGATGTATTTGAACCCGTTGGAGATCAACGTGCCGAGCGACGGCTCCGTCAGCGGCAGGCCTACCCCGAGAAACGACAGCGTCGCCTCCAGCGCGATCGCGCTTGCCACCTGCACCGTCGCCACGACGATGAGAGGCGTCATCACGTTGGGCAGCAGGTGGCGGAACAGCACCCGCCAGGTCGGCAGCGGGGTCGAGCGCGCGGCCTCGATATAGTCCTTGCCGCGCTCCACCGTGGCCGCCCCGTGGGTGGTGCGCGCAAAATAGGCGTATTGCGCGATCACCAGTGCGGCGACGATCTGGCCGACGCCCTGCCCCAGCACTGCGACCACGACCAGCGCCAGAAGGATCGCCGGCATCGAAAGCTGGAGATCCACGATCCGCATCAGCACGGCTTCGAGCGGTCCGCGGAAATAAGCCGCGGTGAGGCCGATGCTGACGCCGATCGTGAGCGCCAGCGCCCCGGCCGAAAGCCCGATGACGAAGCTGGTCCGCAACCCGTAGAAGATCGCCGACACCATGTCGCGTCCGGCATTGTCGGTCCCGAGCCAATGGACGTAGCCGCCCGACCCCTCCGTCCCCGGCCGCAGGAATGCGTCCAACCAGTCGAGCGAGGCGAGATCGTAGGGGTCCTGCGGCGTGACGAGGGCGGCGCCGAAGGAGATGAAGAGCAGAACGACGATGACGATCAGCGACACGACAGCCACGGGCGATTGGCGGTAATCCGACCAGAAGTTCCGCAGCCGCTCCCCCCGCGTCTCGCGCGGCGCCGCCGACGGGACGGCCAGCGTGCCGCCCGTCGTGGTGGCAACGTCATGCACGGCGCCGCTCATGCCCTTCCCGATCTCAACCGGACGCGCGGGTCGAGCCGAGCATAGACAAGATCGACCACGAGGTTGATGAGTACGAACAGGAACACGACGAGCACGAGGTAGGAAACCATCACCGGCCGGTCGAGCTGCTGGATCGAGTCGATGATGAGCTTGCCGACGCCGGGCCAGTTGAATACGCTTTCCGTGACCACGGCGAAGGCCAGCGTGGACCCGAGTTCGAGGCCGAAGACGGTCACGATGGGGATCGAGATGTTGCGCAACACATGGCCGAAGACGATCTGCCGGTCGGGCAGCCCCTGCGCGCGGGCAAAGCGGACGTAGTCGGTGGACATCGCTTCGACCATGCCGGCGCGGGTGAGCCGGATCATCAGGCCCATCTTGAACAGCGACAGGTTGAGCGCGGGCATGATCACATGGCTCCAGCCATCGGCGGTCGCCAGCGAGGTGCGGATGCCGAAGAGCGTGCCCACGTCGCCGCGCCCGCCCGAGGGCAGCCAGCCGAGCTGCACCGCGAACCCCATGATCAGCAGCATCCCGATCCAGAAGGTCGGCACCGAGAACCCGAGAACTGACAGGGCCATGATCGCGCGCGCGCCGAGCGAGTCGGGCCGGTATCCGGCATAGAGACCCGCCGGGATGCCGATGACGGTGGCGATGAAGACCGAGACCAGAACGAGGTCGATCGTCGCGGGCAGCCGCGAGAAGACAAGGCTCGTGACCGGGATGTTGTAGATCATCGACGTCCCGAGATCGCCACGGAAGACGTTGGACACGAACATCAGGTATTGCCGCCAGAGCGGCTGATCGAAGCCGTAGCGCCGGATGAGACCCTCGCGAATCTCGGCGCTCGCCCCCGGGTCGATCATCACGTCGATCGGGTTGCCGATCGCGTAGACGCCGACGAACACGATCACCGACATCGCGAAGACGACGATTGCCGCCTGAACCAATCGCTGCAACAGGAAGCCGGACATGGACTCTCCGATGGGCCCTGGAACCGCGCCCGCTGCCGGGCGCGGCGCGGGCGTGCTGCGTCACTCGGCGGGCGAGATCTCGTAGGCGCGCGTCTCCTGATCGACGCGGGGCGTGAGGGTCAGGGTATCCGCCTCCGCCGCCCAGACGCTCTGCAGGATGACCGTCGGGATCAGCGCCCGATCCTCCATCGCGATGACCGACGCCTGCTCGTAGAGCTCGCGACGCGCCTCTGCGTCCAGCGTCTGCGTTCCCTCGATGAACACCGCGTCGAACTCGGGGTTCGAGTAGCCGGTCCTGTTGAAGTTGCCGAAGCCCTTCTCGTCGTCCTTGGAATGGACCATGGCGCCGTAGGTATAGGCCGCCTCTCCCGTCAGCGTGCCCCAGGCCGACATCGCCATCGTATAATCCTCGCGCGCGGCAGCCGGGAAGAACACCGTCCCGTTCAGCGCCTGCGCATTCACCGTCAGTCCGATCCGCGACCACATCTGCGCCAGCGCCTCGCAGACCACGGCATCGCCCGGCACGCGGTTGTTGGTGCAGGTGAAATCGATCTCGAACCCATCGGGATAGCCGGCCTCCGTCAGCAGTTCCCTGGCCTTGTCCACGTCGTAAGGCTTCTCGCCAATCTCGTCGGTATAGCCGAAGAAGCCCGCGGGCATGAGCTGGTTGGCCGGAGTGCCCAGACCTTCGAGCACGACGTTGACGAGCACATCGCGGTTGATCGCGAGATCCAGCGCTTCGCGCACGCGCAGATCCTGCAGCGGATTTGCGTCGATCTCCTCGCCGTTCACCCGGACCTTCTGCGGCAGCTCGTCCTTCACGTTGGGCTGGACATTCAGGATGTAAATCGAGTCCGAGATGAAGGTCTCCAGGTCATCGTCGTTCTGCATCGCGAGATAATCGCTCGCCGGCACGTAATTGATCAGATCCACCTGTCCGGACCGCAGCGAGGCGACGCGGGCGGCATCGTCGGGGATCTCCTTGCGCGTCACGTTCTCCCAGGCCGGCGCATCGCCCCAGTAGTCGTCGTTGCGCGCCAGCACGAGATCGCCCTTGGGCTGCCAGGAGACGAACGTGAACGGGCCGGTCCCGATCGCCTTCTCGCCAGAATTGAACTCCTCGTTCCCGGCCTCCATACCGGTCTCGGACGGGACGACGAAGAGCCGGGTGAAGTCGTTGGGCAGGGCGGGCGCGATCCCCTTGGTCTTCACGCGGAGGGTGTAGTCGTCCACCACCTCGGCGCTCTCGACGTACTTCGTGTAGAGCGTCATCGGCATCGGGCCCGTCACGACCGGGATGCGGTCGATGGAGAACTTGACGTCCTCGGCCGTGAACGGCGTGCCGTCGTGGAAGGTGACGCCCTCACGCAGCTTGAACTCCCAGGTCGTATCGTCCACCGCCTCCCAGCTCACGGCGAGGCCGGGCTTGAGCTGCAGGGCCTCGTCCACATCCACGAGCGTGTCGAACACATGCCGCAGGGCTTCGGCCTGGCTGCCGAGGGTGGACCAGTGCGGATCGATGGAGTCGGGACCGGCGCGCAGCCCGATCACCAGATCCTGCGCGAGCGCGGGGGTCGCGGCAATGAGGGCCATCGCGGCCACGGCGGACTTGAGAAACTGTCTGGACACGGGCATTTCCCCTCAAAAGCGTATTGAACTGCTGATACGTTAAGAAGTCGTCTGGACGTTGGTCAAGAACTTTCTCGCGGATTTATGCGGTAGACGGACAATCTTCGGCAAGCTAGGGTCCGCTTCAGATTAATTGTTATGCCGGACTGATACGGATGGCCAAGACATGTGCAGAGGTTGACCGGGTCGTCGAGGGCATCGTTTCCGCCATCGATCCCGCCTCTTCCGTTTCGGTCTCGATCCAGCTTCGCGGGGCGCTGGAGTTCGGCATCGCCTCCGGCGACCTGCCCGACGGCCATCGTCTCCCTTCCGTCCGCGCCCTCGCCCGCCATGTCGGCATTTCCCCCGTCACCGTCTCGGGCGCCTATGCGGCGCTTCGGAACGCGCGGCTGGTGGAGGGGCGGTCGGGCTCGGGCACCTTCGTGCGCGCTTCCGGTGGAACCGGCGTGCGGCTCAAGCTGGCGCAGATCGACATCCGCATCGCCGAACTCGTCGCGCTCGGGCGCGAATGCGGGCTGGAGCCCGCCGATCTGGCCCTGCGCGTCTCCATGGCGCAGCCGACGCGATCCTGCCCGGTCTCGATCCTGATGGTCGGCAATTTCCACGATGCCACCCGGGGCTACGCCGCCGAGATCCGCGCGCATCTGCGGGCCGGCGACACGATCGAGCCCATCGTGCTGTCCGACCTCGAAGCGCGCGGCACCGCGGGGTGCGACCTCATTCTCGCGCCACGCACGCTTCTGGCGCAACTCGCGGAGCGGGCGCCCCGCGTGACCGCTGTCGGCGTGACCCTCATCCCGAACGAGACCACGCGCGTCGGGCTCGCGGCGCTGCCTTCCGACGCGCGGGTCGTGGGTTACTCCGTCTTTCCGGGCTTCGTCACGATCATGAAATCCGGCATTCGCCGCTTCGCCCCGCATGTGGCCGACCCCGAGATGGTCGTCCGGGGCGACGCGGACGAGGCGGCGCGCATCGCCCGCGCGCAGGTCGTGATCTACGCGTCGGGAGCCGAATATCTTCGAGACGGTCTGCGGCCCGACCAGACCGCTTTCGAGTACCGGCACACGCCCGACACGCAATCGATCCGGAGCGACGTGCTACCTGCGGTCGAGGCTTGCCGTGTTCGACCACCGATACGAAGGAAGGCCGCCGAATGAGGATCACCGATGCCAACTGGTTCGAGGTCGAGAATTACCTCGAAACGGACGACCGCGCCGTGCTGCCGCTCGGATCGACCGAGCAGCACGCGTATCTCAGCCTTTCCGTCGATTCCATCCTGTCGGACCGGGTCGCGACCGAAGCCGCGGAGCCGCTCGGCATCCCTGTCTTTCCTGCGATCCCCTACGGCCTCACGCCCTACTTCATGGCCTATCCGGGCACCGTTTCGCTGCGGCTCGAAACCTATGCGGCGCTGGTCCGCGATATCCTCGACAGCCTCTACGCGACCGGGTTCCGTCGCGTCCTGGTCGTGAACGGGCATGGCGGCAACTCCCCGGTCCAGCCAGTCTGCGCCGAATGGATGCAGGCAAATGCCGGCGCCCGCTGCCGCTTCCACGACTGGTGGCGCGCGCCACTGACATGGGCTGCCGTGCAGGAGACCGATCCGGTGGCCAGCCATGCGAGCTGGATGGAGAACTTCCCGTGGACGCGCCTGCCCGGCCGGCAGATGCCCGACGAGCAGAAGCCGCTCGTTCCCTTCGACCGGCTGCGAGACCGCAACGCCGCCGGCGTCCGCAAGATCATCGGCGACGGCAACTACGGCGGCGTCTACCAGCGGCCCGACGACGATACCGACCGTATCTGGGCGGTTGCGGTCGAGGAGACGCGCGCCCTTCTGGAAGGCGACTGGGCATGAACGATCCGATCCTGATCTGGGGCGCCGGGGCCGTCGGCGGCGTCATCGGCGCCACCCTGGCACGCGCGGGTCATGCGGTCAGGATGGTGGACATCGTCGCCGACCACGTCGCCGCGATGCGCGAGGGGCTGGTCATCGAGGGTCCCGTCGATGCCTTCACGCAGAGCCTGCCGTCGGATCTGCCCGCCGACCTCGACGGCCGGTTCCGACGTGTCTTCCTCGCCGTGAAGGCGCATCATACCGAAGCGGCGCTCGACATGCTCGAGCCGCATCTCGCACCGGACGGCTTCGTGATATCGGCGCAGAACGGGTTGAACGAGCGGGCGATCGCGGCGCGTTTGGGCGCGGACCGGACAATGGGCTGTTTCGTCAATTTCGGGGCCGACTGGATCGAGCCGGGCCGCATCCTCTACGGCAACCGCGCCGCCATCGCCGTGGGCGAGCTGGATGGGCGGCTCAGCGAACGCGCGAGGGACGTTCACGCCCTCCTGC
The DNA here is from genome assembly GCA_038320125.1 of Rhodobacterales bacterium. Lineage (GTDB taxonomy): Bacteria > Pseudomonadota > Alphaproteobacteria > Rhodobacterales > Rhodobacteraceae > Jannaschia. The sequence continues at coordinate 20,854 of JBBQDX010000011.1, read as the reverse complement.
GTCTGATTGAACCGGAAGCCGATCTGACGGACAACATCTGGGGCTATCTCTGGGGCAAGATGGGCTACGGCGCCCTGCTCTTCGCCACCGCACTCACGCCGCTATCGATGTCCGACGCCATGGCCCGCTCCGAGCATCGCCCTGTCTATTGTGCACTCGGGCGGGAAATCATGCGCCTTGCCGCCGCCGAGGGAGTCCGTCCGCGCGGATTCAACGGGTTCGATCCGGACGCCTTCCGCAACGGCGATGCGGACGCGATGGCGGCATCCCTCGACGCGATGGTCGCGCATAACCGCAAGACGGCGAAGACCCATTCGGGCATCTGGCGCGACCTCGCCATCCGCAGGCGCAAGACCGAGGTGGACGCCCAGATGGGCATCATGGCGGAGATCGGCGCGCGGCATGGTCTCGTCCTGCCCACCGTCTCGGGGCTCGTCGCGCTGATCCACGACATCGAGGAAGGGCGGCGCGTTCAGTCGGACGATCTTCCCGACCGCCTCCTGCCGCCATGCGCGTAGAGCCCGCCGATCGCGTGGTGGTCGTCACGGGTGCCGCGCAGGGCATCGGCGCGGCCATTGTCGCCAGTCTGTCGGAAGCCGGCACCACGGTCGCGGTCCTCGACATCGACGGGCCCGGCCTGGGCCGCCTGACCGGCGCGGCGAGCCGCCACGCGGTCGATCTGGGCGAGCGGGATGCCGTCCACGCCGCCTTCGCGGATATCCTGGCGGCGCACGGACGCCTCGACGGGCTGGTGACCGCCGCGGGCGGTGTCCGCGGTCAGGCGGGGCGGCCGATCGAGGAGATCGAGCCGCCAGACTGGCACGCCATCTTCGCCGCCAATGTCGACGCCGCGATGTGGTGCATACAGGCCGCCGCGCCGTATCTGACCAAACAGGGGGCGGGCCGGATCGTCACGATTTCCTCCGGCGCGGGGCTGCGCGCCAGCCTGACCGGTATCCAGGCTTACGCCGCGGCCAAGCACGCGCTTGTCGGCCTGACGAAACAGCTCGCTTTCGAGCTCGGTCCGCGCGGCATCACCGTCAATTCCGTCGCTCCGGGCTTCGTCCTCTCCAACCCCTCGACCGGGCGGCAATGGCAGGCCTTCGGAGCCGAACGGCAGGCCCGGCTCATCGAGGGGACCCACATGCGCCGCCTCGGCACGCCCGAGGATATCGCCCACGCGGTGACGTTCCTTCTGTCCGAACAGGCCGGGTGGATCACCGGCCAGATCCTGTCCGTCGATGGAGGCCGCGCATGACAGACCCCACCGAGCCGCACACATGGCCCGAGGCTTTCTGGCGCAAACGCGTCGGACAGGTCCGCGCCGGACGCTCCCTTCTCCCCGCTCGCTGGCCGGGCGGCGCCCGCTGCGCCGTCGCCCTCAGCTTCGACAGCGATCACGAGACCAACGAGCTGCGCGACGGCGCCACCAGCCTCGCCCGCCTCAGCTGGGGCGAGTACGGCGCGCGGCGCGGCATCCCCCGCATCGCGGAAGTGCTTCGACAGCACGACGCGAAGGCCAGCTTCTTCGTCCCCGCCGTCTCCGCGATGCTGCATCCCGAAGAACAGCAGGTCCTTGCCGGCGATGGCCACGAGATCGGCCTGCACGGCTGGATCCACGAGCGCAACACGCAAGTCCCGCCCGAGGCCGAGCGCGACCTGATGTTCCGCGCCGCCGATACGCTGGAGCGGATCACCGGCACGCGCCCCGTAGGCATGCGCACGCCGTCTTGGGATTTCAGCGATGCAACCCTGTCCATCGCGCGGGAGCTGCATCTCCTCTACGACAGCTCGCTCTTCGCCGATGATGACCCCTACGAGATCCTTTCGGACGGGGAGCCGACCGGCATCGTGGAGCTTCCGGTCGAATGGATCCGCGATGACGCCGTCTATTTCATGATGAATCGGCATGGTGCCCAACGGCCCTATACGCCCCCCGTCGACGTGCTCGATATCTTCCGACGCGAGTTCGACGGAGCCCATGCCGAGGGCGGCCTGTTCCTGCTGACGATGCATCCGCATATCATCGGCTACCGCTCCCGGATCTTCATCCTCGACGAGTTGCTGTCCCATATCCGAACCACCGGCGACGCATGGATCGCGACCCACGCCGAGGTCGCACGTCATTGCGCGCAAGCGCACGGCCTGAAGGAGTCCGCATGACCTATGCTCTTGCAATTCATGGCGGTGCGGGCATCATCCTGCGATCCTCCATCACACCGGATCGGGAAGCCGAGTATCACGCAGCCCTGGCCCGCGCGCTCGAAGCCGGGGAGGCGATCCTGCGCGACGGCGGCGCAGCCCTCGACGCCGTCACCGCGTCCGTCATGTCGATGGAGGATGAGCCGTTGTTCAACGCCGGGCGCGGTGCCGTCTTCACCAGCGACGGGCGGCAGGAGATGGACGCGGCGATCATGGACGGGCGCGACCGCCGCGCCGGGGCGGTCGCGGGCATCTTCGGGCCGAAGAACCCGATCCTCGCCGCCCGCGCCGTGATGGAGCGGACGGAGCATGTCTGCCTCATCGGCCCGAGCGTGCTCGACCTCGCGCGCGAAGCCGGGCTGGACTTTGCGGAGGATGCGTATTTCTTCACCCAAGCCCGATGGGACGCCCTGCAGCAGACGCTGGCCATGCGGGCGCGGGGCGAGGTGGATGACGATCCCGCGCGCCGTCATGGCACCGTCGGCGCAGTCGCCTGCGACGCTCGGGGGCATGTCGCCGCCGCCACCTCCACCGGCGGCATGACGGCCAAATCGCCGGGACGGGTCGGCGATACCCCGGTGATCGGTGCGGGAACCTACGCCGACGATGCCACCTGCGCCGTGTCCGGGTCAGGGCACGGAGAGATCTTCATACGGTGGACGGCAGCGGCAGAGATCGCCGCCCGGATGCGCCATGCCGGGCAGTCGCTCCACGAGGCCGCCCACCACGTCGTGATGGAGGATCTCGGCCGCAATCATGGATCCGGCGGGGTCATCGCCGTCGATGCGAAAGGGAACCTGTCCCTCCCGTTCAACTGCGAGGGCATGTACCGCGCGTGGGTTAGCACTACTGAAGATCCTATCACTGCCATCTATCGGGAAGGGACGGCAGGGTAAGCGGATGGAGGGCGATTGACTGCCCCCATTTCAACCGGGCAAGTGTAAATCCCTCTCGGCACAATGATTTCCGTGACTGCCTGCACGTGTATCGGGTGCGTACTTGTATCAGGCCCCGTGATGCGGCGGTTCACATGCTGCGGGCCGGTATGGCGATGCGCGGATCAGGTCCAAATCAGCCTGCAGAGCTTTGCGCTCGCTGTCCGGTCCTGGTTTCCTGATCCTGATCTTGTCGGTCGTTTGCCCATGCGGGTCGTCGTCCTCCTCGCATCGCCAACGTTCCGTCGCAGCGTCGTCTCAGCAGACGGCGTCCTCGGGAGCCGGATAGTCTTCGTCGCGGACGAGCATGGACCAGATCACCCTTGCCTTCTTGTTGGCCGCTTCAGAATCCGACGCCGTCGGCACCCTTGAGCTGCAGGATTTCGCGGGCCTCGTCCGGCGTCGCGACGCTCGACCCCAGACCCTCGATGATCTGACGGACTGCGCGGACCTGCTCGGCACCGCTTTCGGCCAGCCGTCCGGGCCCCGCCCAGAGCGAATCCTCCAGCCCCACGCGGACATGCCCGCCCATGGCGGCAGAGATCGCGGCGATGTTGAGTTGGTTGCGCCCCGCGCCGACCACCGACCAGCGGTATCGGTCTGCGAACAGGCGGTCCGCGGTCCGCTTCATGTGCGAGACATCGTCCGGATGCGCGCCGATCCCGCCCATCAGTCCGAACACGGTCTGGATGAAGAGCGGCGCCGTCACGAGGCCAGCGTCGAGGAAGTGCTTCAGATTGTAGAGGTGCGAGGTGTCGTAGCACTCGAACTCGAACCGGGTTCCGTTCGCGCCGAGCGTCGTGACGATGTGCTCGATATCGGCAAACGTGTTGCGGAAGACGATGTCGCGGTTTGCGAGGTAGGTGGCTTCCCAGTCGTGCCTGAGGTCCTTCTCGAACCGCCCCAGCATCGGGAAGAGTCCGAAGTTCATCGTGCCCATGTTGAGTGACGCGAGTTCCGGCTTCCAGGTTGCCGCGGGCTGGATGCGTTCCTCGATGGACATGGTCGGCGCGCCGCCTGTCGTGATGTTGACGATGCAGCCGGACCGTTGCTTGATGACGCGCAGGAACGGCTCGAACGCCTCGGGGGTCTGGTCCGGTCGGCCGTCTTCCGGGTTGCGGGCATGCAGATGGACGATGGCCGCACCCGCCTCGTGCGCCGCGATGGCGGCGTCTGCAATCTGCTCGGGCGTGACCGGCAGGTGGGGCGACATCGATGGCGTGTGGATCGCGCCCGTTATCGCGCAGGTGATGATCGTCTTCTGCTTGTTCGCCATGGTCAGTCTCCCGTTGATCTGGTCCGAAGATGCGCGTCGAGCGCCGCCAGCTCGCCGTCGCGCCAGTCCTGTCGCTCGCGGATCGCGCCGGCATCCCCCAGGTCGGGGAACGCCTTGGCGATCAGGTCAGCGGCCCCTGCGGTGAACGCCTCCGCTCCGGCGGTTTCCGAAGCCAGCCGCCCCATGGGGGGGCCGTAGCGTTCTATGTAATCCGCCGCTCCGCCCGGTGCGTTCAGGACGATCGTTTCGAGGGGGCCCATGAAGGCCCAGCGACGCCCCAGACCGTGCCGCACCGTGTCGTCGAGCCCCTGCACGTCGACCACGCCTTCCGAGACCAGCCGCAGCGCCTCTCCCAGCAGCGCGGCCTGAAGGCGGTTGAGCACGAAGCCGTCGATCTCGCGCGTCAGGCGGACCGGAACCTGATCCGCCTGGCGATAGATCGCCTCCGCGCGGTCCATGGTTTCGGCGGCGGTCGCGGGCGACGGGCAGAGCTCCACCACGGGAACGAGATGCGGCGGATTGACGGGATGCGCGACGAGGCAGCGCGCGGCGCCGGAGAGATGGCCCGTGAACGACGACGGCACGAGCGCGGAACTCGACGAGGCGAGGATGGTGTCGGGCGCCGCTGCGGCGTCGAGGCGTGCGAAGAGCTCGCGCTTGATGTCGACCCGCTCGGGTCCGTTCTCCTGCGCGAGGTCCGCGCCCTCCAGCGCCGCCTCCAGCGACGGGGACACGGCCACGCGCGCGGCGACGCGCTCCGCTTCAGGCACCCCCGCCGCCCGAAGCATCGCTACGATGTCACCGGCCAGCGCGTCGCGCGTCGCGGCATCCGGGTCCCAGGCGGCCACGTCCATGCCCGCGCGCGCGAAGACGACTCCCCATGAGCGTCCGATGAGCCCGGCGCCGATGATCGCGATCCTCGTCATATCCGCCCTCCTAGAGCCAGAGCACCTTGCGGCGCAGGTCGATGTCTCGAGCCAGCTCGCGCGACGGTCCCTCGTGGAACACGCGGCCGGTCTCGAGTGCGACGGTCCGGTCGGAAAGCCCGAGGGCGAGGTCGAGGTTGTGGTCCACGATCACGATCGACAGCCGCTCGCGCAGACGGTCGAAGCTGACGAAGAGCTGCTCGACGATGGCCGGGGCCAGCCCCTCGAACGGCTCGTCAAGCAGCAGGAGCCGGGTGTCGCCGGAAAGAGCGCGGGCCACGGCGGCCATCTGCTGCTCACCACCCGACAGTTTGTCGGCATCGGTCTCCATCCGTTCGGAGAGGCGCGGGAAGAAGTCGAGGATCTCGGCCTCCGACCAATGCGTGCCGACGCCGGTGCGCCGCCGGATCCGCCCCAGTTCGAGGTTCTGGCGCACCGTCATTCCGGCGAAGAGGCCGCGCCCCTGCGGGACGTAGCCGACGCCCGCGCGCGCGATCTCGGCCGCTTCCAGCCCGGCCAGCTGCCGTCCTGCCAGTTCGATGGACCCGGAGGTGACGGGGGCGATGCCGAGGATGGCCTTGAGCAGGGTCGACTTGCCAGCGCCGTTGCGGCCGAGCAGGGCGAGGATCTCGCCCTCGCGCACGTCGAAGGCGACGTCCTGGAGGATGTGGCTCTTGCCGTAATGGACGTTGAGCCCGTCGACCTTGGCCAGGACCGCATCGCGGACGCCGTGATGGGCCATCGCGGCGACCTCGGTGGTCCCCGACCCGATGTAGATCTCGCGCACCTTGTCGTCGTTGCGCACAGTCGCGACCGGCCCGTCGATCAGGACGCGCCCTTCATTCATCACCGTGACATGATCTGAAAGCTGGAACACGCGGTCGATGTCGTGCTCCACCAGAAGGACGGGAAGGACGCCGGAGACCTGCTTGAGCAGATCGCCGACCCGTTGCCGCTCGGCCGCCGAAAGTCCGGCCAGCGGTTCGTCCGCGAGCAGGACGCGGGGTCGCGAGGCGAGCGCCAGCGCGAGGTCGAGCAGGCGCTGGCCGCCATAGGACAGCGACGAGGCGCGCGCGCCCTCGATCCCCGCGAGCCCGGCCCAGCGGAGCATCTCGCCCGTCTCGCGGTGGATGTCGTCGAACCGCGCCACCGGGCGCCACGGATTCATGCGCGACGCATGGCTCGCCTGGACCGCCAACCGCACGTTCTCGTACACGGTCAGATCGGGGAACAGACTGGTGATCTGGAACGACCGGCCGATGCCCATCTGCGCCGCCCGGTCCGGGGAGGTGCCCGCGAGGTCGGTCCCGCCCAGGACGACGGTGCCGTCGTCGGGTGGGATCATCCCCGTCAGCAGGTTGAAGGTGGTCGTCTTGCCGGCGCCGTTCGGCCCGATGAGCGCGTGGAGCGTCCGGTCTCGGACTTCCAGATGCACGTCCTCCACCGCCCGGAAAGCCCCGAAGGACTTGCCGATGCCCCGCGCCACGAGCACCGCGCCGCCATCGCCGCTGCCATCGCCGAGAACTTTCGGAAGCGGCAGAGTTTCGGACTTGCGCTCGGCCATGGCCGCGCCGGTCTCCGGGCCCGGCCGGACCCGTTCCATCACCTGACGGCCCAGGCCCACCAGCCCCTCCCGGGCGAAGAACACGAAACCCATGAAGACCAGGCCGAACCACAGCAGCCAATTCTCCGTATAGATCGAGAGGTATTCGCGGAAGAGGATGTAGAAGAGGGCACCGAGCGCCGGGCCGAGGAAGCCGCGCATCCCGCCGATCACCACCATCGCCAGGAGTTCGCCGGAGAACATGACTGACATCGGTTCTGCCGAGGTGAGGCGGTTCTTGAAGAGAAGGAGCGCACCGGCCAGCGCGCTGACTGTCGCCGAGGCCGTGAACGCGGCCAGCTTGTAGCGCGTTGCGTCATAGCCGAGCGCGACGGCGCGGACCGGATTCTCGCGGATGGCGGCCAGGACCGACCCCAGGGGCGCCTCGAGGAACCGCCAGAGCAGGACCGCGACCGACAGCGCGATGATGGCGACGAACCAGTAGAACACCCAGCCGTCATTGAAATCGACGGGCCCCCAGACCGGACGCTCGATCCCGCCGAGACCGTTCTCGCCGCCGGTGAGCGCGGTCCAGCGGAACGCCACCGTAAAGGCGAGGGCCGACAGCGCGAGTGTCATCAGCGAGAAGTAGATGCCGCTCCGCCGCAGCATGAGGATGCCGAATCCGGTGGAGACGAGCGCAGTCACCGCCAGCGCCGCGAGGATCGGCAGCACGAGAGGGGTGCCCGGCAGGGCCAGCGCCACCAGCCCCGCGACATAGGCTCCAAGCCCGAACCAGGCGCCGTGGCCGAAGGAGACGAGCCCGGTCCGTCCGACCAGCAGGTTGAGCCCGGACGCCGCCAGCGCGAAGATCACGACCTCCGCCGCCGAGGTGGTCGTCAGCCCGAGCGCGGTCAGGGCGAAAGGCAGGACGGCGAGCGCTGCCGCCGCGATCAGAAGGGGATGGATGCGCGGCACGGCGTTACTCGAACCGAAGGATGCGTTCGCCCATCAGGCCGCGCGGGCGGACCAGGAGGACGACGAACATCAACAGGTAGATCGAGGCGAGAGACCAGGAGTTGAGGTCGATGGCGACCATGAACCCCTTGAGCAGGCCTACGAGCATCGCCGCCAGGACGACCCCCCAGAACGATCCGAGCCCGCCGATCACCACGACGACGAAGGCCGCCACCAGGACCTCGGTCCCCATGGCCGGGTGGACCGGCTGGATCGGGGCCATCAGCAGCCCGGCAAGACCGGCGAGGCCGATGCCGATGGCCGCCACCGCGGAGAGGTAGGGCCGAAGCGAAATGCCGAGCGTGGCCAGGATGTCCGGGTTCTGGATGCCGGCACGCACGATGCGCCCGAATGCCGTCCGGTTGAGCAGCCACCAGAGGGCCGCGACAGCGGCGATGGCCACCGCGATGGTGAAGAGCCGGTAGCGGGAGTAGATGAACTCGCCCAGGATGACCTGCCCTCGCAGGGCCTCCGGAATGTCGAAGGCGAGGGGCGCGGAGCCGAAGACGAGGCGTAGACTCTGTTCGAGCACCATTGCCAGCCCGAACGTCAGCAGCAGCGAGTAGAGCGGGTCGATCCTGTAGAACCGGGTGAACAGAAGCCGTTCGACGAGCGCGCCGAGCCCTCCCACCAGGATCGGCCCGGCAATGACCGCGCCGAAGAAGCCCAGGTGCGGGGCCAGCACGATCGCCATGTAGGCCCCGACCGCGAAGAACGCACCATGCGCGAGGTTCACGATCCCGCCGAGCGAGAAGATCAGCGACAGACCGAGCGCGATCAGGAGGTAGTAGAACCCGTCGAGAAGGCCGTTCAAGAGTTGTGCCAGGAAGAGCGCGGTCTGCATGAAGATCTCTCGGTGGGTCGGGCGTCCCGCCGCAGGGCGTGCCTGCGGCGGGCGGGGCCGGAACGAAGCGGGGCGGGGCCGGGACGAAGCAGATCGACGAACGCGGTCAGGCGTCGAAGGAGCAGGTGCCCCCGACGGCGTCCTTTATCAGCTCCTCCAGCGGCTGATCCGGGCCGATCACCGGACCCGACGTGGTGAAGATGTCCCACTCGTTGGCGACCTCCGCCTCCGGCAGCGCGGTGATCGCATAGACCTCCTGCAGGAGCTGATGCGATCCCGGGTCGAAATAACCCTCCCGGCCCTTCATCAGGTCGAAGGTGGCCCCGCCCTCGAAGTATTCGATCAGAGCGTCGGCGTCGGTGCCGCCGATATCGGTCATCGCCTTCGCCATAATCCGCAGCGCGGTGTAGTCCGACCAGGCCTGGTTTTCGGGCGGCTTGCCGTACGTCTCGGTGAAGGCCGTGGCGAAGGCCTGGCTCGCGTCGGTTTCGATCAGGTGGTTCCAGACGCTGGGCCAGGTACCCGAGAAGTTCCGCGGCCCGGCCGCCCAGGCCGACTGCGTGTCGAAGCCGAAGCCGCCGATCGGGAAGTCGAGGCCGAATTCGCCGTATTGCTTGAGGAACCCGGTGATCTGCGTGCCGGCGAGGTTCAGTGCGACCACATCGGGCTGCGCGCTGCGGATCTTCAGCATGATGGCGGAGAAATCGGTGGCATCGGTGGCCAACAGGTCGTCGCCCACGATCTCGCCGCCGTGCCGCTCCAGGAACGCCTTCGCGCCGTTGAGCAGGTCGTGGCCGAAGGCGTAGTCGGCGGTCGGCAGGTACCACTTCTTGCCCTGCACCAGATCGGCGCCGAGGAAATAGAGCCCCTCGCCGTTCAGGTACATCGCATTCTGGGTCTCGACGTGGAACATGTGCCGCTTGCAGTCCGATCCGCGCAGCGTGTCGGAATTGCCCCCGGTATTGACGAAGAGAGTGCTGGTCCGCTCCGCGACCTGCCCGATGGCGAGCGTCGAGGCGGAGGAGATCTCGCCCGTGATCGCCGCGACGCCGTCCCGCTCGATCATGCGCTCGGCCTTGGAGGAGGCGGTCTGGGGGTTTACCGAGTCCTCTTGGAGGACCTGAAGATCGCGTCCGAGGATGCCGCCCTCGGCGTTGATGTGTTCGACTGCCAGATCGACGCCCATCACCGCGTAATCCCCGAGCGGTCCGAGAAAGCCGGTCCTCGGCGTCAGATGCCCCAGCACGATCGGCCCCTCCTGCGCCCGCAGGATTGACGGCGCCGCCAGCACCCCCGCGGCAACCGCCCCTCCCGACCGAAGTAGGGAACGGCGGTTCATCTTGCGGATAAAAGTCATCTTCGTCTCCTCCCGAGTGACGTCGGACCATCGCGGATCCGGCTGATAACTGCGATCACAGTTGTGGAAGGAATGGACTTCTGTCAAGTCGGATGGCTAACTGAAAGGCACGATGCCAAGCGGCCTCAATGCGGGAGGGTGGGATCACAGATGGACGGCCGTGGCTCCGACCGATCCGGCGAGGCGGATGCGGCAGGCGACGACGCCTCGCTGACGACGCATGTCTACGGGGTGATCTCGGAAATGCTGCTGTCGGGTGCGCTCAAGCCGGGCGACCGGATCCCGCTGCGGGGACTGGCGGACCGGCTCGACGTCTCGGTCATGCCGATCCGGGCGGCGATCGGGCGTCTTGCGGCGCGCGGCGCCCTCGTCGTCGAACCCAAGCGCGCGGTCGCGGTGCCGACGTTGCGCGAGGGCGAGTTTCTCGATCTCACGCGGAACCGGGTCCATCTGGAGAGCTGGGCCGCGTCGCTGGCCGCCCTCAGGGGAATGAACTCCGTGCCGTTGCGCACCGCCGAGCAGACGTTCCGCAGTGCGCTCTCGCGCGACGACGTGGGCGAGGCGGTGCGTGCCAACAAGGCGCTTCATTTCCTGATTTACACGGCGGCGGGCTCCCCGGTACTGCTGGAGCTCGTCACGATCATGTGGCTGAAGGCCGGACCGATCCTGAACCTCGATCTCGGCGAGCAGTCGCGCCGCAGCCGCCATTCCGCCTCGCTCGAAACCCACGCTCGTCTCGTGAGCGCGATCCTGCGCGGCGATGCGGACAGTGCCGCGCAGGCACTGGCGCAGGACATCCGGTCGGCGGCGGACTTCATCGTGTCGCGCGACATTCTTCCCCGTTAGGAGGCTTTGCCATGGATCTCGGATTGAACGGAGGCAGGGTGCTGATCACCGGTGGGGCCGCCGGTATAGGGCGCGCGATCGCGGAGGCGTTCCTGTCGGAGGGCGCCTCCGTCGCGGTCTGCGACATCGACGGCGAGGCGCTGGACAGGCTGCCGAAGTCCGTCTTCCGCCAGCGCGTGGACGTTGCGTCCGCAGCCGATCTCGGCACCTTCGTGGAGGCCGCGATCGCGCATCTCGGCGGCCTGGATTGCCTCGTGAACAATGCAGGAACCGCGGGCCCGACAGCGGCGATAGGCGAGATCGACCTCGCCGACTGGGAACGCACGCTCGCGATCTGCCTGACGAGCCAGTTCGTCTGCGTCACCCATGCGCTCGCCGCGCTGCGTCTGAGCGGGAACGCCTCCGTCGTGAACCTGTCCTCGGTCGCCGGGCGGGTCGGATTTCCGCTGCGGTCGCCCTATTCGGCGGCGAAATGGGGCGTCGTCGGTCTGACGAAATCCCTCTCGATGGAACTCGGCCCCGACCGGATCCGGGTCAATGCGATCCTGCCGGGCATCGTTGCCGGCGACCGGCAGCGCCGCGTCCTCGAGGCCCGCGCCCAGAGCCAGGGCCGGACTTTCGCGGAAATCGAGGCGGAGGCGTTCTCGCTGACTTCGATCCCCGATTACGTGACCCCGCAGCAGATTGCCGATCAGGTGCTGTTCATCGCCAGCCCGCGTGGCCGGACGATATCGGGTCAAGCCATCTCGATCTGCGGAGACACGCGCGCCTTGGCCTAGAGCCGGCGTGGCAAGATCGGCGGTATGGAGATGTGTCCAGTCCCGCGTTTCCCAGGCGCGTTCCGGTCCCGGATTCCGGTGTCGTTCGAACTCGATGGCCGAAAGCATCTCGTTCCCGGCATGCTTTCGCTTGGGATCGCAGAACCTCTCGATGTGGTCGAACACATCCTGTCTGGCTTTTTGGCCTATCCGACAGCTTCTGCGCCTGATCCTCTCCCGCTTGAGCAGGTCGACGAAGCTCTCGAGAAAGGCATCGTCATGACAGGTCCCGCGTCGGCTCATCGACTGCCCGAGATCGTGGGCCCGCAGGAACCCGGCCCGATCCGTGCTGCTGAACCGGTTTCCCGACCTGAATGATCCGCACCCTCGCCGTCGGCTTTCGTCGCCAAACTCCACCGTCGTCTTGCAGCTCGATAGCCAGCTCGCCCTGCACCGCCACCGCAGCACAAGCTGCCACCCCCTCCGCCGACGCTGCCAAGCGGCGGGCGGGTTGTCGAAAGGAGGTTCCGCTCCCACGGGACCGGCGTTCGATCACCATCGACCCCGGCAGCGAGTTCCTGAACTGGCCGCACCTGCGGGCCGAGACCGGGCCGCCGGCGAGGAGCATCGCCTCGCATCGGTATCGATTCCAGAACGGATCAGGCCGCCGCCCAGCCAGTCCGGATCCGCGGCGGCCGGAGCAAGCAGATAGACCACTGACAGGCGATGCGTCACGACCATTTCCGCCAGGCGCATGCGGTCGCGGCTTAACGGGCCATCGATCCGGGTTCCCTCCCAGGCCAGGAAAACTGCCGAGGTCACGTCGTAGAGTGCCGTCGCGGCACGGCGCATTTCGGCTTCCGCCCCGTCGGCGGCCTGTTCCGGCAAGGTCACCGCACGCGCGGGCAAGGTCTCGAGCTGCCCCGACTGAGGCTTTTCGACGTCCCGCAGCAACTCTCGCAGATCGCCCGCCAGCGCATGTCCGGCCCCGGCCCGGCTTGCGGCACGGGCCACGCCGAGGGCGACGATGTTGCTCGTCCCCTCCCAGATCGAGCCGGGATGCGCGTCGCGAAATATCCGCGCGTCCGACCACTCCTCGATATATCCGCAGCCGCCGCGCACCTCCACCGCGCCCCCGCCGCCTGCCGCGCGGCGCGGCAAGTCCGGAACTTGATGAGCGGTGTCAGGATTCGCGGCACTCCGGCCATCCGCGCGTCACCGCCATCGGCCGCTTCCAGTACGCTGGCCGTGTGAAACACCTTGCTCCGCCCTTGCGCGGCAGACATGAGCATCTTGCCAAGCTGCCGCCGCATCAGCGGCTTGTCGATGGAGCATGCCGCCAAACGCCGTCCTGTGGCGCGCGACGAACAACACTTCGCCGACCGCGCGCCGCATCAGTCCGGCGCTGCGCGCGTCATTGGCCAGGCGCGACACGTTGATCATATCGGTCATCGGCTTGAAACCCTGCCTCGGATCCCCGACCGGAGTCGCCACCGCCCCTTCCAGCAGGATTTCACCGGAGCCCATGGACCTCGTGTTCATCGTGTCCTTGAGACGCACGATCCGGTAGGCGTTCCGGCTTCCATCCGGCGGATGTCGCGGCAAAAGGAGGAGCGACAGGCCCGACGTCCTCTCCCCGCCTGTCCCGGTCAGGGCCAGCGGCATCGCATGGGCCGCGTTGCGACAGAACTAGAACCACTTGTAATCCCCACAGATGCCGTTCGCCATTCTCCCGGCGTGCGACCGTGTCGATGGCGCCGACGTCGGAACTTACCGCCCGCTCGGTCGGGGTCGCCAAGTCGGCGCGGGGTGCGGGTGCGGGTGCGGGTGAGCGGGTCCGTCATGCCGAGCGGACAGCAAAGACCGAACTCCGCCTGCACCAGCAGAAAAACCAGCGCCCAGCCTGTCAAGGTGCGGCTAAAGCAAGGCCCGGACATCCACTTTCATGTAAAGGTTCAGAAGTGCTGCGAAGGCTGGGTCGGCGCGCCAAGCGTTCGTTCCCGGCTGTCGGGCACATTGCAGTAGATCGTGTCGGTCATGGCCGTTCCTTGCCTGTCATCGATGGAGACGTGCGCTGCGTCGTATTCGCGGCGCAGGCGTGTGATCTCCTCGGCGGCCGGCTCGACCGCGCGCGACTGCACCACCGCCTGCCCCGCGCTGCAAAGATCCTTCCACGCTTTCGGCGGTGCCGGGTTCTCCTTGCCTGCAGTACGGCGCGATAGCGCACGCCAGGTTTCCTGCGGGTCGACGCCTGCCGCCTGGATGCTGAAGGTCGGGTAATTCGCATGGAAGCCGGAAGATGAAGATAGGGTGTGTAGAGAATGCCTCCGCGCCCGCCTCGACGATCGCCCCCGCCCCTGCTCCCGACTTCCGCCAGGAGCCGCGCCAGCCCGCCGCCGCGCAGCCGGGTGCTTCCTGCCCGCCGCCAGAGGGCCAGCCGTGCCGTCGCCGGATCCATCGCCGCCCCCGCCGGCAGAAAGCACAGCCGGTCGCGCAGATCCCCCGCCCGCGCGCGCCCCCCGGCCCGCACGAGGCCCGCCTCCGCCGCCGCGAGCGCCAGCCGGTCGCGCAGGAGCGCCATCGGCACGCCGGCCGCCCGCTCCGTCGCGATGGCCTGCAGATGCGCCAGCGCCGCCCCGGCATGGAACGCGGCCGCCCCCCCCCGAGCCCCGCCGCGGGCGCCCAGGCGATCCAGGGCGGCATCGCAAACAGGCCGGGTTCGATGCCGGATGCGGGGCCAGATTGAGGGGATGACAGGGAAGGCGGCCGGCGCGACATGGTCCTCGCCTGGCACCGCCGCGGCTTGCCAACGTTTTCTATCGTCGATAAAGTTTGCCCTCATCGTTGAATGATGCCATCCCTCCTGCGTCTTGTCCCCTTTGACGAGAATAGCACCCCATCACCCCAGTACCGTATGTAACGACGCCACGCGGGCCCGCTCGCGTCGCGGCACGCCCGCCTCCTCCGCATGCTTTCCCCAGGTCGCCACGGCCGCTGCGACCTCAGACAGGATCGTGTCCCGCCGGGCAGGCACGACTCCCACGTCGGCCGCCAACCGCCCGAGCGCCGCCGTGTCCACGTCGCGGCCCAGCCCGCCAACGGTCAAGCTATGCTCACCGCCGGGTCCGAAGGATGGCGTCAGGTCGTAGGCGGGAGACAGTCGCCAGCGCCACTTGCCCGCCGCATTCCGGTCCATCAGGGCCGCGTGCTGTCGGGCGTGGTCGTCGCGGTTGTGCGCCATCACGTTAAAGGCCGCGCGGCGAAATCCCTCTTCCACGGCACGGTGATCACGCGTCAGTTGTGCGATCCAGGTCAGCAGCGTGGAATAGTCCAATGCATGCCGCCACGGGTCGCTCTCGAGCGCGCCCGCCGCAGACAGGCGGTGCCAGCGCCGGAGCAGCGCCCCCCCCTGCCTTTCCACAACCTGCCGGTCGAACCGCCGCACCGCAAAGAACCGCGCCCCATCCGACCCCGTCACGACCCTCGTCTGCGGCATGTCGATACCCGCCGCCGCCGCCATGGTCGCGTAGGCGCGCTCCACGCCCGCCATGTGCGGGCCGTCCTCGCGCGTCGGGAACTTGACGATCCAATGCCCGTACTTCGGGTCAGGCGACGCACCCGCCGCCCGCAGCACGTCGTCATCCTCGCCGATCTGGCAGACGATCTTGGGACGCGCGCCCCCCGACCCGCCGAGCGCCGCGCGAAGCCGCACGGCATCTGCAAGCGTCACGGCGCCGGCATCCTCCAGCACCCGCTCGGCCGCGCGGGCCAGTGGTGTCAAGTCAGGTGCGGCAGCGTCGGACTCAGCCAACTCTGGCCGGAAGGCCAGCGCGCCCATGCCTGACGCTCCCACCACTGCCAATCGGTCCACCGCCGTCAGGTCGCCGCGTCGCAGGCCGCGCGCCTCCGCCTCCCGGTCTACCAGCAGCGTCCCCCAGCCGTCCGGCAGGCTGTCGGCGAAAACGCCGTGGAGCCCACCAAATTCCGACGGGTCGCCGGCTACCAGCCCCGCATTGAGACGCAGGGCGTGCGGGGAAAGCGGGACGCGCGCGGCGATGGCGTCGCCCGATGGCTCGAAGACGGCGGCCCGGCGACGGCTTGACCAGGCGATGCGACCCAGCGGAAGGGTTTTGACGCCCGCATCCCCGGTTGCGAGATCCTCGAGCACGACTGAGAGGACCTGCCCCAGCCGCCAATCATGGCCCTCAGCCACCGGAGATCTCATCGGCGGCTCCGTCGCGTCCCGGCCTCCTCGGCGAGCAAGGTTTCCAGATCATCCGGCAAGACCTCCTGCGGCGCGAAGAGACCCGCGATGTCGCCATCCCGGGACAACGCCCGGGCAAGTCGCACGACGGTCAGGAACGGCGCGAGCCCCGTGTCCTCAAAACGTCGCAGAGTCGGCACGGGGACTCCAGCGCGGCCACCTAGGTCCTTGCGGGTCATCCGCCGCGCCAGCCGCAATTGCTTTAGAGCAGCACCTACCTCACGTGCAGCATCTTCTGGCGATCGGTATTCTAGAGATATGACCATATCAATTTTGGCTCTCACAAGGCTTATATAGATATCAGGGTAGCACTGATAATGCCAGCTATTCGTTTCGCTGCAGGGAAATCAACTCTTGTCCAGCGACGCGAAGAAAGCCTCGACAGCCTGCTCGAGGCGGGCGCGATCTATTGCTGCGAAGTCCGTGTCCGCCCTCAGCTCCATCTTGCCATCGCCGGCGGTACAGCGCACGCCGAGCCCAACCGGCACCGACAGGACCACCCTGCCCCGCCGCGCCGCCGGTGGGCCCCGGGCTTTAGCCGGACGAACCTCCACTCACCCATCGACAGCGGCACGGAGGATCGCCAACTCTCCTTCCGTATCGCGCGCCGGCTCCGCCCGAAGACGGTCGCTCAAATCCCGCATGAAGGTCACGTCACCCTCAACCAGGTCCGTCAGGCGGAGGCCGAGTACGCGCGGAATTGCTTCCGGATGGGACAGCGATTTGCCGATGCGGCGGAGCAGTACCGCGAACCGCCGGATATACGTACGCTTCTGGGGAGAAGCCGACGCGTAAAGGCGGTTCACCGCTTCGTCCACATCCGCACAGCCGCCGACATGATCGTCGGCATAGGCCAGCGCGGGCGTCGCCATCTCGGCGAATGAAATGTCCTTGCGGACCATATTCTCGTCAACCATCGGCGATAGAGCGCTGTCTCGCCCTCGCCCGCTGCCAGAAGCCCCGCAGGGATAGCCCACTGGTCGTCGCCGGTCTCCGCCAG
Source organism: Rhodobacterales bacterium (assembly GCA_038320125.1). GTDB lineage: Bacteria > Pseudomonadota > Alphaproteobacteria > Rhodobacterales > Rhodobacteraceae > Jannaschia. The sequence goes on along the minus strand of JBBQDX010000011.1, from coordinate 3,886 downwards.
AAGCTCCCGGTAGGCCGATAGCCGACGCATTCCCTCGATCAGCTCGAAACGCCCGCCAGTCGATGGCTCCACCCGAATCGGGTTCGACAACCCCCACATCACGCAAGGATGCCTTCAGATCCGCAAGGTCCATATTGCCGGAGACGCTTCGATCCCGCGTCAGCTTGTACGAGTCGATCAGATCGAGCGGAACGAGATCGACGATCGGACCGGCCTTCTTGAGGCGGACGAATTCGTGGGCGAGCGCGTCGTTCTCCGCGCGGATATCAGCCTCCATCGACTTGCGAAGCCGCAGGGCGCCTCCCGTTTCGCCGATTGCGGTCGCCATCGGGCCGCGTCGCCCTGTCGTGGATTTCATCTCGTAGTTCACGCGCGGGCCGCCGGATTTCGCTGCGGGGAAATTGGTCTCCACCTCCGGGGGCGGATCGATCTCGAACATTCGGCGCTTGCGGCTCATGGCAGCGCCTCCAGCTTGTCCCAGGCAATCAGCAGATGATCCTTGAACTCGTCATAGGCGACGTCGAACGTCGAGCGTGCCCGCCGTCATGTTTCTCGTGTCATCTCGCGATAGTCTATCTCGTAAACCGATGAAAGAAATCGTCCGGACTGCTTAACGGCGCGGGTATGCTCGATCGGATGCTCAGTCATCCGGTCCCCGAACACCTTGGCGAAGGCGGCCTTCATGGCGCGATACAGCTCGTTGCCTAGCTCGTAGCGTGTCAGCAGGAACCGCACGTCTAAAAAGACCTTATGCGATTTCCCCGCGGGGAAATCCGTCCCGGTGTCGAAGCCATCGAGATCCGCCAGCGCTTCAGACAACTGGCCGATGAACGAGGTGGTCGAATCGTATTCCCAGTATCCTGGACCGGACGGGATATAGAGAACGTCGGCCGCGAAGACCGCATTCATTGACTGGTAGCCGATTGCAGGCGGGCGGTCGAAGATGACGATGTCGTAGGCATCGGGCGACAACGCGTCGAGCCATCGCTCCACCGCCGCGAAGAAGGACCAGGCCGGATTGACATGGCGGTACTGGGCGGAGGCGAATCCGACAAAGGCGGCATTCGGGCAACTCGGCACGATGTCGATCGTGGACCAGCAGGTCGGGCGGATGAAATCAGTAACGCGAAGATCACGTACACAGGTCTCGGCGATGGAAGCCGGCACGTGGCGCCGGGGCAGGGCGGTTCCGCTTTCGGCCCCCTCCGCGACGCGGTTCATGCGTTCGGTCTCGCGCATCAGGTCGCGCGCCATGATTCCCCAGACTGTGTGATCCTCGGAGACGTCCGAGAGGCCCATGGAATGGCTGAGCGTCGCCTGAGGGTCGAAGTCGACGCATAGCACGCGATAACCATCGAGCGCCGCGGCATTGGCAAGACGCAATGCCGTCGTGCTCTTTCCAGCACCGCCCTTGAAGTTGGCGACAGCGACGCATACGGCGCGGCGATTGGCCGGCCGCTTGGGCATCAGCGACTTGCGGTTGATGCGCATGCGGCGCCGCAACTCGTTAATCTCGTCGTGTAAGAACCACCGCTGCCTTCCCGTCCGGCTCGACCTCGCCTGACGGGAAGGCAGGGTCGGCTGCAAGTCGGCCGCTAAAGGTGTTCTGATTCACCCGGAAGATCAACGCGGACACCTCCCACGATGAGAAGCGGCGCAGTGTCTTCTCGTGGCCGGGCGAGAACGTCTGCCGCCGGATATGGCTTTGCATCCGAAGCGACGAATTACGGAGCGCCTCGAGATCGGTGTGGTCGAACATAATCGTGTCAACGTGGTTCAGCTTTTGAAACCGATCACGCCGGATTTGACATTCGCGCAATCCCGGTCACAGAGTTCAAGATGCTAGGCCTTTCCCCGCGGGGAAGGGCAGGTGCGGCAAGACGGCAGGGCTCGCGAACAATCCGCAGGGTTTGGGCGAACTGCCCCGGCAATACCCTGTGTTGAGGCCGGATTGTTCACAGCACCCCACACCTAGAGGGGACAGGAAAGACGAATAAGGGGACATCCTGGATGGCCGCTTATACAGTCTTATACCAAATCCATTCAAAAAGATTGGACCATCAAAAGCCTGCCGAAGTGCTCCCGCTTGACAACGGCAGATCTCTCAACGTTATTCGGCAAAGATCGAGGATTTACGACCGGCCAGTGTTTCGAAGAGGACGCGGCGGTCGCGCAGGGATGGTCGACATGATTCCGATGGATGGCGGACGCGGCAGGCTGAGGCACGGGCCCGGTGTCGCCGCGTTCAAGTACGATCTGTTAACAGCGCTGAGTGCGCATACCTAAGCCCTAGACAAGCACATGCAAAGAACCGTCCTGCGCCTGATGACCTTGATCACCGCTCGTTACGACTGGTAACGAGATGCGCTCACGACGGGGCAGCGCGAGATTGCCGCGCTCTGGTCCGTCGATGACCGGACCGTTAAGCGCGAAATCGCAAGGCTGCCCGAGCATGGCTGGCTTGTGCTGCGTCATCCGGCAGCGCGGGGCAAGGTGGCCTGCCACGGCCTCGGGATCGACGCGATACTTGCCACTACCCGACCGCACTGGGATGCGGTCGGTTCTGACTTCGTGGCGCGGCTCACTGGCCCGGCACCCGAAGCTGCGCCAAGGTTGGCGATCAGCAACGTAATCCCGTTTCCCGCCGAAGTGGAAGGGGAAGGGCCCTGGACCGAGATCTGCCGACGTTTCCATTCGATCGACCCCGCAACGCACCTGGCCTGGATCGCCTTCGTGAAATTCGAGAACGTCCATGAAGGTCGGCTTATACTGCGCACGCCATCTCGGTTCCACGCTTCATTCGTGCGCACCCATCATGCGGCGACCCTCCTGACGCATGCGCGCGATCTAGTAGGGGTGACGTCCGTCGGTATTGCCGCTACCTAAAGTCAGGACCCATAAATTTCCTTGAGCGGCGGCTCTCGGGGTGGTTCAAACTCCCAAAGTGGGGAGGCATGATGAGCGATCTATTCGCGCTGTCGGAGGCGCAGGTGGAGGGGCTGCGGCCATTCTTTCCGAAGTCTCGTGGCAAGCCGCGGGTTGAGGATCGGCGGGTTCCGGGCGGGATAATCTTTTTCCAGCGCGGTGGGTGGATGCGGAAACACGCGCCTGCGGCCTATGGTCCGCCCAAGACGCTCAACAACCGATGGAAGCGGTGGAGCCGGATGGGTGTGCTCGCCACGATCCTGATCGAGTTGGCGGGGCAGGCACAGGACACCGGGCCCAGGACACGGGAATCGTGACACCGGGATCGTGATACCGGGCCCAGGATACCGGGATCGTGATGATCCCCTTTCGGGACATCGCGAAGCGATGCCCTGCCGGGCAATGGACGCGACCCACGCGACGGCCCATCGGACGGCCTCGAGCCTGGCGCCTCGAAAGGGGGGCGCGGACGGCTGATCCATTGCCCGGCAGGGTATTGCGCAGCAATGGCCCGAGAGGGGGGCGGACCAGGGGCGGGCTCAACTCGAAACTGCACGTCGTGACAGACGCGAAGGGCCGCCCGGTCCAGGTGTTCCTGTCGGCGGGACAGACCTCGGACTACATCTGCGCTCGGGCGCTCCTGTCCTCCATCCCGCAGGCCGGGGCGTTGCTTGCAGACCGGGGCTACGACGCCAACCGGTTCCGCAACGCCCCGATCGAGAGGGGGACTTCGCCCTGCATCCCCGCCCGGCGTCGCCGGAAGCTTCCGATCCCGCATGATGCGGACCTCTACCGCCTGCGCCACAGGATCGAGACCATGTTCGCACGCCTCAAGGACTGGCGCCGCATCGCAACCCGCTACGACCGGCGCCCGATCCTGTTCCTCTCGGCTTGCGCCTTGGCCGCGACGGTCATCTGTTCGTCGTGAGTCCTGAACCTAGGTAGCAGCCAATATAGTCTT
>JBBQDX010000010.1:0-34629 GCA_038320125.1 Rhodobacterales bacterium | reverse complement strand
TCCCGTCCGCGTGGCGCAGCACGCGCAACGTTCGCCAGCGCCCGGCAAGCGCCGCGAGACGTTCGGCGGGGGTCATGGGGCGTCTCCTTGCGGGGGCCGGCGGTGCATCCTAAGACGCCCCCGACCTCTTCGCCAGACGCCCGCTCCGAAAGGCCCGCCGATGATCCCCCGCTATTCCCGCCCCGAGATGGTCGCCATCTGGTCGTCCGAGACGAAATTCCGCATCTGGTTCGAGATCGAGGCGCATGCCTGCGACGCGATGGCCGACCTGGGCGTCATTCCGCGCGAGAACGCGGAGGCCCTCTGGAAGGCCGATGGCGTCGCCTTCGACGTGGCCCGCATCGACGAGATCGAGGCGGTGACGAAGCATGACGTCATCGCCTTCCTGACCCACCTGTCCGAGATCGTCGGCGCGGATGCCGCGCGCTTCGTGCACCAGGGCATGACCTCCTCGGACGTGCTCGACACCACCTTCAACGTGCAGCTCACCCGCGCTGCCGACATCCTCATCGCCGATGTCGAGGCGCTTCTGGCCGCGCTCAAGCGCCGGGCGCACGAGCACAAGGATACGATCCGGATCGGGCGCAGCCACGGCATCCATGCGGAGCCGACGACGATGGGCCTCACCTTCGCGCGCTTCTACGCCGAGATGGCGCGCAACCTGCGCCGCCTGCGCACCGCGCGCGAGGAGGTCGCCACCGGGGCCATCTCCGGGGCCGTCGGCACCTACGCAAACGTCGACCCGGCGGTGGAGGCACACGTCTGCGCCAGGCTCGGCCTGACCCCCGAGACGATCAGCACGCAGGTCATTCCCCGCGACCGCCACGCCGCCTTCTTCGCCTGCCTCGGCGTCGTCGCCAGCAGTGTCGAGAACATCGCCACCGAGTTCCGCCACATGCAGCGCACCGAGGTGCGGGAGGCGGAGGAGTTCTTCTCCGCGGGCCAGAAGGGCTCCTCGGCGATGCCGCACAAGCGCAACCCGGTCCTCGGCGAGAACCTCACCGGCCTCGTCCGTCTCGTGCGGATGTCGGTGATCCCGGCGCTGGAGAACGTCGCACTCTGGCACGAGCGCGACATCTCGCACTCGTCGGTGGAGCGCGCCATCGGGCCCGACACGACCGTGACGCTCGACTTCGCGCTGGCCCGCCTGACGGACGTGGTCGAGAAGCTGGTGATCTATCCCGAGAACATGCTCGCCAACATGAACAGGTTCCGCGGCCTCGTCATGAGCCAGCGCGTGCTCCTCGCGCTGACGCAGGCGGGCGTCTCGCGCGAGGATGCCTACCGGCTGGTGCAGCGCAACGCGATGAGGGTCTGGGAGGCGGGGGCCGACTTCCAGACCGAGCTGCTGGCCGATGCGGAGGTTCGCGCGGTGCTGTCCGAACAGGCGATCCGCGAGAAATTCGATCTCGGCTACCACACCAAGCACGTCGACACGATCTTCGCCCGCGTCTTCGGCTGACGCGTCGCTTGCCCGGTGGCGAAACCGTGCTAACCTAACGTCATCGAAACCAGACTGGAGGATGCCCATGATCAAGTGGAAGACCCTCGTCGCCGGCGCATCGCTGGCTCTCGTCCCCGGCCTCGCGATGGCTCAGGGGTGTGGTTACGACAGGCAGCAGGTTACCATGTCCTGCGCGCCGGGCATGTCGCTCGATGCGGAGACGAACACCTGCGTGGCCGAAGTCACCAGCTGAACGACCCCGCCCGGCCCCGTGCCGGGCGGCGCTTCATCGGCCCAGCATCGCCCGTCCCGCCACATAGGTCTGCGCGACGGCGCGATCGTCCCCCATCATGATCGTCGGAAACACCGCCTCCCAGAGGCTCTCGGCGCGGGCGTGCCGTTGCGCGATGGCGGCGGTCGAGGCGAGGTCGAGCACCACCAGATCGGCCATTGCCCCCGCCTCCAGCCGTCCGATGTCCGGCGCATGCAGCGCCCGCGCCGAGCCTTCGGTCGCCAGCCAGAGCAGTTGCGCCGGGTGCAGCGCCTGCCCCCGGAGTTGCGCCACCTCATAGGCCGCCGCCATCGTCCTGAGCATCGAGAAGTTCGACCCGCCGCCGATGTCCGTCGCCAGCCCGACGCGACAGGTCCGCGCGAGCCCCATGTCGAAGATCCCCGAACCGATGAAGGTGTTGGATGTCGGACAATGCACGACGGCCGCTCCCACCTCCGCCAGCCGGTCGCGCTCGCGCGGCTCGAGGTGGATGGCGTGGCCGTAGAGCCCGCGCGCCCCCAGAAGGCCATGCGCCTCGTAGGTGTCGAGGTAGTCGCGCGCTTGCGGAAAAAGGCCGCGCACCCAGGCGATCTCGTCCACCTGCTCGCTCAGATGCGTCTGCATCAGGCAATCGGGGTGCTCGGACCAGAGTGCGCCCAGGGCCGCGAGTTGCTCGGGCGTCGAGGTCGGGGAGAACCGTGGGGTGACGACGTAGGAGGCCCGACCCCGCCCATGCCATGCCTCGAGGAGCGCCTTGCTGTCGTCATAGGCGGACTGCGCCGTGTCGCGCAGATCCTCGGGGGCGTTCCGGTCCATGCAGGTCTTGCCGGCCCAGAGCGCCATGCCCCGTGTGGCGGCGGCGGCGAAGATCGCGTCGACGCTCTCGGGGTGGATGGTGCAGAAGGTGCAGACGGAGGTGGTGCCATGCGCCAGCGCGAGATCGAGATAGCGCTCGGCGATGTCCTCGGCGTGGCCCTGCTGGCCGAAGCGCGACTCCTCGGGGAAGGTGTAGGTGTCGAGCCAGTCGATCAGCCGCTTGCCCCAGGACGCGATGATCGCCGTCTGCGGATAATGCACATGCGCGTCGACAAACCCGGGCAGGATCAGCCCGTCGCCGTGGTCCGTGATCCCGGCCCCCGGATGGCGCGCGCGCAGCGCCTCGGCTGTCCCGACGTCCACGATGCGCCCCTCCGACACCGCGACGGCCCCCCGTGTCTCATGACGGGCGCAATCCTCGGGCGGCGCGGTGAACGGGTCGGCGGTGAGGGCCAGCGTCTGGCCGAGAAGCAGCATCGTCATGGCGTTCCGATAGCGCGGCGGGCAAATCGCCGCTACCCCTCGAAGCCCGGGCGGGCTAGGTGCGGGCGGACGGACAAGCGGGGTGACGCATGGATCAGGACGAGGTGCCCGCAAAGGACGAGGTGCCCGGAGAGGACGAGGTAGACGACGAGGTCCAGCTGGACCAGCCGCGCCTGAGACTGATCCGCGACGCCATCGAGGAGAGCGACTCCGCCCGCATCGACGGCCTGCTCGAGCCGCTGCACGGCGCCGACATCGCCGACCTTCTGGAGCAGATCGAAGACGGCGAGCGCCGCGACCTGCTGCGGCTCTGGTCGGGCAAGATCGATGGCGAGATCCTCTCGGAACTCGACGAGAGCGTCCGCGAGGAGATACTCGAGGGGCTGGCCCCCGAGGACGTGGCGCTGGCGGTGCGCGAACTCGATACCGACGACGTCGTCGACCTGATCGAGAACCTCGAGGATTCGACGCAGGCGGACGCGATCCTCGCCTCGCTCGACGACATCGACCGGGTCGCGGTGCAGCAGGCGCTCAACTTCCCGGAATATTCCGCCGGTCGCCTGATGCAGCGCGAGGTGGTCGTCGCCCCCTCGTTCTGGACCGTGGGCCAGGCGATCGATCATCTGCGCGGCGCGAGCGACCTGCCCGAACAGTTCTACCACGTCATCCTGACCGACCCGCGGATGCGGCCGGTCGGCCACGTGACGCTGGGCCGGATCCTCGCCGCCGCAAGGGACACGCCGCTGGCCGACATCGAGGAGGACAGCTTCCGCACCTTCTACGCCACCGAGACCGAGGGCGAGGTGGCCTATGCCTTCAACCAGTATCATCTCATCTCGGCCGCCGTGGTCGACGCGGACGACCGGCTCCTCGGCGTGATCACCATCGACGACGCCATCCGGATCCTCGACGAGGAGGCGGGCGAGGACATCCTGCGTCTCGCGGGCGTGGACGCGGAGGAACGGCTGTCGTCGCGCACCTTTGGGGTGGTCCGCCGCCGGTTTCCCTGGCTCGCCGTCAACCTCTTCACGGCGATCATGGCCTCGCTGGTGATCTCGCAATTCGAGATGGTGCTCCAGCAGATCGTGGCGCTCGCCGTCCTGATGCCGATCGTCGCCTCCATGGGCGGGAATGCCGGCACCCAGTCGCTGACGGTCGCGGTGCGCGCGCTGGCGACCCGCGACCTGACCGGCGCGAACGTCTGGCGGGTGATCCGGCGCGAGGTCATGGCGGGGGCGATCAACGGGGTCGCCTTCGCGGTGATCATGGCGGCGGTCGGCATCCTCTGGTTCGGCTCGCCGATGCTGGGCGCGGTGATCGCGGTCGCCATGGTCATCAACCTCGTGGTGGCGGGACTGGCGGGCGTGGGCATTCCGGTCATCCTGGAGAGGGTCGGCATCGATCCGGCGCTGGCCTCGGGCGCGTTCGTGACCACGGTGACGGACGTGGTCGGGTTCTTCGCGTTCCTCGGGCTGGCGGCGCTCTGGCTGCTCTGACGCTGCGGTGTCTGGGCATCGCGACCTCGGGCCCGCTCCGATCGGACCAGCCCTAGACCGCGGCGTCCAGCAGCGCCCGGGCGGCACCGCGCGCCGCCTCAGTGATCGTGTCCCCGGCCAGCATCCGGGCCAGCTCGTCCACCCGGTCGGCCGCCGCCACCGGCGTCACCGTGGAGAGCGTCGTGCCGCCTTCGACACGCTTCTCCACCCGCCAGTGATGCCCGCCGAGCGCCGCGACCTGCGGCGAATGGGTGACGACCAGCACCTGCCCGCCCCGCGCCAGCTCCTTCAGCCGGCGTCCCACGGCGTCGGCGGTGGCCCCGCCGACCCCCCGGTCGATCTCGTCGAAGATCAGCGTCCGCGTCCGGTCGCCGCCCGTCAGACAGACCTTGAGCGCCAGCAGGAATCGGCTGAGCTCGCCGCCCGACGCGATCTTGTCGAGCGGCCCCGAAGGCGCGCCGGGGTTCGTCGCCACCTCGAAGGCCACTTCGTCGGCCCCCTCGGGCCCGGGCGTCGCCGGCCGGACATGCGTGGTGAAGACCGCGCGCTCCATCTTGAGGGGGGCCAGCTCCCGCGCCATCGCCGCATCGAGCCGGCCCGCCGCCTCCGCCCGGCCTGCGGTAAGCGCAACGGCGGCCGCATCGTACGCCACCTGCGCGGCCTGCGCATCGGCCTCGAGCGCGGCGACATAGCCTTCGGAGGCGTCGAGGAGATCGATTTGCGCCCGCAGGCCGGCGGCGAAGGCGGGCAGATCGTCAGGGGCGACGGAATGCTTGCGCGCGAGTGCGCGGATCGCGAAGAGACGCTCCTCGGTGTCCTCGAGCTCGTGCGGATCGAAGCGCAGCGCGTCGAGGCAGCTCTCCACCCCCGCCTGCGCCTCGCCCAGCTCCTCCATCGCGCGGCCGAGCGCGTCGATGGCCCCGCCAAGAGTGTCGCCGCCATCCTCGCCCAGCCGCGCGGTGGCGGCGTCGAGCCAGCGGCTCGCGTCCATCATCTGCCCCTCGGCCCCCTGCGGCCCGATGGCCTGCAACGCACGGTCGACGTCGCCACGCACCTTCTCGGCGGACTGCATCAGGCGGCGGCGCGCGTCCAGCTCCGCCTCCTCGCCCGCTTGCGGGGCCAGAGCCTCGCATTCGGCGGAGGCATGGCGCAGGAACTCCTCCTCCGCCCGCGCCGCGTCGCGCGTCGCCTCCGCCGACGACAGCGCCCGCCGCGCCCGCCCGAGCCGGGACCAGGCCGCTGCGACCGCCTCCACATCGACCCCGGCGAAGGCATCGAGCAGGGCCCGATGCCCGCGCATGTCGAGCAGGCCGCGATCGTCGTGCTGGCCGTGCAGCTCAAGGAGCGTGTCCGACAGGGCGCGCAGCACCTCGCCCGAAACGCGGCTGCCGTTGACCCAGGCCGTCTTGCGCCCGTCGCGGCTGTTGACGCGGCGCAGCAGAAGCTCGCCGTCCTCCGCGTCGATGGCGTGTTCCGAGAGAACGGCACGGGCGGCATGGCCCTCGGGCAGGTCGAAGACTGCCGTGACCTCGCCCTGGTCCGCCCCCTGTCGCACCAGCTCCGCCCGGCCGCGCCAGCCGAGCACGAACCCGAGCGAGTCGAGCAGGATGGACTTGCCCGCGCCGGTCTCTCCGGTCAGCACGTTGAGCCCCGCCCGGAAGTCGAGCGACAGCCGGTCGATGATGAGCATGTCCCGGATCTCGAGGGTCCGCAGCATCGATCAGCCCTCCTGCCACGCAGGATCGTCGCTAAGCCCGCCTCCGGCGCATTGCGATAGGAGCACGTCCGGGATGTCGAGGAAGCGGAGCATGGCCGTTAACTAGTCTGCCCGACCGGCGAAGACGAGGGCCGCGTGACGGGTCGGCCGCGGGATCGGCGGGCCGGCTACAGCCAGCGCCCCTGGATCGTGCTGCGATAGATGTCGGAGAGCCAGCCGGACCCCGCCGCCTCGGGGGCAAGCCCCCGGCCGGTCAGTTGCCGGAACGCGTCGTCGTAGAACGGCGAGGACTGGAAGTTGTAGCCCAGGATCGCGCCCGCCGTCTGCGCCTCTTGTGTCAGGCCGAGGGCGAGGTAAGCCTCCACCAGCCGCGACAGTGCCTCGGGCGTGTGCGTCGTCGTCTGGAACTCCTCCACCACGGCACGGAACCGGTTGATCGCGGCCGGGTAGTGCTCGCGCTTGAGGTAGTAGCGCCCGATCTCCATCTCCTTGGCGGCGAGATGGTCGAAGGCGAGATCGAACTTCAGCATCGAGGAGCGGGCGTATTCGGTGTCGGGATAGGTCTCGATCACGGTGCGCAGGCTCTGCAACGCCTGGAAGGTCAGACCCTGGTCCCGGCCGATCTGATCGATCTGGTCGTAGTAGCTGAGCGCCAGCAGGTATTGCGCATAGGCGGCATCCTCGTCGGCGGGGTAGAAATCGATGAACCGCTGCGCCGCCGCCCGCGCGTTCTCGTAATCCCGGTCCTCGTGATAGGCAAAGGCCTGCATGATGAGGCCACGCTTGGCGAAGTCGGAATAGGGATAGAGCCGCTCGATCTCCGAGAAGAGTTGCGCGGCATCGTCGGGATTGCCCTGAGCGAGCTCCAGCTCGGCTCTGGTGTAGATCGCCTCGGGATCGGTATTCTCGAGGACGAGCGGGTCGTCGTCGCCGCCGCCGCAGCCGGCAAGGACGACTGCAAGGACGACGGCGAGCGCCAGCGCCGCCATGGGCTTGCCGAAGAGCACCGCCTGCCGTTCCCTCATCGGTCCCATTCCCTGCCTCCGCCCCCCGCGGAGCTTCGCGGCACCATAGTGCAGCCACCCGGGGGTGTGAAGCGTCCGGCCATCGAAAAGCCCGCTCACAGGTGCGCGAACACATCCCTCTCGAGACCCGCGCCGGGCAGCAGGCGGCAACCCTGCGCGGTCAGCGTGCGGATGCGGTAGGCCAGCGGATCGGCGAAGAGCGCGCGCAGCAGGCGGTTCGTCAGCGCATGACCGGCACGCACGCCGGTATAGCGACCGAGGATCGGCGCGCCGGCCAGGGCCAGATCGCCCAGCGCGTCGAGCATCTTGTGACGCACGGCCTCGTCGGAATGGCGCAGCCCCTCGGGATTCTCCACCCGGTCGCCGTCGATCACCACGGCGTTCGACAGGCTGCCGCCGAGCGCCTTGCCCGCGGCCTGCATCGCCGTCACGTCGGCGCGGCGGCAGAAGGTGCGGCTGTCGCAGAGCTCGCGCACAAAGGTGCCGTTCGACAGGCGCAGGATCTTGTGCTGCTGGCCGATTGCGGCGTCGTTGAACTCGATCGAGAAATCGATCTCCAGCTCGGGCGCGGGCGACAGCGAGGCGGAGGCAACGCCGTCGGCGACGGTGACGCGGCGCAGCACCTCGATGACGTGGACGGGCGCGTCCAGCCGGCGGACGCCGGTGCGCAGGATGGCGCGGACGAACTCGGCGGCGGAACCGTCGAGGATGGGAACCTCGGGGCCGTCGATCTCGATCGTCGCGTTCAGGATGCCGCAGCCCGACAGCGCCGCCATCAGGTGCTCGACGGTCGAGACCGAGACGCCCGCCTCGTTCACGAGCAACGTGCAGAGCGGCGAGGCCTGAACAGAGTCGTGACGCGCGGCGATCATCGTGTCGCCCTCGACGTCGGTCCGGCGGAACCAGATGCCGTTGTGGGCGGATGCCGGGTGAATCGAGAGACGGGCGGGGCGGCCGCCGTGAAGGCCGGTGTCGGTGAAGCGGATGATGTCCTTGACGGTGGTCTGCATCGTGCCATCCAATCTTTTCTGGTGCCACGCCTCGGATGGGCGCGTTTCCTCGATCGTGATCTACGGAGCCGCCCCCGTCCGTGCAATTCAACGCTGGTTACGGGCTGAAACAGCCGTATGGCAGCTCTGGCGGAAACCTGCCGACGCGACGGTGGCCTGTGGATTTTTCCTCGGACTCAGGGTGTCGGCCCGTGTCGGGCCGACCGCCGCAGGGCAACGATTCATGTGATCGCGGGGTGGCGATGGAACGGCAAGCCACCCCTCCCGAACGCAATCGGCGGCCCCGAAGGACCGCCGTGCAGACCCGCGCGCAAGCGCGGAGCGGGGAGTCAGTTGGCCTGGCGGCGCAGGAAGGCGGGGATCTCGATTCGCTCGTCCTCGGGCTCCTGTGCTGTCTGGCGCGTGCCGCTGGCGGGTGTCGCCGACCGATCGGCCGGGGTGTCGCCGCCGGTGCCGGTCATCCGGTTGATCAGCGATCCGATCCCGAAGCGCGCGTGCCCCTCGGGTGCATGGCGCACCGGAGCGGTCGGCGTGGAGCCCCGACGTTCGCCGCTGAGCACGGCGGCGCGCAGGCGCTCCATCGCCTCGGGGGTCGGGACGCCCGCCGGGCGCGGCGCGCCGATCCTGGCTTGCGGCGGCTCGGCGGCACGGGCCGGCGCCTGGAACGGGGCCGGGGAATAGGCCGGCGGCGGCAGGTCGTCCTTCGCCACGGTCTCGTGACCGAAGAAGCTGTCGGCCGCGTCGGCCTCCTCGGCCTCGTGCTGGTCCGCCGCGTCGAAGAAGTTCGGGGTCCGCGGAGCCGCGGGCTGCCGTGGGGCGCTCTGGGCGGCGGCAACCTCCTCGCGCGGCGGGGCGGTGGGGGCGGCGGCGGGTGCTGCGGCGGCGGCCTGCCGGATCTCGGCGGCGTTGGTGACCTCCGACAGGCGGCGGCGCGGCATCGGGGCGTCGGCGGAGTCGCGGGCGTCGATGCCGGTGGCCACGACGGAGACGCGCATCACGCCTTCCATCGTCGGATCGAGGGTCGAGCCGACGATGATGTTGGCGTCCTCGTCCACCTGGTTGCGGATCGCGTTGGCCGCCTCGTCCATCTCGAACAGCGTCAGGTCATGCCCGCCGGTGATGTTGATCAGCACGCCCTTGGCGCCCTTGAGCGACAGCTCGTCGAGCAGCGGGTTGGCGATGGCCTTCTCGGCAGCCTGAACGGCACGATCCTCGCCCGAGGCTTCGCCGGTGCCCATCATCGCCTTGCCCATCTCGTCCATCACCGAGCGGACGTCGGCGAAGTCGAGATTGATCATGCCGGGCCGGACCATCAGGTCGGTCACGCCCTTCACGCCCTGGTAGAGCACGTCGTCGGCCATCGAGAAGGCCTCGGTGAAGGTCGTCTTCTCGTTGGCCAGCCGGAACAGGTTCTGGTTGGGAATGATGATCAGAGTGTCGACGACCTTCTGGAGCGCCTCGACGCCCTCCTCGGCCTGGCGCATCCGCTTGGCGCCCTCGAACTGGAACGGCTTGGTGACGACGCCGACCGTCTGGATGCCCAGCTCGCGCGCGGCCTGCGCGTTGATGGGCGCGGCACCGGTGCCGGTGCCGCCGCCCATGCCGGCGGTGATGAAGCACATGTGCGCGCCGGCCAGACGGTCGACGATCTCCTCGATCGACTCCTCGGCGGCGGACGCGCCGACGGCGGGACGTGCCCCTGCGCCGAGCCCTTCGGTGACGCGCGCCCCGAGCTGGATGCGGGCGGGCGCGTTGTTCTGCGCCAGCGCCTGCGCGTCGGTATTGGCGACGACGAACTCGACGCCTTCCAGATCCTTCTGGATCATGTTGTTGACCGCGTTGCCCCCGGCCCCGCCGACACCGAACACGGTGATGCGCGGACGCAGATCGACTTCGGCAGTCGTGCCCGGCACGGTAAGATTCAATGTCATAGCTCAGTCCACCTGTATGTTCGGCCCTGCCTCAGGCCATTTGCCGCGGTTCCGCGTTGTTGTTGGGAAGAGTAGCGGGTTCGCGTGAGTCCGTCACCCCAAAAACGAATCGTCCCGCCGGAATGCGGCGGAAAAACGGCGCGCCCTACCAGTTGTCCTTGAACCAGCGCACGGCCCGTCGCAGCGACCGTCCGGATGTGCGTTCCGGCACAGGTTCGAAGTCCCAGAACTCGTCCTGCGGCTCGGCGCCCTGCATGCAGAGGCCGACGCAGGCCGCGAAGGCCGGACCCTTGGCCGCTTCGGGCAGGCCATGGACCCGCAGCGGGCGCCCCAGACGCACCTGATTGCCGAGGATGCGGGCCGCGAGCTGGTCGAGGCCGGGGATCTGCGACGCGCCGCCGGTGAGCACGATGCGCTGGCTCGGCAGGTCGCGGAACCCCGCCGCGTCGAGGCGGACGCGCACGTCCTCGAGGATCTCCTCCACACGCGGCCGGATGATGCCGATGAGCTCGGTCCGGGTGACGGAGCGGCGGTCGTGGTTCCAGTCGCCGGTCTCCGCCTCGAGCGCGATCAGCTCCCGGTCGTCCATGCCGGTCGCGTGAACGCCGCCGTAGCGCGTCTTGATCGTCTCGGCCAGGTCGGAGGGGATGCGCAGGCCCTGGCTGATGTCGGAGGTGACGTGGGAGCCGCCGAACGGCGCCGTATCGGCGAAGACCATGTGCTTGCGCATGAAGATGGAGATGCCGGTGGTGCCGCCGCCCATGTCGATGCAGGCCGCACCCAGTTCCTTCTCGTCCTCGACCAGCGCGGAGGTCGCCGCGGCGTAGGGGGCGGAGGCGAGGCCGGCGAGTTCGAGGTCGCAGCGGTGGATGCAGGTCAGCAGGTTCTCGATGGCATGGGCGTCGACGCTCAGGAGGTGCATGTCGGCGCGCAGCATCTCGCCGGTCTGGCCCCGCGGATCGCGCAGGGTAGTGCGGTGGTCGATGCCGAAGTTCACGGGCTGCGCGTGCAGCACCTCGCGGCCCGGCCCGATGTCGGGCGTCTCGATCGAGGACAGGACGCGGGCGACATCGTGCACCGAGCAGGGCCCGCTGTCGAGCATGATCTCGCCCGCCAGCGGCCACGACATCGGCCGTCCGCCCGAGAAGCAGGCGATGACGTGGTCGACGCGGACGTTCGCCATCTTCTGCGCGCCCTGCACCGCCGTCCGGATCGCGCGCTCGGTCTCAGGCATGGCGTCGACCTCGCCCTGCGTTATGCCGCGCGAGCGGGTCGTGGTGGCGCCGATGACGCGGAAGTTCGACTGCCCCGCCATATGGCCGACGCCCTCGCCCTGGGGGGTGTTCTCCTCGAACCGCAGGACGAGGCAGGCGGTCTTGTAGCTGCCGACGTCCAGGATGGCGACGACGCCCCGCTGCAGGGCGGCCTGGCGCTTGCGCCGCATGGCGCGTTGGGCGTGGAACAGTCGGCTCATTCGTTTTCCTTGGTCTCGGTCTTCGTGAAGGTCAGGCGTTCCTGCTCCTGCATCCGCCGCAGCGCCTCGCGGGCGGCGGGCGTCAGGCGCAGGACGGGGCGGTCGGGCAGGCGCAGATCGACGATCTCGACGTCGCGGTCGAGCACGTCGCGGGCCGTCTGCATGGCCAGGGCGCGGTCGAGCGCGGCGGCGGGGGCCACCTCCGGCAGGGCGATGCGCTGGCCGCGCGTCAGCACGACGTCCCAGCGGCGGTTGCCGATGCGGGCCAGCCCCACCATCCGGTCGGTGATGGGGGCGGCCGCGGCGATCAGCGTCAGCGCCTCGGGCACGGCGGTCTCGGCCCCCTCGCCGGCGATCAGCGGCAGCGCGCCCGCGGCATCGATATCCGGCAGCGTGGCGACGCGGTGGCCGGTCGCGTCCAGCACCTCGATCTCGTCGCCGCGGGCCCAGGCGACGGCGGGCGTCCGCTCCGTCACCTTCAGGAGCAGCACGCCGCCCGACCTGACGCGGACCTCCGCCTCGAGCACCGGATCGAGGCTGAGCAGCAGCCCGCGCAGCTCCTCGATGTCGAGCTGGAACTGCGACAGCGGCAGGTCGACGGGCAGCACCTCGGTGATGTCGGCCTGAAGCTGCTCGCTGGCCCCCTCGATCCGCAGCAGGCTCACGGTGAACTCCGGCCGATCCTGCACCGTGCGCACCCAGCCCTGCCAGGTATCGACGATGCCCTCACGGCGGGCGGGGTCGTTGATGTACCAGGCGAACAGGAAGACGAGGCCGAAGCTCGGGATGCCGGTGCGGACCATCGCCCGGAAGAGCGGCGTCAGCCAGAGCCGCTCCATCCGGTATCGCCACTTCGACGGGGCCGGATCCGTCTGCCGCCGCGGCCTCGCGGGCGGCATGGGTTTCGCCGGCATCGCGCCACCCGGCGGCGGGTTCAGCGGTCGCATGACGCCTCCTCCACCAGCCGCGCGCAAAGCTGACCGAAGGAGAGGCCCGCATGCGCCGCCTGCTCCGGCGTCAGCGAGGTGGGCGTCATGCCGGGCTGGGTGTTCGTCTCGAGCAGGATCAGCCCCGCAAGGCCCCGCGCCGCGTCCCAGCGCAGGTCGGTGCGGCTGATCGAGCGGCAGCCGAGCGCCGCGTGGGCGCGCAGCGAGAAGTCGAGGCAGGCCGCCGTGATGTCGGGCGGCAGGTCGGCGGGCACCGTGTGACGGCTGCCGCCCTGCGCATACTTGGCCTCGTAGTCGTACCAGCCCTCGGTATGGATCTCGGTGACGCCCAGCGCCTGTTCGTGCCCGGCATCGCCCAGCACGGTGCAGGTCAGCTCGCGGCCGGGCGCGTAGGTCTCGACCATGACCCGCTCGGGCATCGTGAGCGCCAGCATCGGCGGCGTGTTGGCGCCCTCGGCCACGATGTAGATGCCGACGGAGGAGCCCTCGTTGTTGGGTTTGACCACATAGGGCGGCGGCAGCACATGCGCCGCCATGGCGTCGGCCTTCGGCACGATCCGGCTCTCGACCACCGGCAGGCCCGCGGCACGGTAGATCTCCTTGGCCCGCGCCTTGTCCATCGCCGTGGCCGAGGCCAGCACGCCGGAGTGGGTATAGGGAAGGCGCAGCCACTCCAGCAGACCTTGGACGCAGCCGTCCTCGCCCCAGCGGCCGTGCAGCGCGTTGAACGCCACGTCCGGGGCCACCTGCTGCAGGCGCGCCACGAGGTCGTGCCCGGCGTCGATCCCGGTGACGACGTAACCCTCGCCGCGCAGCGCCTCAACGCAGCCGCGTCCCGACGAGAGGGAGACCTCGCGTTCGGATGAAGGGCCGCCCATGAGGACGGCGACGTGCCTGGGTGTCCTGCCCGACATACCCGATATCCTGCGCCCCGCCGGGTCTTTTGTGCCTCGGCTTGTTCTTCTTGTCCCCGGCCTCTTCGGGCCGTTACGGGCTCGCGGGTTCTCCGACCCGCATTATCTCCCACTCTAGCGTCAATCCGCTGGTGTCGAAAACCCTCTTTCGCACCTCCTCGCCCAATCCCTCGAGGTCGGCGGCCGTGGCCCCGCCGCGGTTGACGAGGAAGTTGGGATGTTTGGGCGACATGATCGCGCCGCCGCGCACGGCCCCGCGCAGCCCCGCGTCGTCGATCACCTTCCAGGCCTTGAGGTCGTGGCTGTCGTCGGCACGGCCGGTGCTGCTGAACCCGGCGGGGTTGCGGAAGGTGGAGCCCGCGCTGCGCTCGCGCTGCGGCTGGCTCGCGTCGCGCCGCGAGATCTGTTCGGCCATCTTCGCCTCCAGCGCTTCCGGGTCGCCGGGGTCGGCACGGAAGCTGGCGGAGGTGACGACGGCCCCCTCGGGCAGGTGGCTCGACCGATAGGCGAGGTGCAGGTCGGACGCCGGCATTTCCACGACCCGTCCGTCGCGCAGCACCGCCGTCACGCCCGTCAGATGGTCCGCGACATAGCTTCCGTAGCAGCCCGCGTTCATCCGCACCGCGCCGCCGATGCTGCCGGGGATGGTCCGCAGGAACGTGAGGTCCAGCCCCGCCGCGGCCGCCCGGCGCGCCACATGGGCATCGAGCGCCGCGGCGCCGGCGGTGACCCGGTCGCCGTCGACCTCGATGCCGTTGAAGGCGCGCCCGAGGCGGACGACCACGGCGCGCAGGCCACCGTCGCGCACGATCAGGTTGGAGCCGACGCCCATCGGAAAGACCGCGACGGCGGGGTCGAGCGCTGCGAGGAACTCCCGCAGATCGGCCTGGTCGGCCGGCTGGAACAGCGCGTCGGCAGGGCCGCCCACCCGCAGCCAGGTCAGATCGGCCAGCGGCCTCGCGGGGGTGAGACTGCCCCGGACCGAAGGGAGGGTCACGCCTGCTCCCGCGCGCGCCAGGCCGTCCACGGGATGGAGAGGAGAAGCCCGGCGCAGGAGGGCAGGACGACGAAGGCGAGCGGCACGACGAGATGCGCGTGCAGCAGTCCGTTCGTCTGGCGAGCGACGCCCCAGAGGGCGAGCCCCGCCAGCATCAGAAGCGCGACGACGATGCCGCGCGCCAGCCCGCCGCCGTCCCGCGCCAGGTTGGTTCCCGCCGCGAACCCGGTGAGGCAGACGAGGGCGGCGAGCAGGAGCCCGTGAAGATCGGCCGCGGCGGTCATCGGGCCGTCCTCCGACCCGTCGCGGAGCCCCGACAGAGGAACCGGAGCCGCCACATCGGCAGGACGGCCACGACCGCCGCCCTCGAGCGCCCTGCGCGCGACATCCTGTTCACGCCCGCCTCAACCATTCAACCGCTCCGACAATCCGTTGGCCCAGGCCGAGATTGTGCCCGCCCCGAGGCAGACGACGATGTCGCCTTCCCGCGCCTGCTCGCGCACGATGCGCTCCATGTCGTCCTCGTTCGTCACGGCGCGGGCGTGGCGGTGGCCCGTGCGGATCAGGCCCGCGACGAGGTCGTCGCGCGACGCCCCCGGGATCGGATCCTCGCCCGCGGCATAGACATCGGCGATGCCCACGACGTCGGCGTCCGCGAAACAGCCGCAGAAATCGTCGAAGAGCGCGTGCAGGCGCGAATAACGATGCGGCTGGTGAATGGCGATGACACGGCCGGTGTCGCCGATGGACTGGCGCGCCGCGCGCAGCACGGCGGCGATCTCGACCGGGTGGTGGCCGTAATCGTCGATGATCGGCACGCCGTTCCATGTTCCCACACGGGTGAAACGCCGGTTGACGCCGCCGAAGGAGGCCAGCCCCTCGCGGATCACCGACCGGGGCACGCCGAGTTCGCGGGCCACCGCCACGGCGGAGAGCGCGTTCGAGACGTTGTGGTCGCCCGGCATCGGCAGGGTGCAGCCCTCGATGACCAGGTCCTCGGCCTGGAGCTGGATGTCGAAATGCGCCACGCCCGCCGCGTAGGTCAGGTTGACGGCCCGCACGTCGGCCTGCGCGTTGAAGCCGAAGGTGACGACCCGCCGGTCGGTGACGCGGCCCACCAGCGCGCGCACCTCCGGGTGGTCGGTGCAGCAGATGGCGAGGCCGTAGAACGGGATGTTCGACACGAAATCGGTGAAGCCCTGCCGCAGCGCCTCGATGCTGCCCCAGTGCTCCATGTGCTCGGGGTCGATGTTGGTGACGATGGCGATGGTCGCGGGCAGGCGGTTGAAAGTGCCGTCGCTCTCGTCGGCCTCGACCACCATCCACTCGCCCTGCCCCATCCGTGCGTTGGAGCCGTAGGCGTGGATGATGCCGCCGTTGATGACCGTCGGGTCGAGCTTGCCGGCGTCGAGCAGCGCGCTGACCATCGTGGTCGTGGTCGTCTTGCCGTGCGTGCCCGCGACGGCGATGTTGGAGCGCAGGCGCATGAGCTCGGCCAGCATCTCGGCGCGGCGCACGACCGGCAGGCCGCCGGCGCGGGCGGCGTCGAGTTCGGGATTGCCGGGCCTGATCGCCGAGGAGATGACGACGACCTCGGCGCCCTCCAGGTTCTGGGCCGCCTGCCCCTCGAAGATCCGCGCGCCGAGGGTCGCGAGCCGGTCGGTGATCACGGAGGTCTTCACGTCGGAACCCTGCACGTTGTAGCCGTGGCTGAGCAGAACCTCGGCAATGCCCGACATGCCGATGCCGCCGATGCCGACGAAGTGGATGGGGCCCATCTGCTGGGGCAGCTTGGTCGCGTTCATAGGTGCTTGCTCGCTGTGTATTCGGCCAGATCGGCGAGGCGGGCGGCGGCGTCGGGCATCGCCACCGACAGGGCCGCGCGGTGCATCTGCAGCGCGCCGTCCGGGCTGGTCAGGATCAGCTCGACCTGCTCGGCGAGGCTTTCCGCGGTCAGCTTGCGCTCGGGGATGAGGATCGCGGCGCCGGCATCGCTGAGCACGTGGGCGTTGGCCGTCTGGTGGTCGCCCGCGGCCGCGGCATAGGGCACGAGGATCGACGGGCGGCCGATCACGCTGAGGTCGGCCACGGTGGAGGCGCCGGAGCGGCTGATGACGAGCTGCGCGTCGGCCATGCGGTTGGGCACGTCGTCGAAGAAACTGCGGACCTCGGCCGAGATGCCGGCGGAGGCATAGAAGGACGCGACCCGGTCCTCGTCCTCGGGACGCGCCTGATGGGAGACGCGCAGGTAGCGGCGCAAGCCGTCGGGGAGGCTGGACAGCGCCTCGGGCACGACGTCCGACAGGATGCGGGCACCCTGGCTGCCGCCCGTCACGAGAACGGTCATGGGATAGTCGCCCGGCGGGATGTAGGCGGCCCCCGCCCGCGCCAGGATGGCGGCGCGCACCGGGTTTCCGGTGTGATGGCCCTCCACGCCCTCGGGCAGGTCGGTGGGCCACATGCCGCAGGCGAAGGCGTCGACGCGCGTGGCGAAGCGGCGGTTGACCTCACCCGGCACGCCGTTCTGCTCGTGGAGGATGCGGGGCAGCTTCATCATCACCGCGGCCGCCATCGCCGGGATCGCCGGGTAGCCGCCGAAGCCCGCGACGACGGCCGGTCGGTCGCGCCGGAAGCCGCGCAGCACCCGCAAAACACCGGCCGCGAGCTTGAACGGCACGCCCGCCCGGGCCGCCATGGCGCCGCGGGCGAAGGTGGCGGAGGGGATCACCTCGATCTCCACGTCGTCGGGAAAGCCGCCCGCGTAGCGCGCGCCCCGGTCGTCGGTCGACAGCTTCACCCGCCAGCCGCGCGACAGCATCTGCTCGACGAGGGCCTGCGCCGGGAACATATGTCCCCCGGTGCCCCCGGCGGCGATAACGATCAGCGGGTCGGTCATGGAATGCCCCTCAACGATAGCCATTCGAGAGCAGGTGGTCCCCGATCTCGCCCTGTGGCCGGGTGCGGGTGAAGCACAGCAGCATCCCCGTCAAGGCCCCCATGGCAATCAGCGAGGAGCCGCCGTAGCTCACGAAGGGCAGCGTCATGCCCTTGGCCGGCAACAGGCGCACCGCGACGCCGAGGTTGATGAACGCCTGGGTGCAGAGCATGACCGTGAGCCCGGTCCCCGCGAGGCGGATGAAGGTGTTGCGCTCCACGCAGAGGCGCAGAAGGCACCGCCAGGCGATGAAGCCGAAGAGGCCCACGATGCAGAGCACCATGATGAGCCCGTATTCCTCGGCCGCGACGGCGATGATGAAGTCGGTATGCGCGTCCGGCAGGATCCACTTCACCCGCCCCTCGTTCACGCCGGTGCCGAGGAAGCCGCCCTCCCGGATGGCGTCGATGGCATAGCCCATCTGCGTGCGCGGATCGACCTCGGGTGAGAGGAACCCGTCGATGCGGCGGGCGAAGTGCTCGGAGTTCGCATAGGCGAACGCTCCTGCCGCGCCGACGCAGCCGACGACGCCGGTCAGCAACAGGATCGGCGCGCCGGCGACGAAATAGATCGAGCACCAGGCGACGACGAACAGCATTGCCTGCCCGAAGTCCGGCTGCAGGGCCAGGAAGGCGATGACGACGCCGAGGACGGCGAAGCTGATGGCGCGGCCCGGCGGGCCGTTCGGCTCCGAGGCGGAGGCCATGAGCCAGGCGCAGAGGATGACGAAGACCGGCTTGAGAAACTCGGACGGCTGGAACGACGCGAAACCCAGCGAATACCACCGCACCGCTCCCTTGCCGAAGTCGGTGCCGAACAGCGGCAGCAGCATCAGGGCGATGGCCGCGAAGATGAATCCGACGACGCCGAGGCGGCGCACCATGCGGGGGGACATCATCGAGGCGACGATCATCACCACGAAGGCGAGCCCGCCGAAGAACGCCTGCCGGTAGACGTAGTGGAATGCCGGCAACCCGTTGCGCTCCGCCAGCGGCACCGAGGCCGCGAAGCCGAGGAGCAGCCCCAGGGCGAAGAGCAGCACGAGCGCGCCCAGCACGCCCTTGTCGATCGTCCGCCACCACCGGGATACGATCGCCTCGCCCGGAAGGACGACGATCGCGCCGTGCGCGATTTCTGTCATTGGGTCCGCCTGATACTGCTCTGCCACCGCCCGGTTGTCCGGGTCTGATGGCGGCAGTCTAACGCAGGGATCCGCATCGCGCCAGTGCCTCGGAGACCGGATCGACCGCCTGCCGTCCCGCGCCTCAGCCGAGGACGGCGGCGATCTTGGCTTTCGCGGTCTCCGGGTCTTCCTGGAAGGCGATCAGGTCGGCGACCTTGCCGTCGGCGTCCAGCACGAAGACCGAGGCGAAATGGTCGAGCGTGTAGTCCCCCCCGCCCAAAGGTCGCTTCTGCCAGTAGACGCGCCAGCTGCGCGCCATGTCCCAGACCTTCTCCGGCTCGCCGGTGATGCCGACGACCATGTCGGACTGCGGCTCGAGATAAGCCCTGAGGTCTGCGGGAGTGTCCCGCTCGGGGTCGACGGTCACGAAATAGGCGCCGACCTGGCCCGGTTCGACCTTCAGGTCCGCAAGCCATGTCTCCATGTCGTAGACCGTCGTGGGGCAGACCTCGGGGCAGTGGGTGAAGCCGAAGAACAGCAGCGTCGGGCGCCCCTGGAAGGCCGCCTCCGTGATGCTTTCGCCGTTCTGATCGACGAGCGCGAAGGGCGCCCCCAGATCGACGGAGACATTGGCGGCGACCGGCGTGCGGGTGTCGATCACCTGTCGCAGAAGGATGCCACCGCCGAGGGCAAGGACCGCGACGGCGACGACGGCCACGATCGAAAGGACGCGGGGGGCCATCTCAGTTGCTCGCGGGGGCGGTGTGATCCATCGGGGCGGTGCCTTCGGATGCCGCGCGGATCTCCCCCAGCGTCATCACCGGCATGTCGAGCGTGACCTCGCCCGCCTTCTCGAAGGCCAGGGTCACCTCGTGGCTCTCGCCTGCCGTCAATGGCCGCTCCAGCCCCGTGATCATCAGATGGTCGCCGCCCGATACCAGCGTCACCGTCTCGCCCGCCGGAAGCGGGATGCCGCCCTCGACCGCGCGCATCGTCATCACGCCATCGGCCATCGCCATCCGGTGCATATGCACGTCCTCCGCCACGTCCGCCGCGAAGGCGGCCCCGGTCAGCGTGTCATCGCTGTCGCCGGTGTTCACGACGGTCAGATAGCCGGCTCCGACGGTCGCGTTCGGTGGGGTCTCGCGCAGCATCGGCCGGTCGATGTGCAGATCGCCCAGCAGGATCATATCGGCCATCGACGACGCGCTGGACATGAAGAGGACGGCTAGGGCGGCGGTGTAACGCATCGAGGGGCTCCGGCATCGGCAGGGTCTGGTGTTGCGCCGTCCTGCTTACACCGATGCGCGGCGGAGGAAAGCGGGACGACGTGCGGCACACGCGATCGTGGCGGGGAAGGATGCGGGCCGAAGGGGCAGGCTCCCTGCGCCGGCGGCCTCCTTGGAACGGGC
The DNA here is from genome assembly GCA_038320125.1 of Rhodobacterales bacterium. GTDB lineage: Bacteria > Pseudomonadota > Alphaproteobacteria > Rhodobacterales > Rhodobacteraceae > Jannaschia. The sequence continues at coordinate 14,634 of JBBQDX010000010.1, read as the reverse complement.
GACTGCCGCACCTTGCCGGCCGGCTTCGGCGGCGATAGGCGGGCATCCGTCACCGGCCAAAGGCGGCCGGTGCGACGCAACGCGCAATCGCCGGCGCGCCTCCGCCCTGCGTTCGACGCCCCCCGTGCTCCACCATGCCCGGTGGCAGTCCTGCCGGCCGGGCGTCAGTCCTCGAGCCGCGCGTAGGTCGTCAGCGACCGGCGCCGGACCATGTCCCTGGTTGCCGCATCGAACCGCAGGAAATGCGGCGTCTGCCGGTGCGCCTCGAAGCCGGCTTCGTCGTCGTAGATCTCCCAGAGGCAGACCTCGCCCTCGCGCGACGGATCGGTCGCGACGTCGAAACGCGAACAGGCGGGCTCCTTTCGCGAGGCGCGCGCGTTGTCCATCATCAGGGGCATGAACGCGTCCCACTCGTGGGGAAACACCTCGATCGTGACGGTGACGACAAACATCTTCTTCCTCCCTGTCGCGCCGTCACTTCGAACCGGAGCTCGCTCCCGCAGGATGGCCCGCTTCCGCGCGAGGACAGCATGTCCGGCGGAACGTGGCGCAGCGGAGGGGGCATGTCCAAATGTTTCGGCATCGCGGCGCGTGCCCGCCTGCCGCCGGAGCGCGGGGCCCGCGGCCCGCCCCGGAAAAGACGTCGAGACCGCGGACCCGCCCGCCGCACCACGGCGTTTCGATCGACTTGTCGTCGAATGCTGTCGACTCGGAGGGCGCGAACAATCCGCGCTTTACCGGCGATTCACGTTTGGCGGTGCATAGAGGTTGCCGAAAGGTGAGGCACCGATGAACGACGACGACCTGCGCATACTGGTGATCGAGGCCCTGCATGCCGACGCCGACGGCTATCGCCGCGTGGTGCGCGACATCGCACGGGACCATGGCGACATCATGGCGCGCCGGCTCGAGACTGCGCTGGTCTCCGCCGCGCGGGAGATCGACGCCGCGATCCGCAACTGCGGCTCGCCGACCGACGAGGCGCGCACGGCGCGGCGGCTGGCGCTGCTTCTGGGCATGGACATCGACCGCCTCGCCGGGGCGTCGCCTTCGACCGGCGGCATCACGCTGTCGGACCTCGCGGCCTTCTGGGCCAGCCACGACGATTTCTTCTTGCGCCTCTGAAAGGAGCCGTCGCGCGCCGCCGATGGCGGACGCGGCCAGCCGCCAAAGGCGGCAACCGTCCGGGAGAATCCCGGACCTCGGGGGCGGACGATCCCGCGCGCCTCCCTACGGTGGAACACCGCTTGAAGGGACCATGCCATGTCGAGAATTGCACGCCGGACGCTCTGGGGCGAACGCCTCGTCTTCGCCCTCCTTCTCTTCGTCTTCGCCGCGGGCCTGATGCCGACCCATGTCATCGGACCCGTCCAGATGGCGGTCGCCGCGGAGGCCGCATCGCCGCCGCCGGTCTGGCTGAACATCCGCTGACGGGCCGCGCCGTCCCCGCTCGCGCGCCCAAGGTCGAGACGGCAGATCCGGGGCGGCAGGTCCGCGATGGGCGCGGTTCCGATCGGGCAGACCGCCGGGCCACGACCCGGATGTCGCCGGCCCCGCATGACCTCGCAACATCCGCGACTCAACCATCCTCCGGTCGCCTAGAGGCACCGGCCTCAGTCGCGCGGCACCCTCGCCGCCTCCCGGATCGCGCGGATATTCGCGCCGTAGGCCTCCGGCGCGGCGACGGACCCGCCCCGGAAGACCGCGGACCCGGCGACCAGCACGTCCGCCCCCGCCGCGACCACCTCCGCTGCCGTCCGACGATCGACGCCGCCGTCGACCTCGATGTGGACGGGCCTGTCGCCGACCATTTCCCGCAACCGGCGGATCTTCGCGAGCTGGCCCTGCAGGAAGGACTGTCCCCCGAAACCGGGATTGACCGTCATCACGCAGATGAGGTCGACGTCGTCGAGCAGCGCCGCGGCCGCTTCCGCCGGAGTGCCGGGGTTGAGCGCGAGCCCGGCCCTGAGACCCGCGCCCCGGATCGCCTGCAGCGTCCGGTGAATATGCGGCCCCGCCTCGACATGCGCCGTCAGCACGTCGGCCCCGGCCCGCGCGAAGGCGTCGATGTAAGGGTCGACCGGCGCGATCATCAGGTGGACGTCCATCGGCCCCGAGACATGCGGACGCAGAGCGGCGCAGATCGCCGGCCCGAAGGTGATGTTGGGCACGAAATGTCCGTCCATCACGTCCACATGGATCCAGTCCGCCCCCTGCTCCTCCACCGCGCGGCATTCCGCGCCGAAGTTGGCGAAGTCGGCGGCTAGGATGGACGCCGCGATCTTGAGCGACCGGTCGAAGGCGGGCATCGTGTCGGGTGTCATGTCGGGAGTCTCCGGCCAGGGTCGCGCGACGGCCTATACCCCCGCGTCGCCCTCGGAAAGCCCCGGTCCGGCGACGCCGCGTTCGGTGACGATCCAGGGAAGCGTCACGTCGGTCGCATCCCGCGGGACCGCGTCGACCCGCTGCGCCTCCAGCGCGAAGCCCACGACCAACGCGCCGCGCAACCCCGCCAGCGTCCGGTCGTAGAACCCCCCGCCATAGCCCAGCCGCCCGCCCCGCGCATCGAAGGCCAAGAGCGGCACGATCACCACATCGGGCACCCGCCAACCCCCGTCCACCGGGACCTGCACCCCGAAGGGCCCGACCTCCAGCGCGCAGCCGGGCGTCCATTCCCGGAAGCGCAGCGGCACCCCCTTCGCCGTCACCACCGGCACGCAGATGCGGTTGTCGCGGGACAGGACGCGCATCGCGCCGCCCGGGTCGGCTTCCGATCCGATGGGCAGATAGCCGGCGATGACCCGGCCCCGCAGCAGCATCAGGCGCGCGTAGAGGCGCGTCGCCGCCGCCGCATGCGCGAGCGGCCCTGCGCGCGCGCGGGCGGCGAGGCACTGCCTGCGCATTTGCGCCTTGCGCGCTTCGAGGCTAACATTCGTGCCCATGCAGGCCTTTGACCACTTCGCGATCTCCGCCGCAACTTTGGACGCGGGGCGAACCTACGTCGAACGGCGTCTGGGAGCCGTCCTGCTCCCGGGCGGGCGTCACGATCTGATGGGAACGCACAACCTGCTCGCCGGTCTGGGGGCGGGCGAATACCTCGAGGTCATCGCGATCGACCCGGATGCCGCCCCGCCGCATCGGCCCCGCTGGTTCGACCTGGACCGCCGGGAAGGGCCGCCGCGCCTGTCGAACTGGATCCTGCGGACCGACGATATCGCGGCGCTGGTCGCCCGTCATCCGGATGCCGGAACGCCCGTCGCCCTGTCGCGCGGCGCGTTCCGCTGGCGGATGGCCATTCCGGACGACGGCATCCTTCCGTTCGACGGCTGCTTCCCGGCCATCATCCAGTGGGACAGCGCCGCGCCGGACTTCGCCGGATCGGACCGGCGCCTGACGCGGCTGGCGCTCTCCCACCCCGGGGGCGCGCGGCTGGCGGCGGTGCTGGCGGAAATCCTCGACGACCCGCGAATCGAGGTCACCACCGGGGCGCCGTCGCTCGCCGCGCATATCTATACGCCCGACGGGCCGCGCGTCCTCGAATGATCGCGCCGGATGCCGAGGAGATGCGGGCGATGGCAGAGGCCGCCCGCGCCGCCTTTCCGGCCCCCTTCGCCGGACTCGCCGCCGAGGTGCGCCTTCTGGTGGAGGAATGGCCGGGGGAGGCCCTGCTCGACGAGATGGAGATCGAGGACGGATACGATCTCACCGGCCTCTACGAGGGCGAGCCGTTGACCGAGCGGTCGGTGGACATGCCGTCGCAACCCTCCGTCGTCACCCTCTTCCGCCGCCCGATCCTCGACGAATGGGCGGCGCGCGGCGACGTGACCATCGCGGCGCTGGTCGCGCATGTGACGGTGCATGAGTTCGCGCATCATTTCGGCTGGTCGGACGACGACATCGCGCGCATCGACGCCTGGTGGACCTGAAGCCGGTGTACCTGAAGCCCGTGGACTTGGAGCCTGTGGATCCGATGCCGGTGGACCTGACGGCAAACGGGCGTCCCCGAAGGAACGCCCGCATGTCGGACCGGAGGGGAAACCCTAGGCCGCGGCGCGAGCCATCAGGATCTCGTCGACGGCCTTGAGCGCGCCATCCTCGTCCATGTCGTTGTTGACGGCCGCCAGCTCACGGGTCAGCCGGTCGAGGGCGGCTTCGTAGAGCTGACGCTCCGAATAGGACTGCTCGCGCTGCTCGTCGTTGCGGTGCAGGTCGCGCACGACCTCGGCAATCGCGATCAGGTCGCCGGAGTTGATCTTGGCCTCGTATTCCTGGGCGCGGCGCGACCACATCGCCTTCTTGACGCGCGCCTTGCCCTTGAGCGTGGCCATCGCCTTGGTCACGACCTCGGGCGAGGAGAGCGAGCGCATGCCCACGTCCGTCGCCTTGTAGGTCGGCACGCGCAGCGTCATCTTGTCCTTGGCGAAGGAGATGACGAACAGCTCAAGCTCGAGGCCCGCGACCTCCTGCTTCTCGATCGAAACGATCTGGCCCACGCCATGCGCGGGGTAGACGACGTATTCGTTCGGGCGGAAATCGGACTTCTTGGACATGGTCATCCTCTCGGGGTCGTCCGACGCGTCGGCCCGTGAACTCCGGACCGCAAAACGATCCCGCCCCGGGAGATCGTCCCGAGGCCGGAGGGGTGACGCGTCGAGTGATGTCTCCGCCGGGGGCAAACCGACGTCGACCTGGCATTGCACACGCGGGCATCATGCCCGCATCAAGGCTCTCACATACCACAGAAGACGTTGTCGTGGAAGCGTCACGATTCCTGACCCATCCCTCCCCCGCCGCGCCGGCGGTTCAGCCACCCTCGCCGGGCGCTTCGGAGAACAGCTCCATCTTGTCAGGCTTGCCGTCCATCGCTTCGGCGTCGGGCAGCGGATCCTTCTTGGTGATGATTACCGGCCAGAGTTCCGAATACTTGCGGTTGAATTCGACCCATTTCTCCGTGTCCGGTTCGGTATCCGGGCGGATCGCGTCGGCCGGGCATTCCGGCTCGCAGACGCCGCAGTCGATGCACTCATCGGGATGGATGACGAGCATGTTCTCGCCCTCGTAGAAGCAGTCCACGGGGCAGACCTCGACGCAATCGGTATACTTGCAGGCGATGCAGGCGTCGTTGACGATGTAGGTCATGGCGGGTGTCCCTCGAGGGTTGCCGGTGCGGTCTAACGGCGCCTCACCCGGGGTTCAAGCGCGGGTCACGGCTCCGTGCGCCTCAGCCGTCGCGGTCCTCTCGCTCGGCGTCCATCCGTCGGCGGTCGCGCCCGGTCGGGCGAGGGCCGACGCGGGGCACCGGCGGCGGGGTGTTGTCGACGTAGAGCGCCTGCGCCTCGGCCGCCGGTCCGCGCCGCGCGCCCAGGGCCGCGACCTGCACGATCCGGACGCGATCGCCCTGCGCGAACGTCAGAAAGTCGCCCGGCGCCACGCCATGGGCGGGCTTGGTGATACGGTCCCCGTTCACCCGCACGCCGCTGCCAGTCACGACCCTGGCGGCCAGCGTGCGCGTCTTGAAGAACCGCGCCTGCCAGAGCCATTTGTCGAGCCGCTGCCGCAAGGCGGCCCCGTTCACCTCGTCTTGAGCGCCGCCAGCGCGGCGAAGGGGTTGTCGGGATCGATGGGCTTGTCGCGGCTCGGCTTTGCCTCGTAGGTCGTTTGCCCGCCGCCGCCGGGGCGGTCGTCGCGTTTGCCCTTGCCGCCGGAGGTGCCGCCGCCCTTGCCGGCGGGTTTGCCGGAGCCCTTGCCGGCAGGCTTCGCGCCACGCTGGCGATCGCCGCCTTCGCGGTTGCCCTCGCGGTTGCCGTCGCGATTGCCGTCGCGGCGGGGGCCACGGGGGGGGCGTTTCGGGGCCCAGGTGAAGGTGTAGAAGACCTCGCTTGCCTCCGGCGTGGCCTCGGGCTCGACCTCGGCCACCGGCTCCGCCTCGGCCACCGGTTCCACCTCGGTCACCGGTTCCGCCTCGGCCACCGGCTCCACCTCGGCCACCGGCTCCACCTCGGTCGCCGGCTCCACCTTGGTCGCCGGCTCCGCCTGCGCGAGAGCAGGCGGCTCCTCGACGGGCGGCGGCATGTCGGGCGGCGGGGGCATGTCGGGTGGCAGATCGACGGGAGGGTCGCCCACCGGCGGCGCGGGTGGCGCGGGCGGCGGAACCGGCTCCTCGGCGGGCGCGTCCGGCGGCGTATCGGGCGGCGCGGTCGGGCCGCCCGGAGCCACTGCGCTGACGGGCTTTTCCGTCGCCTTCTCCGCGGGTTCCGGCCTGATCCTCACCTTGGAACGCTCGCCCCGCTCCGCGGCGTAGCCGAGGCCGCCCATCAGGTCTGCGAACTGCTCCAGCGTCATCCCGGTGATCGACAGCATGTCAGGCGTCGCCTCGAACCCGCTCCGCGAATCACCTGCGCGCAGCAGGTCGGCAAGGCGCTCCAGCATGTCGATGCGGATCGCGCGGCTGCCGGATAGCCGGTAGCCCGCCATCGTGTAATAGCCCTCGGTGGCCCACTCGACCTTGGGCACCGTCACCAGGCCCGGCGGCGGGGCCTCGGGAAACTCGGCAAGATCCTGCCAGAGCGACCAGAGGACGAGGCGGAGGCGGGTGGGCGCGGGCTTGAGCAGGAGTTGCTGGAAGACCGTGAACTGGCCGAAGCGGACGCCATGCTTGCGAAGCTGTCCGCGCGCCTCCTGGTCCAGCTCCTTCACCTCCGTCGCGACCTCGTGGCGCGGCAGCAGGCCGAAGCTCTCCAGCATGCGGAACGCGAACCCGCGCGCGAGGCCCGTCACCGCCTCGTCGCGCGACATGACCAGCAGCGGCTCGAAGGCGACGGCGGTCTTGCGGTCGATGAAATGCTGCAGGCGGCGGGTGACCTTCTGCATCACCTCCGGCCCGGCCTCGTCGTCGACAAAGGCCTCGACGGCGGGCTTGAGCGCCTCCGTGCCCTTCACCAGCTTGCCCACCGCCAGGTTGCCCCACATCAGGCCGCCCTGCTCGGTAAAGTCCATCTCGGTGTCGGGCGCGTTGTAGAAACGGTCGGCGCGCAGATGGAACTCCGGGCGCAGCGCCTGGGTCGCGGCCTGCCGCAGCGTCTTCGCCTCGTCCGGCGACGTCGTCCCCGTGTGGTTGAAGCGGAAGCCCTGCATCATCCCGAGCGTCTCGCCCTCGACGATCACTTCGCCCTTGTCGTTGATCTCGGCCAAGAGGCCCTCCTTCATCTTCAGGCGGCGGAGCAGCACGCTGGTCCGCCGGTCCACGAACCGGTTCGTCAACGCCCGGTGGAGCGCATCCGACAGCCGATCTTCTACCGCGCGGGTCGCTTCGCGCCAATGGGTCTCGTTGTCCACCCAGCTCTTGCGTTGCGCCACATAGGTCCAGGTGCGGATATAGGCGAGACGTTTCGACAAGGTGTCGATATCGCCGTCCACGCGATCCATGCGCTTGACCTGGCGGTTGAACCAGTCGTCGGGCACCCGCCCCGCCTTGTGCAGGAACCCGAAGATGCGCGCCAGAAGGTTGGTATGCTCGCCGTGGCTGATGCCCTGGAAGTCGGGGATGCGGCAGACGTCCCAGAGCAGGCGCACGTCGCGCGCGTCGCGCAGGCGCACCGCGACCGCCTCCAGCGCCGTCAGCGTCTTGAGGGACGACAAATCGTCCGCCTCCCGCCCCCGCGCGAGACCCCGCTCGGGACTGGGGGCCTCCAGCGAGGCGACGAGCGCCTCGGCGGAGCCGAACTCCAGCCGGTCGTTGCGCCACATCAGCCGGTCGATCGGCTTGAAGCTGTGCGACTCGATGGCCTCGACCACCCCGTCCTCCAGCGGCCCCGCCTCGCCGGTGACGCCGAAGCTGCCGGGCTGCATGTAGCGCCCCGCCCGCCCCGCGATCTGCGCCAGCTCGTGCGGCATCAGCGGGCGGATGCGGTGGCCGTCGAACTTCGAGGTGGCCGAGAAGGCGACGTGCCGGATGTCGAGGTTCAGGCCCATGCCGATGGCATCGGTCGCCACCAGGTAATCGACGTCGCCGTTCTGGTACATCTCGACCTGCGCGTTGCGCGTCCGGGGGCTGAGCGCACCCATCACTACGGCGGCCCCGCCCTTGAGGCGCTTCAGCAACTCGGCGATGGCATAGACGTTCTCGACGCTGAAGCCGACGATGGCGGTGCGCCCCGGCATCCGGCTGATCTTCTTCGAGCCGGTGTAGGTCAGCTCGCTGAACCGCTCGCGCCGCGTAAAATGCACCTTCGGGACGAGTTCGGCGATGGCGGGCCGCATCGTGTCGGACCCCATGAAGAGCGTCTCGTGCAGGCCGCGCATGTTGAGCAGGCGGTCGGTGAAGACATGGCCGCGGTCGGGGTCGGCGCAGAGCTGGATCTCGTCGATGGCGACGAAATCGGCCCCCAGCCCCTGCGGCATCGCCTCCACCGTGCAGACCCAGTAGACGGCGCGCGGCGGCACGATCCGCTCCTCACCGGTGACGAGGGCGACGACGGACGGACCGCGCAGCGCGACGATCCGGTCGTAGACCTCGCGCGCCAGCAGGCGCAACGGCAGGCCGATGACGCCGGTGCGGTGCGCCAGCATCCGCTCGATGGCATAATGCGTCTTTCCGGTATTCGTCGGCCCGAGGACCGCCGTCACCCGGCCGAGGGGAGACTCCATTCAGAGGGTCCGATCGCCGGTCTGCCGTTCCAACCGCTCGACGGCGTCGTTGACGTTCTCCTCGGCCGGATGCACCTGCTGCGCCGCCTTCAGCGCCTTGAGCGCGGCCTGCTGCTCGCCCATCTGCTCGAACATGATGCCGAGCCCCGCGAGCGCCCCGAAATGTCGCGGCTCGAGGATGAGCACCTGCTCGATGTCCGACATGGCCTCGCCGTAGCGATCCATCAGGAAGAAGGCCGTCGCCCGTTGGTTCCAGCCCTCCGCGAACTCCGGCGCGTGATCGGTGAGCGCCGTCAGGTGCGCGATGGCGCGCGGCAGGTCGCCATCCCGGATCGCCTCGATCCCGCGTTGCAGGAGCAGGTCCATCGACGCGCTGCCGGAATGGCTCCAGCGCTCCAGGATCTCCCGCGAGAGCCGCCCTGCCTCCACCGCATCGCCCTCGGCGGTGAGCGTGCCCAGCCGGTTGAGGAGGACCTGCGCATCGCCTTCCAGCTCCTGCGCCGGGGCGGACGTCGCGTAAAAACACGACAACGCCAGCGCGAGGCTCTTGAGAGTGACGCGAAGGTCAACCATCCTGTCCGTGACCGATCCCGCCGTTTCCGGCGTCTGACAACAGAGGTTCACATGAGCGACATCATCAACGAAGCCGTCACGCAGCTCTCCGCAAAGATTGGCACCTTCGACGGCAGCGTCAAGTTCGTCATCGCGGACGAGGGCGCGATCATGCTCGATTCCGCCGGCGTTCGGGAGGGGGACGAGGAGGCGGAATGCACCATGAGCGCCGATGCCGAGACCTTCCGCGGCATCCTCGACGGCGACGTCAACGCCACCTCGGCCTTCATGACCGGCAAGCTGAAGGTCGAGGGCGACATGGGCCAGGCGATGAAACTGGGCGGCGCGCTGTCCTGAGCGGTGCAGGCCGCGCCCTACCACGCCGAGGTCGCCTCGGGGCCACCGGGCGGGCATGCCGTCTGGAGGCCCGCGGCCGACGGGGTGCGTCTGCGCGTGGCGCTCTGGCCGCAGGGGCAGCGGGGCACCGTCCTGATGTTTCCGGGCCGCACGGAATACGTGGAAAAATATTCGGACGTGGCGCGCGAGCTTGCCGACCGCGGCTTCGCCAGCGCGGCGATCGACTGGCGCGGCCAGGGTCTCTCGCCGCGATCGGCGCGCAATCCAGCCATGGGTCATGTCAACGATTTCAGTTCTTTCCAGATCGACGTTGATGCTTTCCTGACGACCTGTGCGGACGTCGGGATGCCGCACCCCTGGCATCTCCTCGGCCATTCCATGGGCGGCCTCATCGGCCTTCGGGCCTTGCACCGGCGGCGCGAGTTCCGCCGGGCGGCGTTCTCGGCCCCGATGTGGGGCCTGCCGCTGCCGCCACAGCGCAGGTTGCTGGCCTGGGGGCTGTCGTCGCTAGCCGCGTCGGTCGGGATGGGCGAGCGGATGGCCCCCGCGTCGGGCAAGGTCGCCGACCCCGCCGCCGCCCCGTTCGAGGGCAACCTGCTGACCCACGACGCAGAGATGTTCGCCTGGATGAAACGGCAGATCACCGCGCATCCGGAACTCGCCCTAGGCGGCCCGTCGCTTGGCTGGATCTGGGCCGCGCTGCGCGAGATGCATACCCTGGCGCGGATGGCCTCGCCCGACGTGCCCTGCCTCACCTTCCTCGGCAGCGACGAGACCATCGTGTCGCAGGATGCGATCCACGTCCGCATGGGGTCGTGGGACGGCGGCCGGCTGGAGCTGGTCGAGGGCGCGAGGCACGAGGGGCTGATGGAGGGGCCCGCGATCCGGGCGCGCCTCTTCGACGCCCTGGCCGCCTATTACGGCGGCCTGGCCGGTCGCGCGGACGTCAGGTTAGCCTGCCCCCACCTAGGGCCTGCCCGCCTCTAGTTTGCCCCCCTCAAGTCTGATCGTCCGGTCCATCCGCTGCGCCAGCGCCAGGTTGTGCGTGGCGATCAGCGCCGCCATCCCGGTTTCGCGGACCAGCGCCATCAGCGCGTCGAAGACCGTGTCGGACGTGCCGGGATCGAGGTTGCCGGTCGGCTCGTCGGCGAGCAGGAGGCTCGGAGCGTTGGCCAGCGCCCGGCAGAAGGCGGTCCGCTGCTGCTCGCCGCCCGACATCTCCGCCGGGCGGTGGTCGAGGCGATGCGCGAGGCCGACCTGGCCCAGAAGCGCCTCGGCGCGCGCGCGCGCGTCGCGCTGCGATATGCCATTGGCGAGTTGCGGCAGCACGATGTTCTCGGCGGCGGTGAACTCCGGCAGCAGATGATGGAACTGATAGACGAAGCCGATCCGCTGGCGGCGCGCGCGGGTGCGGGCCCGGTCGCCCTGCCCGGTCAGATCCTCGCCACCGATCGTCACGGTCCCGGCGTCGGGCGTGTCGAGCAGCCCCGCGATGTGCAGCAGCGTCGACTTGCCCGCCCCCGACGGCGCCACGAGCGCGCAGACCTCGCCTCGCGCCAGCCGCAGGTCGACGCCGTTCAGCACGCGGATCTCTCCCGGCTGGCCGAGGTTGTAACCCTTCTCGATCCCCGCCAGATGCAGCGCATCACTCATAGCGCAACGCCTCCACCGGGTTCATCCGGGCCGCCCGGCGCGCCGGAAAGATGGTGACGAGGAACGACAGCGTCAGCGACAGGGCCACCGCCGACAGCACGTCGGCCAGTTCCAGCCGCGCGGGCAGCGCCGAGATGTAGCGCACCGACGGGTCCCAGACGCCGCCGCCCGCCGCCCAGTTCACGAGGTCGAAGATCGGCCCGATGTAGAGCGCGAAGAGGCACCCCAGGACGACCCCGATGGCCGTGCCGACGATGCCGATCGAGGCGCCGCAGAGAAAGAACACCCGCAGGATCGTGCCTTCCGTCAGTCCCATGGTCCGCAGGATGCCGATGTCGCGGCCCTTGTTCTTGACCAGCATGACGAGGCCCGAGGTGATGTTGAGCGTGGCGATCAGCACGAGGATCGACAGGATGATGAACATGATGTTGTCCTCCATCTGCAGCGCGCGCAGAAAGCCGCCGGCGCTGTCCTTCCAGGTATGGACGTAGGTGTCCTCGCCGGCCGCAGCCGTCAGCGCGGGCACCGCATCCCCGATCGCCTCCGGGTCGGCGATGGTCACCTCGATCCTGTCGGCGACGCCGGTGCGGTTGAAATAGACCTGCGCCTCCTCGAAGGGCATGTAGACGCGGACGAGATCGATGTCGTAGCGCCCGACCTGGAAGACATAGGCCACGTCGTAGGCCTTGACGCGCGGGCTGGTGCCCATCGGCCCCTTGACGCCTTCGGGCGAGATGAGCCGCACCCGGTCGCCCGCCTCCACGCCCAGTTCGCGCGCGAGCTGCCAGCCGAGCGCGATGCCGTTCGGGAAGTCCGCCAGCGAGCCTTGCGCCTCCTCAGGCTCGGCCACGCGGGGGACGCGCGCGAGGTCCTCCGGCCGGATGCCGATGACCTGCGCGCCGGTGTTGCGGCCGTTGGCGGTGGCCATGACCTGCCCGGTGACAACCGGTGCGGCGCTGGTCACGCCCTCCGTCGCCGCCAGCCGTGCGGCCATCGCGTCGTAATCGGCGATCGTGCCGGTCGTGCGGCCGTCGGGCAGCGTCTCCCCGTAGGATCGCACGTCCGCGTGGGAGTTGGCGCTGACGATGGTGTCAACGAACTCGTGGCGGAAGCCGGACCGCACGGCGAGCGTGACGATCAGGGCGAAGACCGCCATGGCGATGCCGGCGAGGCTGATCCAGGTCATCACGCTGATGCCGCCCTCGGAGCGGCGCGCGCGCAGGTAGCGCCAGGCGATCATGGCCTCGTAGCGGGTGAACATGGGGGCTCCGGTCTGGTTGAGGGGGACATGTGCGGGGCGCGGCCCGCACGGTCAAGCGGTCAGGCGGATGGGCGCAGGACCGCGGCGATCTCGGCCCTGTGATCGGCAAGGCCGATATCGAGAAGATAGGGTGAAAGGCCCTCGCCCGCCCCGCGCTGTGGCGGTCTCCATCATCTCGCGCAGTGCGGCCGCTTCGGCGAGATCCTTGCCGGCGGCGCAGGTCATGCACGAAAGAATGGTTCCTTCGTCCACCGCACCGCCTTCCGGCGTCCAGACCAACGCCCAGTCCACCGCCTCCTCCCATGCGGCAGCCTCCGCCCCCCAGTGAACCGTCGCGGCACATCCGGTCGCTGCGATCCAGGCAGCGATGCGCTCCCGCTCCAAGTCAGGGACCGGGTCGCGGGCGAGGGTGACGATGATTGCGTCGGGCTGGTCAAACGCCAGGGGCAATGCCCCGCCGGGCGGAACGCGGACAACTGCCGCGCTTCAGATCGGCAGCGCCGCCGCCAGATGCGGCGCGTAGATCTCGCGCAGGCGCGCGACGGCGGCCTCCGGCGACATCTCCTCGCTCTCGCCCGAACGGCGCGAGGTCAGCTCGACCTTGCCGTTGGCCAGTCCGCGGGGGCCGACCGTGATCCGCCAGGGCAGACCGACCAGGTCCATGCCCGCGAACTTGGCCCCCGCGCGCTCGTCGCGGTCGTCGTAGAGCGCGGTGAGCCCCTTGGCGGCCAGCGCCCGGTAGATGCCCTCGCAGGCGCTGTCCACGGCGCCGTCGCCCTGCCGCAGGTTGACGATGCCGGCGTGGAACGGCGTGACGCCCTCGGGCCAGACGATGCCATTCTCGTCGTGGCTCGCCTCGATGATGGCCCCCAGCAGGCGGCTGACGCCGATGCCGTGCGAGCCCATGTGGACCGGCACGGGCTTGCCGTCCGGCCCCTGCACGGTGGCCCCCATGGCGTCGGAATACTTGGTGCCGAAGTAGAAGATCTGCCCCACCTCGATGCCCCGTGCCACGCGGCGGCTCGCCTCGGGCAGCGTCTCGAACTCGGCCGCGTCATGGGTTTCGTCGGTGCGGGCATAGAGCGTGGTGAACTCCTCGAGCACGCCCTGGCACTGCGCCACGTCGTCGTAGTCGATCTCGCGCGCGCCCAGCCGGATGTCGGTGACGGCGGCGTCGTAGAACACCTCCGACTCGCCGGTCTCGGCCAGCACCAGGAACTCATGCGTATCGTCGCCGCCGATGGGCCCTGAGTCCGCGCGCATCGGGATCGCCTGCAGGCCCATCCGCTCGTAGGTGCGCAGGTAACTGACGAGGTGGCGGTTGTAGGCGTGCAGCGCGTCCGCCTTCGTCAGGTCGAAATTGTAGCCGTCCTTCATCAGGAACTCGCGGCCGCGCATCACGCCGAACCGGGGCCGCATCTCGTCGCGGAACTTCCACTGGATCTGGTAGAGCGTGAGGGGCAGGTCCTTGTAGCTGCTGACGTTGGCGCGGAAGATATCGGTGACCAGCTCCTCGGCCGTCGGCGTGAAGAGCATGTCGCGGCCGCCACGATCCTTGATCCGCAACATTTCCTCGCCGTAGGCATCATAGCGCCCGCTCTCGCGCCAGAGGTCGGCGGACTGGATCACCGGCATCAGCATGGGAATGTGGCCCGCGCGCTGCTGTTCCTCGTGGACGATCTGCTCGATGCGCCGCAGGACGCGGTAGCCGAGCGGCAGCCAGGAATAGATCCCCGCCGACGACTGCTTGATCATGCCCGCGCGCAGCATCAGGCGGTGGCTGACGATCTGCGCCTCGGCGGGCGTCTCCTTGAGGACGGGCAGGAAATAGCGGCTGAGGCGCATGGGCGGGCTCCGGGTATGGTCGCAACGCGATACAAGGCGCGGCGACCCGGGACAAGCGGCGGAGACGCGGGGCGAGGTGGCAACCGGTTGGCGGAATATCGGCTTGGAGCCCAATTGTGGCTGATTCCGGATCCTGCAGAAGTGGCCGATTACGCTGGATAGTAAAAAATCTTATCAGCTAGGCTCCAGACTCATTGATTTAGAGCCAGAACAAGACGGTTGCTGCGAGGGTAGTGTCGCGAAGGTGGTGGAAATTTGGAAGCGGCGTAATCTCCGGGTGAACAACCCACCCCTACCGGCGGCTGCAACCGCCATGGAGA
>JBBQDX010000009.1:0-34942 GCA_038320125.1 Rhodobacterales bacterium | reverse complement strand
ACCCGAAGCTTCTCGGACGACGACCAGCGACGGCGGCGCCCACCATCGGCGATGATCTCATGGTCAGACAAACCCACGTGCTCAGGCCTATCCCTAAGCCTCCATGGTCATGCCCGAGTGTCCGGTCGAAAGGGGGGCCAGTTCAAATTCGCCCACGGTAAGGCTGACAGTTAGTGCGCGTCCGCCGGCGTAGTCGCCGGGCTTTGGTAGCCGCGACGAAAAACCTCGCTTCATCGGTTCACGCCTTAACCTAAATGCAACGTGGGCGAGCTAAGATACGCTTGTTCAACTCACGTCTGATATTGACCCTCATCTTGCAATGGCATTTCGCGAAGCACAGCCTGCGCAGAACCTTCAGATCATCGGTCATGCACAGGAGGTCGCTTATGACACACCCTGTCGATCTGGTAGCATGATGCACTCAGCCGATGCCGCAACCGGGTGGACAATGGACCCCGAGCCTAGGCCAGCATCGTCATCGGGTTCTCGAGATTCTCGACAATGGCGGACAGCAAGTTGGCACCCAAGGCACCGTCGATCACTCGATGATCGACGCTCAGCGTGGTGGACATTACGGTCGCTACCGCCATCTCCCCATCCTCGCCTGCCACCGGTTTCTTCACACCCGCACCTACGGCAAGAATCGCGGCGTGCGGTGGGTTGATCACGGCGTCGAAGTTGTCGATCCCGAACATCCCGAGATTGGATATCGCAAAGCTCCCGCCCTGATATTCGTGCGGCGCCAGTTTCCGGTCACGGGCCCGGCTCGCAAGATCTTTCATCTCCGCCGACAAGACCGACAGCGACTTCAGATGGGCGTCCTTGAGGACCGGGGTAAAAAGTCCGCCTTCGATCGCCACAGCTACCGCGACGTCCGATGATCTGAGGCGCAACAGACGGTCGCTTGCCCAGACGGCATTGGCGTCGGGTACCTGCTGCAGGGCATTGGCGCAGGCCTTAATGATGAAGTCGTTCACTGACAGCTTCACGCCGCGCGCTTCCAATTGCTTGTTGAGTTGACCACGGAATTTCATCAACGCATCAAGCCGAATATCACGCCGCAGGTAGAAATGCGGGATTGTCTGTTTGGCCTCGGTCAGACGCGCCGCAATGGTCTTCCGCATCCCGTCAAGCTTGATCTCCTCGAAGTCTCGGCCCTCGTATATCTTCTTGACCTGTTCGGCTCCCATGCTGGTGGGCATCGCCGGTTTGGCACCCTCCGTGGCTGGGCGTGAGCCACCGCCAACTATGGCTTCTGCGGAGGGGGTCGCTTCCGCCGTAGCCGCTTCCACGTCCGCCTTTATAATCCTGCCACGCGGGCCCGATCCCTTGATTGCAGCAAGATCCAGTCCCTTGTCCCCTGCAATACGCCGCGCAAGTGGCGTTGCAAAAATGCGGTCGCTTGACTGGGGGGAGGGGGACGTCGCTCGTTCCTCTGCGCCACCGGCCTCGAAGCCGTAGCCTTTCTGGGGTTCGGCCTCTTCTTGAGCCTGCTCGGCCGATCCGGTCGGCGTCGCCCTGTCTTCTGGCTTGGCTTTCGCTTCACTAAGCTCGGCAGCGGAAGCATCCTCCCCCTCCTCGAGCATGACGGCGATGGGCGAGTTTACCTTCACGCCCTCGGTTCCTTCGGCCACGAGCAGTTTGCCCACGATTCCTTCGTCGACCGCCTCGAACTCCATCGTTGCCTTGTCGGTCTCGATCTCTGCGAGCAAGTCACCGGCGGAGACGGTGTCGCCTTCCTTGACCAGCCATTTTGCAAGCGTGCCTTCCTCCATCGTTGGCGACAGGGCGGGCATCAGGATCTCGGTTGCCATGTCGGTCTTCCCTCAGCGGTAGGTCACGGAATGGACGGCCTGGACGACCTCGTCGACCGTCACGAGCGCCAGCTTTTCAAGATTCGCGGCATAAGGCATCGGCACGTCCTTGCCGGTGCACGTCACCACCGGGGCATCAAGGTAGTCGAATGCCTTCTGCATGATTGTGCTCGCCATGTGGTCGGAGAAGCTTGCCACCGGGAACCCCTCCTCGACGAGAACGCAGCGGTTCGTCTTTCGCACCGAGGCCAGGACCGCATCGTAATCGACAGGGCGCAAGGTCCGCAGGTCGACGACTTCCGCGTCGATCCCGTCGGCTGCCAGCTTTTCGGCGGCCTCCAGAGCATAGGTCATCCCGATCCCCCAGCTCACGATCGTCACGTCCTTGCCCTCGCGCCAGATCTTAGCCTTGCCGAACGGAATGGTGAAATCCTCGAGCTTGGGCACTTCGAACGACTTCCCGTAAAGGATCTCGTTCTCAAGGAAGATCACCGGGTTCGCATCGCGGATCGCGGTTTTCAATAACCCCTTCGCGTCCGCCGCCGAATAGGGCATCACCACCTTCAGGCCGGGGACCGACGAATACCACGCTGCGTAATCATGGCTATGCTGCGCGCCCACGCGGGCGGCAGCCCCGTTGGCACCCCGGAACACGATAGGGCAGCCCATCTGGCCGCCCGACATGTAGAGGGTCTTGGCGGCCGAGTTGATGATCTGGTCTATGGCCTGCATGGCGAAGTTGAATGTCATGTATTCGACGATGGGCTTGAGCCCCCCGAATGCCGCCCCCACGGCGATACCGGTGAAACCATGTTCGGTGATTGGCGTGTCGATGACGCGCTTCGCTCCGAACTCATCCAGCATCCCTTGCGAGATCTTGTAGGCCCCCTGATACTCGGCAACCTCCTCGCCCATCAGGAACACGCCGTCGTCGCGGCGCATCTCTTCCGACATCGCCTCGCGCAGCGCCTCCCGGACTGTCATCGTGACCATCTCGGTGCCTTCGGGCCAGTCGGGCGCGGTGTCCAGCTTCGGCATCTCGACCGACCGGGCCTTCGCCGGCGCCTTGGCGGCCTTCGGCTCTTCCTTCTCCGCCTTCGGCTCTTCCGACTTGGCGGCGGCCCCCGGACCGTCGATATCCTCCGCGCTCTCGCCGTCTTCGAGCAGGATCGCGATCGGCGAGTTCACCTTCACACCTTCGGTGCCTTTCGCGACGATGATCTTGCCGATCACGCCTTCATCCACGGCCTCGAACTCCATCGTCGCCTTGTCGGTCTCGATCTCTGCCAGAATGTCGCCGGACGACACGGCATCGCCTTCCTTGACTAGCCATTTGGCCAGCGTTCCCTCCTCCATCGTCGGCGACAGGGCGGGCATCAGGATTTCGCTGGGCATGTTACACGGCCTCCTGCGGGATTTCCCGGGAGTAGATATCGGTCCACAGCTCGCTTTCGTCGGGCTCCGGGCTCTCCTTGGCAAATTCCGCGCTCGCGTTCACCACGTCCTTGATCTCCTTGTCGATGGCCTTCAGATCGTCCTCCGACGCATGATCCCCGGTCAGCAGAAGCTGGCGCACCATCTCGATGGCATCGCGCTCCTCGCGCATCTTCTGCACTTCGTCGCGGGTCCGGTATTTCGCGGGATCGGACATGGAATGACCCCGGTAGCGGTAGGTCTTGATCTCGAGGATGTACGGACCCTTGCCCGCACGACAGTATTCGACCGCCCGCAATCCCGCGTCCTTGACGGCCAGCACGTCCATCCCGTCGACTTCCTCGCCCTCGATGCCGTAGGCCGCGCCGCGCTCCCAGTAGGAGTTCGACTTCGTCGATCGCTTGGTAGAGGTACCCATGGCGTACTGGTTGTTCTCGATGACGAAGATCACCGGCAGATCCCACAGCTCCGCCATGTTGTAGGCCTCGTAGACCTGTCCCTGATTGGCCGCGCCGTCACCGAAATAGGTGAAGGTGACGTTGTCGTTGCCCCTGTACTTGTCCGATAAGGCCAAGCCCGCCCCGATGGGCACCTGTGCCGCGACGATGCCGTGCCCGCCGTAGAAGTCCTTCTCCTTGGAAAACATGTGCATCGAGCCGCCCTTGCCCTTGGAGTAGCCCCCCTCGCGCCCGGTAAGCTCGGCCATCACGCCCTTCGGGTCCATCCCGCAGGCCAGCATGTGGCCGTGGTCCCGGTACGACGTGATGCGCTTGTCGCCCTCCTTGGCCGCCGCCTCCAGCCCCACGACGACCGCCTCCTGCCCGATGTAGAGATGGCAGAAGCCGCCGATCAGCCCCATTCCGTAAAGCTGCCCGGCCTTCTCCTCGAAACGGCGGATCAGGAGCATGTCCCGGTAATACCGGAGAAGATCGTCCTTCGACACATTGGATTTCGCCTTGGGGGCGGTGCTGCGGGTGGCCATCGGCGCATATCCTCCGGTCGCGGAATGGTTCAACGTTAAACGATTCGCTAACGCAAACCACCGGGCTTGGAAAGGCGAATTGCCCCACGGCGGCCCAGG
This sequence comes from Rhodobacterales bacterium, assembly GCA_038320125.1. Classification (GTDB taxonomy): domain Bacteria; phylum Pseudomonadota; class Alphaproteobacteria; order Rhodobacterales; family Rhodobacteraceae; genus Jannaschia. The sequence goes on along the minus strand of JBBQDX010000009.1, from coordinate 30,613 downwards.
AGGGCACGCGATGGAGCCGCTGGCGGCTCCTGTGTCTTATTCGACGACGATCTCGTCGCTGCGCGCCATGCCGAGCACCAGCCGCGCCCGCTCGTCGAGAAGGTCGAGATCGAGAAACCCGTCCGAAAGCCGCCGCGTCCGGTCCTGCATCCGCGCCGTTTCCGCGTTCAGCAGGTCCAGTTCCGCCACGAGAACCCCGCGCTCGGCCTCGAGCTCGACGCGCCGGAAAACGCCGTATTCCCCCTGCACGCCCGCGAAGACGAAGTACCCTCCAAAACTCACGAGGAGGACCGGAAGGATCAGGCCGTAGCCGCTGCTCTTGGATGTCATCCGCTGCTTGCCCGTCCGCCGATCGCGGCCTCTGACGGGCCGTCCGGCCGAACCATGCCACAGGCGAGAACGCCTGTGAATCCTTTTCCGACGCTCCAGGCCTCAGCCGGCGACCGAGGCCGCATGGATGCTGTCGATGCTCTCGCCGATGGCCGCGTCGAATGCCGCATCGTCCTGCCCGTCCGACAGCCCTTCCGTCAGGGCGCGGCTGAAGCTCGCGATCACGCCGCGGTTGCGCGCCAGACGTGCATTCGCCTCGGCGCGCGTATAGCCGCCCGAAAGCGCGACGACCCGCATCACCTTCGGATGGTCCACTAGAGTGCCGTAGAACCCGTCCTCTTCCGGCAGCGTCAGCTTCAGCATCACTTCCTGACCGTCCGGCAGCGCCTCGAGCCGCTCGAGGATCGCGTTGCGCAGCAGGGCTTCCGCCGCCGCCTTGTCGCTGATCGAAATCGTGACCTCAGGCTCCAGGATCGGCATCAACCCCTTGGCCAGAACCCGGTCGCCCACCTCGAATTGCTGGTCGACGATCGCGCGGATGCCGTCCGCATCGGCCGCGTCGATCACCGACCGCTCCTTGGTGCCGAACACGCCCAGAGCCCGGGCCCGAGTCAGCGTCTCGTCGAGCCCCGGCATCGCCTTCATCAGCTTCACGCCCTGACGGCTCTCCTCGAGACCCTTGTCGATCTTGAGGAAAGGCACGACGCCCCGCTCGTTCCACAGATACCGCGCCGCCGGCTGCCCGTCGAAATCCCGGTCCATCGTCTGCTCGAACAGGATCGCGCCCACGACCTTGTCGCCGGTGAAGGCGGGGGCCTGTACGATCCGGGCGCGCATCGCGTGGATCAGGTCGAACATCTCCTCTTCGGAGCCGTAGCGATCCTCGTCCACGCCGTAGAGCTTCAGCGCCTTCGGCGTCGAGCCGCCCGATTGGTCAAGCGCGGCGATGAAGCCCCGTCCATCACGCATCCGCGCGGCCATGTCCTGGTCGATCATCGCAATACTCCCTCACGGTTCCGGAACCGACCAAGGCCCTATCCGCCCCCCGAAATCCTAGCAAGGGACTGATTGCGCTAACGGCGTCCTCCGATGTCACGGGGGCCGACCCGGGCGGCTCATCTTGCCAGCCAGGCCTGCGTCGCTTCCGCCGCGGCATCGTCCGCGACGCCCGCCCATTGTGCCGCGCCCCCGTCCGGCACCGCGCGGTCGATGCGGTCGAGCAGGGCCAGGGCCGCGCCATCTCCGCGTGCAGCCGCGAGGGTGGCATAGAAGAGCGCAAGCCGCAGCGATCGGGGTGCGTTCACCCCGCGCAGATGCGCTTCGGCCCGGATCCGCAACTCCGACGCGGGCCCCGCGGCATCGCTCGGCCCCGGCACGGGTGCAGCGTCCTGCAAACGCAGAACCGTCGCGAAGGGCAGATCGCGCTCCAGATCGTCGAGCAGCGCCCGCAGTCCCGCAGCCCCCGTCGTTCCCGCCGCCAGCGCCATCGCGTAGGCCGCTTCCGGGTCGCGCGCCGCCGTCGCCCGGGCCAACGCAAGCGCCACTTCGCCGTCGCCGGCCTCGGCCAGCGGCGTCTGCAAGCGCGCCGCCAAGGCGGGGTTTCGTGGCGCCCGCGCGCCCGTCAGAATCGCAAGCCCCCACCTCCCGTGCCCCCCCCCGCTCAGGGTATCGGGCGCCTCGATGGCCCGGCGCACCAGAGCCGCCTCCAGCACATCGCGTTCCGCTGCCCGGTCGGTCCCGACGCGTGATTCCAGCAGCTCGATCAGCGCCAGCGGATCCTCCGATACCGCATTCGTCATTTGCCGGTCGAGGACGCGCGGCGCCTCCCCCGAGAACCCGCTCTCGATCACCAGCCGCCCCGGGTCCGCGACGAACCCCGCCCAGCCCTCGGAAAGGTCCGCCACGAATCCCTTCGCCGCCTTGGGCACCGGGCGACCTCGCGACTGCGCCTCCATCATGCCGCCGAGGGCCCCGTAACGAAGGCCGCCGCCCGAGACGGATCGGACATCGCCGGCGGCAGGATCGGCGCGAAGGCCTCCCAACCTCCGAGGTTCTCGATCGTCAGGCTTGCGCTCTTCAACAGGCCCGAAACCTCGATCTCCGGCTCGTCGCCCTTGATCCACAGATAGTCGAACGCCGCATCCATCGTCACAGTCGCCAGATCCTCCACCTGGCTCGAAACCCGTATGTCGAACCCGCCCGAGGGCAGGTCGTAGGCGTAATCCACCGACATCTCCGCCACCCGCACCACGCCGCCGGGCAGGAACGCCATCGCCGGCACTGTCGCTTGTGCCGGCAGGCAGGTCGCGTCCACCTCCAGGCCTCGCAATTCCAGCCGCCCGCGCAGCGCCGTCAGGATCAGAGGATCGCCGGTGTTGTTCTCTACGGAGGCTACCCGCAGGGGGCAGGGCCGTCCGTCGATCATCGACGCGGGCAGCGTCAGGTCCAGCTCCTCGATTGCGATCTGTCCGTTCAGGAGGGAGACGGACAGGTCGCCGTAGGTCAGGTCCGTCTGCGTCCGCGCCGTCAGCAGAAGCGCCTGAACCGCCTGCGTCATCAGGCGGTCGGAGTTCACCAGATCCCAGAGGGAGCGATCCTGCGCCACGGCCGGCGGCCCGGCCACCCCCGCGACGACAAGGGCGGCGGTGCAGAGCAGGGACGGGCGCATGGCGGTCTCCGGACGTGGCGTTCGCGCTCGATTAACGTCCCGGAGCGCCCGCGCAACGGTCCAGACGCCGATCCTCAGTCGGACAGCGCGGCGACCCCCGGCAACTCCTTGCCCTCCATCCATTCGAGGAATGCGCCGCCGGCCGTCGAGATATAGCTGAAGTCGGCCGCGACCCCGGCATGGTTGAGCGCGGCAACCGTATCGCCGCCGCCCGCCACTGACACCAGCTTGCCCGCGCGCGTAAGCTGCGCCGCGTGCCGCGCCGCCGCGACCGTCGCCGCATCGAACGGCGTCATCTCGAAGGCACCCAGCGGTCCGTTCCACACCAGCGTCGCGCAGCCGTCCAGAACGGTGCGGATATGCGCCACCGAATCCGGCCCGGCATCGAGGATCATCCAGCCCTCAGGCACGTCCTCGGCCTTCACCACACGGGTCGGCGGGTCGGCCCGGAACTCTTCCGCCACCACGACATCGCGCGGCAGCAGGATGGTGCAGCCAGCCTCCGCGGCCTTGCCCACGATCTCCCGCGCCGTCACGAGCAGATCGTGCTCGCAGAGCGATTTCTGCACGTCCACGCCCTGCGCCGCGAGGAACGTGTTCGCCATTCCGCCGCCGATGATCAGGTGCTGCACGCGGCCGACGAGGTTGCCGATCAGCTCCAGCTTCGTCGACACCTTGGCCCCGCCGATCAGCGCCGCCAGCGGCCGCTTCGGCGAACCGAGCGCCGCCTCGAGCGCTTTCAGCTCCGCCTGCATCGACCGCCCGGCGCAGGCCGGCAGCAGCCGCGCCAGCGCATGCGTGGTCGCATGAGCCCGGTGCGCCGCCGAGAAGGCATCGTTGCAGTAGATGTCCCCCACCGCCGCGAGCCGCCGCGCGAACCCTTCGTCGTCCCGCTCCTCGCCGGGGTTGAACCGCACGTTCTCGAACAGCAGCACGTCCCCCGCCGCCATCTTCGAGACCGCATCGCCGTAGCCGCCATCCGCGAAGCTGACCTCGACGCCCAGAGCCTCGGAGAGCGCCGGCACGACCTGCCGCAGCGACATCTCGGGCACGACCTTGCCCTTGGGCCGCCCGAAATGCGCCAGAAGAACCACCTTCGCCCCCGCCGCCCGCAGGTCGGCTACGGTCGGCACGATCCGGTCGAGGCGTGTCGTGTCGGTGACCCGCCCGTCCTCGACCGGCACGTTGATGTCCACGCGGGTAAGGACGACCTTGCCACCGAGATCCATGTCGTCGAGCGTCTTGTAGGTCATGGCTGTCTCCGGGGTCGGGTGGGCGGGGTGATGCAGGAGGGCGGACGGGCAGGAAGGTTCAAGGCGTTTAGGGTTATCGGAGCGACAAGTAACTCCTGTGCGGCTGTGACGTTTCCCGGAGGGGGAAACGTCACCTTGCCGCCCAAACTGATCCAGTCTTCGCTAGATCAGTTTGCCCATCGCGACGGCGGTGTCGGCCATCCGGTTCGAGAAGCCCCACTCGTTGTCGTACCATGACAGGATGCGGCAGAGCTTGCCTCCGTCCATCACCTTGGTCTGGTCCATGTGGAAGACCGACGAATGCGGGTCGTGGTTGAAGTCGGACGAGACCAGCTTGCGGTCGGTATAGCCGAGGATGCCCTTCAGCGGGCCATCGGCGGCCTTGCGGATCGCGTCGTTGATCTCCTCGACGCTGGTATCCCGCGAGGTCGTGAACGCGAAGTCCACCACCGAGACGTTCGGCGTCGGCACCCGGATCGCCACGCCGTCCAGCTTGCCGTTGAGTTCCGGCAGCACCAGACCCACGGCCTTCGCCGCCCCGGTCGTCGTCGGGATCATCGACAGGGCCGCGGCGCGTCCGCGGTAGAGGTCGGTGTGCATCGTGTCCAGCGTCGGCTGATCGCCGGTATAGCTGTGGATCGTCGTCATGAAGCCGCGCTCGATGCCGATCGCCTCGTTGAGGACGTGCACCACCGGCGTCAGGCAGTTGGTCGTGCAGGACGCGTTCGACACGATCAGGTCGTCGGCGGTCAGCGTCTCGTGGTTGACGCCGTAGACGATGGTCTTATCCGCGTCCGTGCCGGGGGCGGAGATCAGCACGCGGCTCGCTCCATTCTCCAGATGTGCCTGGCACTTCTCCTTGCTGGTGAAGATGCCCGTGCATTCCAGCACCACGTCGACGTCCGACCATGGCAGTTCGGCGGGGTTGCGGATGGCGGTCACCCGGATCCTGCCCTGCCCGGCGTCGATCCAGTCGTCACCCGTCGTCACCTCCGACGGGAACCGTCCGTGCACGCTGTCGTATCGCAGCAGATGGGCGTTGGTCTCGACCGGGCCGAGGTCGTTGATCGCGATCACCTCGATGTCCTTGCGCCCGCTCTCGATGATGCCGCGCAGCACATTGCGACCGATGCGGCCGAAGCCGTTGATTGCTACCTTGACCATGGTGTCCTCCGTAAGCGGGTCTGTCTTGATGCGGCGACGGGTGGGTCCCGCGGATGGAGCCGCCGCTATCATGGGCACCGCAGCCTGCGCAACGGCCCCGAAGGGACGCAGGGCGCGAGGGCCTGCCGTCGGCATTGTCGCCGGACCGACCCTTCCCCTCGCGCCCGACCCCGATGCCGGGGCGCCACCCCGGTCCCGCCGTTCGCCGCGGGCCGCGACCGTCCGAACGAGATGTTTCTGGCGGCCCCGCCGTTCGAGGCACCCGGATGGCCTTCCCATCGACAGCGGACCGGGGCTGAGAGGTCTAAGGCGGCCCAACGGATCCGCTCCATGAAAGAGCAGGCGCGTGGCTTGCGAAGGTTCGGCCCGCAGGGCGCTTCCGATGCCCTGTCCTCTTCGCGCGTCGTGCCGCGACCGGTGGCAACGGTCGCGCGACCGTTGCCGAGCCACGTAGCGCGGTCGGCGGTTTGCGCCCGCCCCGGTGCCGTCCCGCGTTGACCCCGGCGCCGCCACCGAAGACTGTGCCGCAAGATCAGCGCGCGGAGAATCGGACGAGATGAGCGGACTAATTGCCCTGTTGGACGACGTGGCGGCCATCGCCAAGGTCGCCTCGGCCTCCATCGACGACATTGCGGGGCAGGCGGCCAAGGCCGGGGCCAAGGCCGCGGGAGCCGTCATCGACGATGCTGCGGTGTCCCCGAAATACGTCCAGGGCTTCCAGGCGGCGCGCGAGCTTCCCATCGTCTGGAAGATCGCGCGGGCCAGCATCTTCAACAAGATCGTCATCCTGCTGCCGATCGCGATGCTGCTGTCGCGGTTCGCGCCCTGGGCGATCAACTACCTTCTGGTCCTCGGCGGCCTCTACCTCTGCTTCGAGGGGGCGGAGAAGGTCTATCACGCGGTGGTGCTGAGGAGGACGGAGGCGATCATCGACCCCGAGACGACCCCCCTCGACCAGACCCACCTAGAGGAGCAGCGGGTCAGGGGCGCGATCAAGACCGATTTCATCCTTTCCGCCGAGATCATGACGATCGTCCTGGCCAACGTCGATCCGGGCCTCGCGATCTGGTTCGAGGCCCTGGTCCTCGGCTTCGCCGGGCTCCTCATCACGGCGGTCGTCTACGGCGCGGTGGCGCTGATCGTGAAGGCCGACGACGTGGGCCTGGCGATAGCCGAGAACGCGCGGCTGGCGGCGACCCGCGCCGTCGGGGCAGCGGTGGTGCGCGGCATGCCGGGCTTCCTCCACGGCCTGACCATCGTCGGCACGGCGGCGATGATCTGGGTCGGCGGCAACATCGTCATCCACGCGGTCGGCGAGATCGCATGGGCGGCGCCCTACGATTTCATCCACGGCGTCGCGGTGGCTGCGGCGGGCTTCGTGCCCGCCTCGGTGCACGGACTGGCGGAATGGGCCGTCACGGCGCTGCTCGACGGCATCGTGGGGCTGGTCCTGGGGTTGGCTCTGGTGCCGGTGGCGGGGATGTTCGCCGGTCCCGACAAGGCGCACTGAGGGTCATCTGCCGTCCTCCCGGCCGCAGTCGAACCATCGCATCCGGCCCTTTCGGGTCTATATCGAACAGGGTGGGCTGTCCCTGCAGAAACCCACGCCAGGATTTTTCGGTCCGGTCGCTGATCCGCACGTCGTGAGCCTTCCACATCTCGTTAGAAAGCCGTGCAACCGTCATGTGGCCACCGTGGGCGCGGATCATCGCGACCGCCTCACGGCCGAGATCGAGCGGATCCGCCTGCGCGGGTGGCGGGATGATCACAGGCGCCACCGTCGCCCCCGTTTCCACCACCTCGAACCGGGAGCAACAGGCCGCCAGCGCCCTGCTGGCACCGGCACTCCCGACCCCGATCACCACCAGGCCGCGCTCGCGCAACCGCAGGACGAGATGGGTGAAATCGCCGTCGCCGCTGGCCAGAACGACGGTCTTGATCGCACCCGACAGCGCGATTTCCACCGCATCGATGCAGAGCAGCAGGTCCGCTACGTTCTTGCCGCTACCCGCGTCGAGGAAACGGAAACCCGGTGCAACGCGCCAGCCCGGTCTTCGCAGTCCATCCGCATAGACCCGGAGGATATCCGCCCGACCGGCGCGATCCGCAATCCGAAGCAGGGACGCGGCATGCGTCGAACAGAGATTGTCGCCGTCGACAAGAATGGCTACGCGATCGGCCGGAGCGGGGATGGGGACTGGCACTCCCGGAGGCATGCAACGCTAAAGCGGCGGCAGTTGGGCGGCGCGGGGGGAAAATGCGGATGGCGGCGTCAGGACACGGACCCACACCTGCCAAATCCGCCCGACGGTCCCGACCGTTCCGGAGGCTACGGAGCGACCCGGGTCCCGCCGGGCCGCAGGAACTCTAGAGCAACGCCCGTGCTGCATTCGAGACCGCTTCGGCCGTGATCCCAAAATGCGCGTAGAGCTCCTCGTAGGGCGCCGAGGCCCCGAAGCCGTCCATTCCCACGAAGGAACCCTTGTCGCGCCGGCCACGCTCGCCGGACAGCCAGCGGTCCCAGCCCATGCGCGCACCCGCCTCGACGGCGACGCGGACCGGGCCGGCGGGCAGCACCGACTTGCGGTATTTCTCGTCCTGCGCCTCGAAAAGCTCCCAGCAGGGCATCGAGACGACGCGGGTGCCGATCCCGTCCCGCTCCAGCAGGGACCGAGCCTCCATCGCGATCTCGACCTCCGATCCGGTCGCCATCAGGATGACGAGACGCTTGCCGGCCTCGGCATCGGCAAGAACATAGGCCCCCTGGGCGACGAGGTTCCTGGCGGAGAACCGGGTGCGCAGGGTGGGGAGGTTCTGGCGTGTCAGCGACAATACCGAGGGCGTCCGCTCGCTGGTCAGCGCCAGCTCCCAGGCTTCTGCCGTCTCCGCCGTGTCGCAGGGGCGGAAAACGTTCATGTTGGGCGTCGCGCGGCAGATGGCGAGATGCTCGACCGGCTGGTGCGTCGGCCCGTCCTCGCCGAGCCCGATGCTGTCGTGGGTCATCACATAGGTGACGGGGACCCCCATGAGGGCCGAGAGACGCATCGCCGGACGCGCGTAATCCGTGAAGCAGAAGAACGTCCCGCCGTAGGGCCGCACGCCGCCGTGCAGCGCCATGCCGTTGAGCGCCGCCGCCATGCCGTGCTCCCGTATCCCGTAGTAGATGTAGCGTCCCGCGCGGTTCTCGGGCGAAAAGATCCCCATCCCCTTGGTCAGCGTGTTGTTGGAGCCGGTCAGGTCGGCGGAGCCGCCGATGGTCTCCGTCATAATGGGGTTCACGACCTCCAGCACCATCTCCGAGGACTTGCGCGTGGCGACGGAGGGCTTGCTCTCGGCGATCTGGCGCTTGAGCGCCTTGATCGTCGCCGACAGCTTGCGCGGGGCGGTCCCGCTCGTCACCCGCTCGAACTCGCCGCGCTTGCCCGACCCGAGGTCCGCGACGCGGCCTTCCCAGGCAGCCCGCTCCTCGGCGCCGCGCGACCCGATGGCCTCCCACTGGGCCTTGAGGTCGTCGGGAATGTGGAACGGCGACTCGTCCCAGCCGTAAGCCCGCTTTGTGGCGGAAACGACTTCGGGGTCGGTCAGCGCGCCGTGCCCCTTGGCGGTATCTTGCGCGCTCGAGCCGAGCGCGATATGCGTCCGGCAGGCGATCATCGTGGGCTTCTTGCCGCCCTTCGCCTGCGTCAGCACGGCGTCGATCGCATCGGGGTCGTGCCCGTCCACCTCGAGCACGTCCCAGCCGCTGGCCATGAACCGCTGCCTCTGGTCGGTGATGTCCGAGAGCGACACCTTGCCGTCGATGGTGATGCCGTTGTCGTCGAACATCACGATCAGCTTCGACAGCTCCAGCCGCCCGGCGAGGGCGATGGCTTCCTGGCTCACCCCCTCCATCAGACAGCCGTCGCCGCACATCACGTAGGTGTGGTGGTCGACGATCTTGCGGCCGAAGCGCGCCCGTAGCGATTCCTCTGCGATGGCAAAGCCCACCGACATCGAGATGCCCTGGCCCAGCGGGCCGGTCGTCGCCTCGATCCCGGCGGAATGGCGGTACTCGTATTCGGGATGGCCCGCCGTGACGCTGCCGAGCTGGCGGAAGTTGCGGATCTGCTCGATGGTCATGTTGGCGAAGCCGGTCAGATGCAGCAACGAGTAGAGCAGCATCGAGCCGTGTCCGTTGGACAGGATGAACCGGTCGCGGTCGGCCCAGTCGGGGTGGCTGGCATCGAACTTCAGATGCTTCGACCAGAGCACGGTCGCCACGTCGGCCATGCCCATGGGCATACCGGAGTGACCGGACTTGGCGGCGGCCACCGCGTCAAGCGTCAGGGCGCGGATGGCGCTGGCGCGGCGCCAGTGGTCGGGGTGGGCGGCCCGCAGGGCGTCGAGGTCGGGGGGCTGCTGGTCGCTCATGGGCTCTCTCCATCGCTTTGCCCTCTCCCTAGCAGGCTGCGGGCGCTGCGCAAGGATCGGTCAGGCCGGCCCGATCGACCGGGAGGGCTTTGACACCGGCGCGCATTTGCGATCCGATGGCGCGAACATCTATGAACACCCATCGAGAGGGCAGGAGACATGGCCGAACAGGCGGATCTGGACAGTCGCTTCGCACGCATCGAGGCGGCGCTCGCGGATGCGGCGGAGGCGCTGGAAGCCTCGGAAGCCGCGGCGAAGGGACGCCCCGATCATTCGGGCGCCTTGCGGGACACGGAGGCGGAGCTGGCGGCCGCCCGCCAGCGCATCGAGACGCTGGAGGAGGAGGCACGTGGCCGGGAGACGACGCTCGGCGATGCCGTGGCCCAAGCCGAAACCGCCGAGGCAGTAGGCAGCGGCGCGCCCGATGCCTCCGATCGTGAGGCGGCGCTGGAGGCCAGGGTCGCCTCGCTGCGGGCCGCGCGGGCGGAAGACCTGTCCGAGATGAAAGCCCTGCTGGCCGAACTCGAACCTTTGGTGGAGGGCGCAAATGCCTGATATGACGATTGCGATCGGCGGCCGCGAATTCTCCGTCTCCTGTCAGGAGGGGGAGGAGGGCTACCTGAACGCCGCCGCCGAGCTGCTCGACCGCGAGGCCCAGACGCTGCTCGCGGCCGGCTCGCGCATGTCGCAGGAACGGATGCTGCTGATGGCCGGGCTGATGCTGGCCGACAAGTCCATCTCGGCGGAGGAGGAACTGCGGACGCTCGACCGTCGGCTGGCGCAGCAGTCGCAGCTGCTCGACGAGATGCGCGCGCGCCCCGAGCCGGAGGCCGCGACGGTCGAGGTCGTCCGCGAGATCGACCGCGTGCCGGAGGCGGCGGTCGATCGTCTGGAAGCCCTGGCCGCGCGGGCGGAGGCGGTGGCGGCGCGGGCGGCGGAGCTGCGCGGCTGAGAGACCCCGGCGGGACCGTCGGCCGCTGGCGAAACCGCGCATCGCCCGAGCGGGTGCCGCGCGGCGGCAGCTAGAGGCCGATCCCGCCCATCAGGCGCGCCGCCTCCGCCCGCGTGCCCGTCAGCGCGGCGCGATCCTCGCCGGGATGGAAGCGGGCGCGGGTCGCCGTCGGCATCGGGCGCGGGGTCAGCAGATGCACCTCGGCCGCATGCTCCGTCGTGGCCTCGGCCTGCCACGCCCGGACCAGCGCGCGCTGCGCGGCCTTCGTCGCAAGATAGGCGCCGGCGAACTTCGGCAGCATCGGATCGTCGAAGAACACGGCGCGTCCGCCGCCCGCCGCCCGCAGCAGCGGCGCGACATAGGGAATGAGGCGCTGCAACGCCGTCACATTGGTTGCGAGCGCCTTCACGAAATCCTTCTCGTCGGCCATCGTCGCCGGGCTCAGGGGCGGCACATGCACCGCCGTGTGCACCCAGACGGCCACGGCGCCCCAGCGGTCGTGCAGACCCCGGCAGAGGTGCTGCATCGCGCCCGCGTCGCAGATATCCATCGGCGCCAGCGTCACGCCGCCCGTGGCGTCCCGTCCCGCGGCGGCGCGGATGCGGTCGTCGAGCTCTTCCAGCGCTCCCTGGGTGCGGGCGACGGCGACGACATGGTGCCCGGCCGACGCCAGCCGCTCGGCGATGGCGGAGCCGAGGCCGCGGGAGGCTCCGGTGACGAGGGCGATCCGGGGTGTCGTGGCGTTCATGCCGCCCCGGTGCCATGTCCGCGGGACGGGATCAAGTTGACAGCCCTGGGAGCGCGGCGGAAAAGGACGCCAGCGCATTCGCAAGAACCTCGGAGACCGACATGAACCCGACCGCGATGGCCCTTGGCCGCATGACCCTGCCAAGGCAGGCCGCCCTTGTCCTCGGCGCCACCGCCGTGCTGGCGATCGCCAGCCAGGTGAGCATGCCGTTCTATCCGGTGCCGATGACGTTGCAGACCCTCGCTGTGCTCATGGTGGGGCTGACCCTGGGCGCGCGGCTCGGGGCGATTGCGGTGCTGGCCTGGCTCGGGCAGGCGGCGCTCGGCGCGCCGGTCCTGTCGAACTTCGGCAATGCGGCGGCCTTTGTGGGCCCGACGGCGGGCTTTCTCGCGGGCTTCGTGGCGATGGCCTGGATCGCTGGATCGGCGACGGACCGAGGTCTCACCGGCCCCCTGCGCCTGTCGCTGGTGACGGTCGCGGCCTCGCTTGCGCTCTATGTCCCGGGTCTGGCCTGGCCGCTCGGTGTCGCGCCTCTCGCCGGCATCGAAGCCGGCTGGACGTCGCTCACGGCGGGGCAGGCCCTCGCGGGGTTCGTCACGCCCTTTCTTGCGGGCGACCTGATCAAGGCGATCCTTGCGGCCCTGCTGGCCTCCGGCACGATGGCCGCCCTGCGCCGCCGCGCCTGACGGCGTCATTAGCCCGGTGGGATCGCCCGCCCCCGGGCGTTGGCGGGATGGCCCGCCCCCGGGCGTTGGCGGGATGGCCCGTCCCCGGGCGTTGCTGACATGACCGGTCCCGCCTTGCGCGACGTCACTTTCTCGAGCAGGGCCGCCGGATTGACCTTGCGGATACCGAGCGACAGCCGCTCGCAGGTGTCGCGGATGCGGTCGCGATCGCTCGGCTGAACTCTGGCCCTGACCCGATCGAGGCAATCGTCCCAAGCCAGCACCTCGCCCGGCACCAAGCCGAGCGCCTTCGCATGCGCAGCATCAAGCTGCGTGATCTTTTCCCGCCGCTGGCAGTCGAGGCCGGCGCGAAGCGGGCAGGGTGCGCAGATCGTATCGACCAGCAAGGCCGCCGGGACGCACACGTCCGCCCCGTGCGGCGCGCGCGACCGGCATCGACGATGCCGGCCATATCCGCCGGGAACGGCTCGTCGCAGCCCTTCCCGGCAAAACCGACCGAGCACGGGATGTGGTGCGACTTGAGGCTCGGTGACATGCCGCCGGTCCCTGGAGACGCAGCGCACAAAGAAGCCGGACGTCCGGTTCTACACCCTGCCAGCCGGGACGGAGATCATTCGGCAGCCTTGAGCCGAAACCCCTTCTCGAGCTGGTCGGAAGGCACGACGGGGTAGTCGCCGGAGAAGCAGGCATCGCAATATTGCGGAGCCTCGGCATTGCGCCCCCCGGCCTGACCGACGGCGCGGTAGAGACCGTCGATCGAGATGAACCGGAGCGAGTCGACGCCGAGATGGCTGCGCATCTCGTCTTCCGTCATGGTGGCGGCCAGCAGCTTCTCGCGCTGCGGCGTATCGACGCCGTAGAAGCACGGCCAGGCGGTCGGCGGGGAGGCGATGCGGAAGTGCACCTCCGCCGCGCCTGCATCGAGGATCATCTCCTTGATCTTACGGCTGGTGGTGCCGCGCACGACCGAATCGTCCACGAGGATGATGCGCTTGCCGCGCACCAGCGCGCGATTGACGTTCAGCTTGAGTCGCACCCCCATGTTGCGGATGCTCTCGGACGGCTCGATGAAGGTGCGCCCGACGTATTGGTTGCGGATGATCCCCATGGCGTAGGGGATGCCGGAGGCGAGGGAATAGCCGATCGCCGCCGGCGTGCCCGAATCCGGGACGGGGCAGACGAGATCGGCGTCGACGGGTGCCTCTTTCGCCAGCTCGCGACCGATCCCCTCTCGGGTCTCGTAGACGGAGCGGCCGCCGAGGATGCTGTCGGGGCGGCTGAAGTAGACATGCTCGAAGATGCAGAAGCGCGGTTTCTTCTGCTCGAAGGGGCGATGCGACGTGACGCCGTCGGCGGTGATGACGACCATCTCCCCCGGCTCGACCTCGCGCAGGAAGGTCGCCCCGATGATGTCGAGCGCGCAGGTCTCGGAGGCCAGCACCCAGCCGCCGTCCTCCTCCGGGCCGACCTGCCCGAGCACGAGCGGCCGCACGCCGAGCGGATCGCGGACGCCGATCAGCTTGGTGCGGGTCATCGCGACGATGCTGAACGCGCCCTCCACCCGGCGCAGCGCATCCTTCATCCGCTCGGGGATGTTGCGTTGCAGCGAACGCGCCATCAGGTGGATAATGCATTCGCTGTCGGAGCTGGACTGGAAGATCGAGCCGCGCTCGATCAGTTCCTTTCTGAGCGCATTGGCATTGGTAATATTGCCGTTGTGGGCGATGGCGGCGCCGCCCATGGCGAACTCGCCGAAGAAGGGCTGCACGTCGCGGATCGCGGTGTTGCCCTTGGAGCCTGACGTGGAATAGCGCACGTGGCCGATGCCGATCGGCCCCGGCAACATGTCCATCGTCGCCTGATCGGTGAAGTTGTCGCGCACGTAGCCGAACCGGCGGACGGAGTTGAAGCCCTGCTCGGGGTCGTGGACGACGATGCCGCCGGCCTCCTGGCCCCGGTGCTGGAGCGCATGCAGGCCGAGAGCGGTGAAGTTTGCGGCGGAACTCACGCCGACGACGCCGAAAACGCCGCATTCCTCGCGCAGCTTGTCGCCGTCGTCGGTGTCGAAAGGAGACGAAAGCCAATCTGTCATGGCGGCCAGTCCTGCGGATCGGGGTGTCATCGACTGCACACATAGGGACGGGCGGACACGGTGTCACGGTCGGAAAGACGTATTCGTGACAGCGGCCGCGATCAGCCCGCCATTAACGATAGCCGCTCAATATTCTTGCCGGATGTTCCTAAAATCTTCATCTTCCGGAAAGCCAGCGGATCGATTGGTCGGTTCCGGGTAATTTCATGTGGAGAATTGGCGTGCTTGAAAAGATTTCCGCGATCGCTCTTGGAGCGGTCCTGATGGCTGGAACGGCCTCCGCCGCGACGGTCACGTTCGTTTCCGAGGAGCTGAACCCGCAGGTTCGCCTCGAACTGACCGATACGGCCTCGGGCCTGTCCGCCGGATCGGTCCGCTTCTCGCTCGATTCCGCAATCGGATTTGCCGATTACCTCGGTCTCGGTTTCGATTACGCCGGCATGATGCTCAGGCAAGCGGACATCACCCGCGTCGCCTTCACCTCGCCGAGCGGCAACCCCGCCACGCCGGCGATCGTCCTCTACGGCAACAATACCGGCACCCAGGCGACCTGCGGGCAAGGCTGCACCTTCAATGGCGGCGGCGGCACCGGCGATACGACGTTCGACTATATCGTGCGTATCGGCGAACAGGGCGGCGGCAAGAAGAACGTGGCGAGCGTCGTGTTCGACATCGCGGGGACCTCGTTGACGGATTTCTCGAACTTCGCCGTCCGCGCCCAGGAGACGAGCAATGGCGGCAGCATCAAATACGGTCTGAACCCGGTCATGGAGATGACGCCCCCCGCACCGGTGCCGCTGCCGGCCGCCGGCTTCGGTCTTTTCGCAGGCATCGGCGCCCTCGCCGCGCTTCGGCGGCGCAAACGGGCCAACGCGGCCTGAGGACTGGTGCGGGAGCCTTTCCGAGAGGCCCGGTTTCGACCGGGCCTTCTTCGCCGAGATCGGAGCCGCCCGGTCCGGTCGCGGTTCCGATCTCGAGCCGAGTCCTCGAAGTCGCACCCGCAACCCACCGGTCGACGCAATAGGCCTGCCCCCGGCCGGTGGCGTTACTGGGCCGGGAGGGGCGCGTCGGAGACGGGGGCGGCGGGAGCGCCGCAGGTGCCGACGAGCCCCTCGTAGCGCGTCAGGATCCAGCCCGGTGCGTCGTCGGGTATCCGCTCCTCTATGCTGCCCCGGGCCCGATTGAAGATCGTAGCCGAGCGGCTCTGCTCCACCGCCGGAATGCCCTCGGACACCGTCACGCGGTCGTAGACCACGAAGGCCACGGCGACGAGCACCAGGCCGCGCAGGACGCCGAAGACGAAGCCCAGCCCTTGGTCAATCGGTCCGAGGACGGAGCCGCGGATGGCCCCGGACAGAAGCGGGGTGAAGAAGCTGACCGCGACGAGGGCGAGGGCGAAGACCACGGCGAAGGCCGCGATGATGGCCAGTTCGCAGCTTCCCGCCAGCATGTCGCCGACGACGGGCAGTTCCTTGACCAGCGGTTCCGCGACCTTCGCGAAGGTGAACGCGAGGATGGCGGCGGCGATCCAGCCGACGATCGCCATGGCCTCGCGCACGAGGCCACGCGAATAGGCGAGGATCGCCGACACGAGGATGATGGCGGCGACCACGCCGTCAACGATGGTAAAGCCGTCCATGTCGTCCCCTTGCAGCCACCGCGGCGCACTCTGCGAAGCATTCTGCGGCGCTTATCCCGCCCCGAAGACCTCGCCGACCAGCGTGGCCAGATCGGGCAACAGGCGCAGCCGGATGTCGCCCGCATCCCCGGTCTTGCACCCCCTGGGTGCCATTGCGGCGGTAAAACCAAGTTTGGCGGCCTCTTTCAACCGGTTTTCGGCTTGGGCGACCGGGCGGAGCGCACCCGAGAGCGACAGCTCGCCGAAAACCACCGTCTCGGGCGGGATGGCGGCGTCTTCGCGCGCCGACAGCAGCGCGCAGGCCACGGCGAGATCGGCGGCGGGCTCGCTGATGCGGATGCCGCCGGCGACGTTGAGGTAGACGTCGAGACCCGCGAAGCCGATGCCGGTCCGGGCCTCCAGCACGGCAAGGATCATCGCCAGGCGCGCCCCGTCCCAGCCGACGACGGCCCGGCGGGGCTGGCTGAGCTGCGACGGTGCAACCAGCGCCTGGATTTCCACCAGAACGGGGCGGGTGCCCTCGATGCCCGCGAAGACGACGGTGCCGGGCGCGTGGGCGTCGCGGTCGCCGAGGAACAGAGCGGAGGGGTTCGACACCTCCGCCAGGCCCATGCCGGTCATCTCGAAGACGCCGATCTCGTCGGCGGGGCCGAAGCGGTTCTTGACGGCGCGCAGGATGCGGAACTGGTGCCCCCGCTCGCCCTCGAAATAGAGCACGGTGTCGACCATGTGCTCGACCACGCGGGGCCCCGCGATCTGCCCCTCCTTGGTCACGTGGCCCACGAGGATCACGCTGGTGCCGAAGCGCTTGGCGAAGCTCACCAGTTCCTGGCTCGAGGCGCGGACCTGGGAGACGGAGCCGGGCGCGCTGTCGACCGTGTCGACCCACATCGTCTGGATCGAGTCGATGATGCAGAGGTCGGGCTTCTCTGCCTCCAGCGTCGTCAGGATGTCGCGCAGGTTGGTCTCGGCGGCCAGCCGCACCGGCGCTTCCCCAAGCCCGAGCCGCTGCGCACGCATCCGCACCTGCGCCGTCGCCTCCTCGCCCGAGACGTAGATGACCTTGTGGCCGGCGTTGGCAAAGGCCGCGGCGGCCTGCAACAGCAGCGTCGACTTGCCGATGCCGGGGTCGCCCCCCACCAGCGTCGCCGAGGCGGGCACGAGGCCGCCGCCGAGCACCCGGTCCAGCTCGCCCATGCCAGAGAGCGTGCGCGGCGGCGGGGCCTCCTCGGAGGCGAGATCGGTCAGCGCCATGCGGCGGCCCTTCATCGTGCCGAGGCTCTTCTTGGAGGGCCCCTGCGACAGCGGCACCTCCTCCTGAATGGTGTTCCACGCGCCGCAGCCGTCGCAGCGACCGGTCCATTTCTTGTGGAGCGCCCCGCATTCGGTGCAGGCGAACTGGGTCACGGGTTTGGCCATGTTCGCGGTTTGGTCCATAGCGCGGCAAAGCGCAAGGCGGCGATGCGGCAGGCCGGCGGGCAGGGCCGTCGCGGCGCAGGTGCCCTCTGCTTAGGCCTGCCCGGAGTCGCCCCGGTATCGGCGGGCGTATCTGAGCCCCAGCGACGTCAGCACCTCGTATCCGATGGTTCCGCCATGCCGGGCCAGCGCGTCGATGCCCCGATGCGGGGTCAGCACGGCCAGCGTGTCGGGGTCGCCGTCGAGGTGGCCGATATCGACGCAGAGCGTATCCATCGACACACGGCCGACGATCGGGCAGCGGACCGGTCCGGCCATCAGGTCGGTCCCCGGCGACAGCGCGCGCCAGAGGCCGTCGGCGTAGCCCCCCGCCACCGCCGCGATACGGGTCGGCGCAGGCGCGGTCCATGTCCCGCCGTAGCCGACGCTCTCGCCCGCCTCGATGTCGAAACAGGCGATGACCGGCAGGTCGAGCGTGACGACGGGGTCCGCCTGCGCGAAGGGGGCACCGCCATAGAGGCCGATGCCGGGCCGGATCATGTCGAAATGGAAGTCGGGCCCGAGGAGGGCGCCGCCGGTGGCCGAGAGGCTGCGCGGCGCATCGACGCCATCGGTCATGTCGCAAAAGAGCTCGAGTTCTACCGCGTTCGCGGGCGAGTCCGGCGCGTCGGCCGAGGACAGATGCGCGGTGACCAGCACCGGCCCGGCCCGCAGCGCCAGCTCCGCGACGGCGATCCATTCGTCGGCCTTGAGGCCGAGCCGGTTCATGCCGACATCGATCTGCAGGCCGAACCGATGGCGGGGGGCTGCCTCCAGATGCCGGGTCAGCTGGCCCGGCGAACAGATCATCGGCACGACGTCGGCGCGGATCAGCGTGGCGGTATCGCCCTCCATATGCCCGTAATAGGCATAGATGCGCGGCTCGGGTCCCAAAGCGCGGCGCAGCGCCAGCCCCTCCTCCGCGGTGGCCACGAAGAAAGCGCGACAGCCCTCGGCGAAGAGCCGGCGGGCCACCGGCGCCGCCCCGAGGCCGTAGGCGTCGGCCTTGACGGTCGCGGCCGTCTCGCAACCGGGCGACGACAGCGCATCGAGCGCGCGCCAGTTGGCGGCGACGGCTTCGAGGTCGATGTGAAGGGTTCCGCCGGGCATCGTGGCGTGGTCTTGGGGCGCAATGCCCCCTGCGTCAAGCGGACGGACCGAAACCGTCACCCCCCGATGGCAGGCCCCCCGATGGCAGGCCCCCCGATGGCAGGCCCCCGATGGCAAGATCGGCCGTCGCCTGGCCCGGCCGCCCGCAGCCTCAGCGCCGGCCGCCCTCCTGCCAGGGCTTCACCAGGTTCCCGAAGCGGGTGAACCGACCCTCGAAGCTCAGCTCGACGGTGCCGATCGGGCCATGGCGCTGCTTGCCGATGACGATTTCCGCCTTCCCGTGAACGGCCTCCATCGCCGCCTGCCATTCCGCCATCCGGTCGAGCTGGTGGTCGCCGGGCTTCTCGCGTTCCTTGTAGTATTCCTCGCGGTAGACGAACATCACCACGTCCGCGTCCTGCTCGATGGAGCCGGATTCGCGCAGGTCGGAAAGCTGCGGCCGCTTGTCCTCGCGGTTCTCGACCTGGCGCGAAAGCTGCGACAGCGCGATGACGGGAATGTCAAGTTCCTTGGCGATGGCCTTGAGACCCTGGGTGATCGCCGAGACCTCGTTGACCCGGTTGTCGCCCTTGCCGGGTGCTGTGACGAGCTGAAGGTAATCGACGATCAGCAGGTCGAGGCCGTTGGTCCGCTTCTGCCGCCGCGCGCGGGCCGCGAGCTGGCTGATCGGCAAGGCGGGAGTGTCGTCGATAAAGAGCGGGCAGGATTCGAGCGCCTTGGCCGCCTCCACGAAGCGGCGGAACTCGGCCTCGGTCATGTCGCCGCGGCGGATCTGCTCGCTCGGCACCTCGGCTGCTTCCGACAGGATGCGGGCGGCGAGTTGTTCGGCGGACATTTCCAGCGAGTAGAAGCCGACGACGCCTCCCTCCACCGCACCGTCGCGCCCGTCGTAGGTGGTGCCGCGGCGATAGGCCTTGGCGACGTTGAAGGCGATGTTGGTCGCCAGCGACGTCTTGCCCATCGAGGGGCGGCCGGCGAGGATCAGCAGGTCGGACCGGTGCAATCCGCCCAGCTTCTTGTCCATGTCGACAAGCCCGGTCGAGATGCCGGCCAGGCCGCCGTCGCGCTGGTAGGCGGCGTTGGCCACGTCGACGGCCTGCTTGATGGCCGAGAGGAACGACTGGAATCCGGATTCGGAGCGTCCCTGCTCGGCCAGGGCATAGAGCTTCGACTCGGCGTCGACGATCTGGTCCGCCGGCTCCCGGTCGACGGTGACATCCGTCGCCTGGGCCGCGATGTCGCGCCCCAGCGCGATGAGTTCGCGGCGGATGGCGAGGTCGTAGATCATCTGGGCGTAGTCGCGCACCGCATAGCCCGCGACAGCGCTCGCGGCGAGGCGGACGAGGTAGGACGGCCCGCCCAGCGTCCGCAGCCCGTCGTCCTCCTCGAGGAAGGGCTTGAGCGTGACGGGCGAGGCCAGCGCGTTCTTCTGGATCCGGGAGGCGCAGACGTCGTAGATGCGCGCGTGGACCGGGTCGTAGAAATGCTCCGAGCGGATGATGCTGGCGGCCCGGTCGTAGAGATCGTTGTCGGTCAGCAGGGCCCCAAGCAACTGCTGCTCAGCCTCGATGTTGTGGGGCAGGGCGGACTCGGCATTGCCGCCCCTCGAGGCGGTCGACGCCGCCTGGTCCATGCGCGCGATCTCGTTCATCCTGCCCCCGGCCGCCCTGTGGTCCTGCCCACCGGTCCTACGCCCCGAAGCCGGCGGTCACAACCGGGAGCAACTCTGGGGATAGGCTGTGGAGCGACAGGCCGATCGGGCGGCTTGAACCCTATCGCCTTAAATTACGGCGCTATCCCGCCCGTCCGCCCCGCGCCCGCGCGACCGAGCGACGCAAATCCGCTGCCCAGCCGCAGGCCAGGCCGTCGCCGTCGTCGTCGAGCTTGTGGCGGTCATTGCGGGGGCCGCCGGAGCCCATGAACTCCACCTGCGCCGCGGCCTGGCTGAGAAAATCGCTGCAGTTGACGCCGTCGAGCGACGGGTCGTCCTGCGATGGCCGGCGGAACTGCGCGCGCCCCGCCCGCGCCAGGGTGCGACGCCCGAGATAGGCGGAGCCGTTCCTGAACTGGTCGCGGCTGCCGAGTTCCGCCTCGACCTGCGACAACTCGACGAGATCGGCCGTGGAGTCCTGGAGCCGCCACAGCGCAGCGTTGCCGAGCCCCTTGATCCGCCGGGCCTCTTCCCGCGCCGCGTCGGGCGAGGTCATTTGCGCGCCGCAGGCGGTCAGGACCGAAAGCAGCATCAGGACGCGGATCATCTGGTGGCTCCGGTTGGCACGAATGAAAGGCAACGCCCAAGGGACGATCGGGTTGCGCCGCGAGCCCCGGCCGGAAATCGTTCAGCCCTGCCCGGACTGCCAGCCGCGCGGATCGCGGAGGAACGCCTCCACCCCCGCCAGCGTCTCCGCATCGAAGGCCCCCTGAGCGCGGGCCTCCGCCAGCACGTCCCACCATGTCGCCAGCGCGTGCAGCGCGATGCCGTGATCGCCGAGCGTCCGGGTGATCTCGGGGAAGATGCCGTAGCTGAAGATGACGGCGGTATGCGCGCAGATAGCGCCGGTCTCGCGGATGGCGTCCACGAAGGAGAGCTTGGAGCCGCCGTCGGTGGTCAGATCCTCGATCAGCAGGACGCGGCTGCCTTCGGGCATCAGCCCCTCGATCCGGGCATTGCGGCCGTATCCCTTGGGCTTCTTGCGGACATATGTCATCGGCAGGGCGAGCCGCTCGGCGATGAAGGCAGCGAAGGGTATGCCCGCCGTCTCGCCGCCCGCCACGATGTCGAAGGCCTCGAATCCGGCGTCGCGCATCACGGTGGCGGCGAGGAAGTCCATCAGCGTGGCGCGGATCCGCGGATAGGAAATCAGCATGCGGCAGTCGATGTAGGTCGGGCCTTTCGCACCGGAGGCGTAGGTATAGGGATCGCGCGCGTTGAAATGCACGGCCCCCACTTCCAGCAGCGCGCGCGCGGTCAGGCGGGCGATCTCCTCGCGGGGCGGAAAGGCGGTGGGGATCATGCGATGTCCTCGACGTGCCAATGGACCGGGTGGCCGGGATCGAACAGGGTGACGGACTGACCGTGGCCCTCGATGCGCTCGGGGAAGGTGAGGGGGCCGCGCGCCAGCGTGATCCGGCCCTCGTTCGGGGCGAGGCCGTAATGCGCCGGGCCGTTGAGCGAGGCGAAGGCCTCCAGCCGGTCGAGCGCGCCCTCCTCCTCGAAGACATGCGCGAGCAGGGGAAGCGCGTGGGGGGCGGTGAAGCATCCCGCAGCGCAGCAGGCGCTCTCCTTGGCATCGACGGCATGGGGGGCACTGTCGGTGCCGAGAAAGAACTGCGCCTCGCCGCTCGTCGCCGCCTGGCGCAGCGCTGCCTGATGCGAGCGGCGCTTCAGGATCGGCAGGCAGTAGAAATGCGGCCGCATACCGCCCGCGAGCATGTGGTTGCGGTTGGCCATCAGATGCTGGACGGTGATCGTCGCCCCGACACCCCGGTGGGCCCGCACCCAGTCGACGGCCTCGGAGGTCGTGACATGCTCCAGCGTCAGCTTGAGCGCCGGATGGGCCGCGCGCAGGGGCGTCAGGACGCGGTCGAGGAACACGGCCTCCCGGTCGAATATATCGACGTCCTTCCCGGTCACCTCGCCGTGCAGGCAGAGCGGCACGCCCGCCTCCTCCATCGCCGCCAGCACTGGGCGCACCCTGTCGAAATCGCGCACGCCCGACGCCGAGTTCGTCGTGGCCCCGGCGGGGTAGAGCTTGACGGCATGGACGATTCCCCCGGCATGGGCGCGCACCACGTCGCCCGGGTCGGTCGTCTCCGTGAGGTAGAGCGTCATCAGCGGCCGTTCGAGCCCGGCGGCAACCACGCGCGCGCGGTAGTCTGCGGCCTCCGCCCCCGTCACCACTGGCGGCACGAGGTTCGGCATGATGACCGCGCGGCCGAAATGCCGACTTTCCGGGGCCACGAGGCGCAGCATGTCGCCGTCGCGCAGGTGCAGGTGCCAGTCATCGGGGCGGCGGAGGGTGAGGCTGTCCATCGCGGTCCGCTACCCCATCTTGCAGGCGCTTGGCCAGAGGGTCAGGGTGCCGGCATGACCGACGTCTCCCAATTGGCGAGGATGCAGCGCCTGCGCGGCGAGGCCCTGGTGACGCTGGTTCGCGCGGGGCAACAGACCGTGCTGCGCGACCTGCGGCAGACGGGGTCCGCCAAGGCGATGCTGCCGCGCACCGACGACGACGCGCCGGAGGTGGTGTTCCTCAACACCGCCGGGGGCATCACCTCGGGCGATGTGCTGGACTACGCGCTGCACCTCGGCGCGGGCGCCCGGGCCACGGCGACGACGCAGACGGCGGAACGCGCCTACCGCGCGATCGAGGGGCCGGCCGGCGCTCCGGGACGGGTGACGACGCGGTTGGTCGTCGGGGAGGGGGCGCGGCTCGACTGGCTGCCGCAGGAGGTGATCGTGTTCGAGGGCGCGCATCTCGAGCGGGCGACGGAGGTGGAGCTTTCGCCGGATGCCCGCTTTCTGGGCGTCGAGACGATCGTGCTCGGCCGCATCGCGCGGGGCGAAGTGCTGTCGCGGGCGCGGCTGTCGGACCTACGCCGGATCCGGGTGGGCGGCGCGCTGCTGCACGAGGAACACCTGGACATCGGACCGGAAGCGCTCGCGGACCAGGCGGCCCTGGGCGGAATGCGGGCCTTCGCGACCCTGACCGTGGTTGCGCCGAATGTTGAAGCCCTGCTGCAACCGCTCCGTGCGGCCCTCGGTCCGGAGGGACACGCCTCGGCCTGGGACGGGCGACTGGTGGCGCGCCTGATGGCCACCGACGCCGCGCCGTTGCGCCGCGCGCTGATCCGCGCCATCGTAGCCCTGCGCCGCCGCCCGATGCCCCGCGTCTGGCAATCCGACTGATGCCCCGTCAGGGCAATCTTCCTAATGCCCCTCCGGGGCAATCCTTCTGGCGCCCCTCCGGGGCACTCTGACTGACGCCCCTCCGGGGCATTCCAACTGAGGCCCCTCCGGGGCAATACGATAAAGGCTCCGAGATGAACCTGACCCCCCGAGAAAAGGACAAGCTGCTGGTGAGCCTCGCCGCCATGGTCGCGCGCGGGCGACTGGCGCGCGGCGTGAAGCTGAACCATCCCGAGGCCATTGCCCTGATCAGCGACTTCGTGGTCGAGGGCGCGCGCGACGGGCGCCGGGTGGCGGACCTGATGCAGGCGGGCGCGCATGTCATCACCGCCGATCAATGCATGGAGGGCATCGCCGAAATGATCCCCGACGTGCAGGTCGAGGCGACCTTCCCCGACGGGACCAAGCTGGTGACGGTGCATCACCCGATCCGCCAGCGCGAGGCTGCGGAATGACCCCCGGCCCGATGATCCCCGGCCCGATGACCCCCGCCCCGATGATCCCCGGTGAGGTGCGGACCGGCGCCGGCGAGATCACTCTCAACGCCGGAGCCAAGACCGTCTCCCTCGAGGTGGCGAACACCGGAGACCGGCCGGTGCAGGTCGGCAGCCACTACCATTTCGCGGAAACCAATCGGGCTCTGGTCTTCGACAGGGCGGCCGCGCGGGGCACCCGGCTGGATATCGCCGCCGGGACCGCGATCCGTTTTGAACCGGGACAGACCCGGCGCGTTAACCTCGTGCCGCTGGCGGGCGACCGTCGCGTCATCGGCTTCAATTCCGCGGTCATGGGAGACCTCTAGATGCTCGAATTGTTCCGCCTGCAGATGCGCACGGCACAGATGATGGCCGAGGCGCAGACGGTCATCGGCATCCGGATGATGGGAATGGCCGGCATTCTGCCGTCGGCCAAGGGCGAGAATCTGCGGATGATCTCCGAAAAGCAGAACGCCTTCGCGCAGTCGGGCATCGCCGCCGCCGGCGCGCTCATGACCGGCAAGAGCATCGCACAGGCCTACGGCCTGGCCCTCGCGCCCATCGGGCGGACGACGCGCGCCAATTCGCTCAGGCTCACGACACGAAAGGCGGGGTGACGCACCGGGCGCAGGCCGGCCGACCGAACACCGCGTCCCCAACCGGCGGGATGCGCGATATTTGCTCCACGATGCCCCCGAAGGACGCGGCACGCGGGCCGAACCCCGAGAGAAGGAGAAGACCATGTGCGATATCTGTGTCATGAACGCGGTGAAGGATCGGATGCTGAGCCGGCGCGACCTGTTCCGCGGGGCCGGTGCCGCCGGCATCGCCGGGGCCGCGGCATCGGTCGCCGGCGTGGCCCGGGCCGCCAATCACGGCTCCGTCTACGACCTGACCCACACGCTGAGCGAGGAGTTTCCGACCTTCTTCGGCGAACCGGGCTTCGCCATGACGCAGAAGTTCGCCTTCGAGTCGGACGGGCTCAATCTCTTCGAGCTCACGATCAACGAACATACCGGCACGCATGTCGATGCCCCGCTGCATTTTTCCGAGAATGGTCAGTCGGTGGACCAGATCGATGTCGGCAATCTCCACGTTCCGCTCTGCGTGGTCGACATCCGTGAAAAGGCGGCTTCGGATCCGGACGCGCAGGTGACGCCCGAGGATCTGACCGCCTGGATCGAGGTGAACGGCGACATCCCCGACCGGGCCTGCGTGGCGATGCTTTCCGGCTGGTCCGAGAAGGTCGAGACCGATGCATTCCGCGGCGCGGATGCGGAGGGTCTGATGCATTTTCCCGGCTTCCACCCCGACGCCGCGGCGATGCTGCTGGAACAAAGCTCGGCCTCCTCCATCGGCGTCGACAGCCTGTCGCTCGACCATGGCCCCTCCACCGATTTCGCCACGCATTACGCATGGCTGTCGGCGGGCCGCTACGGCATCGAATGTCTTGCGGGGCTGGAGAACATGCCCTTGGCCGGGGGCACGCTGATCGTCGGCGCTCCGAAGCACAGGGGCGGCTCCGGCGGCCCGGCGCGGATCTTCGGGATCGGCTGAAGGCGTATCCGGGTGCAGATCGGGCGGGAACCGTCGGGTCGGGCGAGACGCCTCGACGCGACGACCCGCGCCGCCATTGCACAGGCAGGCGGCGTCCTCCTGACACCATGACCCGCCGCGAGAGAAGTATCGTCGTCCTCCGCCACCGACCGAAAACCTCGGCACAGCGACACGGGCGTTTATGCCGCGAGCCGGCCGGACGCATCGCGATGCGTCACGACTGCGCAGTCCGCTGGGGCGGCGGAGCACTGACCGGGCCGCCCAGACAATAGCTGCCGGTTATTTGGGCATCAGCGGCGATGCCGACCAACTTGTCGGCATGTCCTGCGCGTCAGCGGGCGCCGGACCCTGCCGACCTTTGACACGACCGCGGCGGGAACGAAGGCTTTACCCTCCTGACCCGAGGAACCCGCCCTTGCCCGCCACGCTCTCCCGACGCGCCTATGCAGCCATGTACGGACCCACGACGGGCGACCGGGTCCGGCTTGCGGATACCGATCTGTGGATCGAGGTGGAGCGGGATCACACGACCTACGGCGAGGAGGTCAAGTTCGGCGGCGGCAAGGTCATCCGCGACGGCATGGGGCAAAGCCAGCGCACGCGCGCCGAGGGGGCGGTGGACACCGTCATCACCAACGCGCTGATCGTCGACGCGACCGGCATCTGCAAGGCCGACGTCGGACTGCGCGACGGACGCATCGCCGCCATCGGGAAGGCCGGCAACCCCGATACCCAGCCGGCCGTCACCATCGTCATCGGGCCGGGCACCGAGATCATCGCCGGCGAGGGGCGCATCCTGACGGCCGGGGGCTTCGACAGCCACATCCACTTCATTTGCCCGCAGCAGATCGACGACGCGCTGCATTCCGGCGTCACCACCATGCTGGGCGGCGGCACCGGCCCGGCGCACGGCACGCTGGCGACGACCTGCACCCCCGGGCCGTGGCACATCGGGCGGATGATCCAGGCCTTCGATGCCTTTCCGGTGAACCTCGCACTTTCCGGCAAGGGCAATTCCAGCCGCCCCGAGCCGTTGCGCGAGATGGTCGCCGCCGGGGCCAGTGCGCTCAAGCTGCACGAGGACTGGGGCACCACCCCCGCCACCATCGACTGTTGCCTCCGCGTTGCCGACGAGATGGACGTCCAGGTGATGATCCACACCGACACGCTCAACGAGAGCGGCTTCGTCGAGGACACCATCGCCGCCATGAAGGGGCGGACGATCCACGCCTTCCACACCGAGGGCGCGGGGGGCGGCCATGCGCCCGACATCATCAAGGTCTGCGGGCTGGCGCATGTCATTCCGTCGAGCACCAACCCGACACGGCCCTATACCGTGAACACGCTGGAGGAGCATCTCGACATGCTCATGGTCTGCCACCACCTCGACCGTTCCATCCCCGAGGACGTGGCCTTCGCCGAAAGCCGCATCCGCCGCGAGACCATCGCAGCCGAGGACATCCTGCACGACATGGGCGCGTTCTCGATCATCGCCTCGGACTCCCAGGCCATGGGCCGTGTCGGCGAGGTCCTGATCCGGACCTGGCAGACCGCCGATAAGATGAAACGCCAGCGCGGGCGGCTGGCGGGCGAGACCGGCGACAACGACAACCTGCGCGTGCGCCGCTACATCGCCAAATACACCATCAACCCGGCCATCGCCCACGGCATGTCGCGCGAGTTGGGGTCCGTCGAGGTCGGCAAGCGCGCCGATCTGGTGCTCTGGAACCCGGCATTCTTCGGCGTGAAGCCCGAGATGGTCCTGGTCGGCGGCAGCATCGCCATGGCGCAGATGGGCGACCCGAACGCCTCGATCCCGACCCCGCAGCCGGTGCAGTCCCGCCCGATGTGGGGCAGCTACGGGCGGTCGGTGGAACGCGGCGCGGTGATCTTCGTCTCGCGAGCGGCGGTGGAGGCGGGGCTGTCGGGCGCGCTCGGCACCGCCAAGGACCTCGTGGCCGTGACGGGCACCCGCGGCATCGGCAAGCGCGACATGGTGCTGAACGACGCCCTGCCCGAGATCGACGTCGATCCCGAGACCTACGAGGTTCGCGCCGACGGGGAGTTGCTGACCTGCGAGCCGGCGGAGGTGCTGCCGATGGCGCAGCGCTATTTCCTGTTTTGAGCCGCGCCGTGCAGGCCCCGGCCGGAGCGCCGCAGGCGGCCGCGCACTCGTGCGGCTGCCGTCATGGCCGGACGCGGCGCGGCGGCCGCCCTGCCATCCCTTCCGCCGCGCCGGCGCTGACGTCGGTGCCGGGCTTCGCATGACCGACGCCCGCGTCCTCCGTCTGCTCGACCACCTTCACGCGCCCGCCGACAGCATCCGCCTCGGCTACGGCGCGCGGTTGCTGCGGCGAAAGCGACTGGTGACCGAGGCCGGGCGCGGCGTCCTTCTCGACCTGCCATCCCTGACCGACCTGTCGCACTGGGCCGGTCTGGCTCTGGACGACGGCACCCAGATTGCACTCGACGCAGCTCCCGAGGCGGTGCTGATCGTGCGGGGCGACCTGCCGCGGCTGGCCTGGCACATCGGCAACCGGCACACGCCCTGCCAGATGACGGGCGACGCGCTCGTCATTCTCGAGGACCACGTGCTCTGCGGGATGCTGAAAACGCTGGGGGCCGATGTCATCGCCGCGACGCGGCCCTTCCATCCCGAAGGCGGCGCATATGGTCACGGCCGGACGATGGGGCACGATAATGCCGGCCATGACCACTGACCTGCTGCGCCTCACGCAATGGCTCTCGCCCGCGTTCCCGATATCGGGCTACGCCTATTCCCACGGGCTCGAGGCGGCGATGGCCGGCGGGCGCGTCGCGGATGCCGGATCGGTCCGCGACTGGGTCGCGGCGGTCCTGCGATACGGCACCGGCGCGCTCGATGTCTGGGCAATCCGGGCGACCCTGCGAGGCGCCGAGCCGTCGGAGGTCGCGGCCGTGCTGCGGGCGCGGGTCGGTTGCGCCGAACGCTGGACCGAGATGCGCGACCAGGGAGCCGCATTCTGCGCCGTCACCACGGCGATAGGGGAGGTGCCGCTTTCAGACCTGCCGCTCGCGGTCGCGCTCGGCGTCAGGGCGCGCGGCATGGAGGCGGGGCTGGTGGCGATGCTTTATCTCCAAGCCTTCGCGGGCCAGATCGTCTCGGCCGCCACCCGGTTTCTTCCCCTCGGCCAGACGGAGGCGCAGACGATCTCGCGCGACCTGCACGCCGTCATCGCCGAGGTGGCCGCGCGCGACCACGCCACCCCACCCGGGTCCGCAGCGTTTACGGCGGACATCGATGCGATGGCTCACGAAACCTTGCCCGCGCGATTGTTCCGGACATGAACGTCACCTTGCAAGGGGCGCAATAGAATGGCTTCCGTCAATGGCCCCCTTCGCGTCGGCATCGGCGGTCCCGTGGGCGCCGGCAAGACCACCCTGACGGAGCATCTGGCGCGGGCGCTGTCCCGCGACTTCTCGGTCGCGGTGGTGACCAACGACATCTACACCCGCGAGGATGCGGAGGCGCTGATGCGCGCGCAGGTCCTGCCGCTCGACCGCATCCGGGGGGTCGAGACCGGGGGCTGCCCGCACACGGCGATCCGCGAGGATGCGTCGATCAACCTCGCCGCCATCGCCGACCTCCGCGCGGCGCATCCGGACCTCGATATCGTCCTGATCGAGAGCGGCGGCGACAATCTTGCGGCGACCTTCTCGCCGGAGCTCGCGGACCTCACCATCTACGTCATCGACACCGCCGCCGGGCAGGACATCCCGCGCAAGCGCGGACCGGCGGTGCTGCGCTCGGACCTTCTGGTGATGAACAAGACCGACCTCGCGCCGCACGTCGGCGTCGATCTGGAGCGGGCGAGGTCCGATCTCGAGGCGGCGCGGGCCGGGCGGCCCTTCGTCATGGCGGCGCTCCGCCACGGCGTCGGCGTCGATGCGGTAGTGGCTTTCGTGCGGCGCGAGGGCGGCCTGGGTTGAATGCGGTCGGCACCCGGCGCGTCGGTCTTCAGTCCGGCCGCACGGCCTTGCCGAACAGGCGCTCGAAATTCGCCTCCGTCGCGGCGGCGAACTCGGCGTAGTCCAGCCCGAACACCTCCGCGCCCCGGCGCGCCGTATGCGCCGCGAAGGCAGGCTCGTTGCGCCTGCCGCGATGTGGCGGCGGCGCGAGGTAGGGGCTGTCGGTCTCCACCAGGATACGGTCGAGCGGCGCGCGTCCGAAGATCTCCCGCAAGTCCTGTGACCGCGGAAAGGCGGCGATGGCCGACATGCTGAGATAGAAGCCGAGATCCAGCGCCGCCTCCGCCAGCGCCGGGCCGGACGAGAAGCAGTGCATGACGCAGGCATAGGCCCCGGCGCGGTGTTCCCGCGCCAGGATGTGCGCCATGTCGGTGTCGGCGTCGCGCGCGTGGATGATGAGCGGCAGGCCGGTAAGCCGCGCCGCCTCGATGTGCAGGACCAGGCTTTCCTGCTGCGCCGGCTTGCTGTCGGCGGTGTAGTGGTAGTCGAGCCCGGTCTCGCCGATGCCGACCATCTTCGGATGCTCCGCCAGGGAAACCAGCTCCTCGACCGTCGCCATAGGCTCCGCCGCGGCCGACATCGGGTGGGTTCCGGCGGCCCAGAAGACCGGAGCGTGGGCCTCCGACAGGGCGCGGACGGCCGGCGCATTCCGCAGCTTGGTGCAGATCGTGACCATGCGGTGCACGCCCGCCGCCGCGGCGCGGGACAGAAAGTCGGGTAGCGCGCCGTCGAAGTCCGGGAAATCGAGGTGGCAGTGGCTGTCGGTGATGCGGGGTTCCATGGCGCGCTGCTAGGACGGGGCGGTGCCGCGCGCAAGACGGTCAGATGCGGCGCGCCTGCGCGTCGATCGCCGAGAGCGCATCCCAGACGATCGCGGCGGGATCGACGTTGACGGCGCGGGCATGGGCGGCACGGTCGAGGATCGATTGCGCGAGCGCGGCCCAGGCCCGGGCGGCCTCGTCGTGCGGCGCGAGCCGGGAGAGGGTCGCGGCCTCGGTGGCGGCGGCCCCGGCGGGCGGCCCGAGGAGGCCGGCGCGCGCGGTCCGGTGCAAAAGGCGTTCGATGGCGTCCAGCGTTGCCGTCAGCCGGTCGGCTCCGGCCTTTCCGGCGCAGGCGTCCGCCAGCGCGCGGGCGCGGGTGCGATCCATCTGCGGGC
>JBBQDX010000008.1:0-35105 GCA_038320125.1 Rhodobacterales bacterium | reverse complement strand
CGGCCTCGTCGTCACCTGTCGACTCAAGAGTACCGTGCGGGCACTCAGTAAGAGCGCCGACTTCAAGCAGTCTGCTGTCAGCAGTTGCTCGAAGTTAATCCTGTCGCTCCATCTCAGCCTTAGCTCGTCCCACGCGCACCTCCTGTGCTTTCCGCCAAGCATATAAAAAGCCTCGCGCGAGCGCGACAGAGAAGGTTAGCAACGCTAAATTTCAAGCTGACACTACCCGGGACGGCACCGGGGCATCAGCCGTCGCGCCATCCGAGCCGCTCGGCGCCGGTGTCGGGCCTGTCCGGGACAGCGACCCGTCAGCGCGCGCCGCGCGACAGGGCTGCGACGCCGGTGCGGGCCATCTCGATCAGGCCGATGGGGCGCATGAGGTCGGCGAAGGCGTCGATCTTGCCGACGTCGCCGGTGATCTCGAAGACGAAGCTGTCGAGGGTGGAATCGACGACGTTGGCACGGAAGATCTCGGCCAGCCGCAGCGCCTCGATCCGCTTGTCGCCGGATCCCTGCACCTTGAAGAGCGCCAGCTCGCGCTCCACGGCCTTGCCCTCCACCGTCAGGTCGTGGACCTCGTGGACGGGCACGATGCGGCCCAGCTGCGCCTTGATCTGCTCGATGACCTGCGGCGTGCCGGAGGTCACGACGGTGATGCGCGACTGGTGGCCGGCGTGGTCGACTTCGGCCACGGTCAGGCTCTCGATGTTGTAGCCCCGGCCGGAGAAGAGTCCGATGACCCGCGCGAGCACCCCCGCCTCGTTGTCGACGAGGACCGCCAGGGTGTGCCGCTCGAGCACGTCCGAGAAGGTCGGACGCAGGTTGTAGGCGGAATGGCTGGTGGAGCCCTTCTTGAGGTTTAAAGGGCTCATTCAACATTCCTTATTTTTAGCAACTTGGCCGCGACGCTCATTCCCTCCCCAACTTCCTTCTCAGCCGTCGAACCTGTTCCCTCATGAGTATGACCGATAACGTCATCTGCTAACTCCTTATAAACTTGGATACGCCAATTAGATGACGGGTGACGCTGATCCATATAAGCAATTAGCCGTTGTGACAGCAGTACGAGCGGAGCGATGCCAGCTACTCCGACATCGTGAACATTAAACTGCACAAGAATTCTTTCATCTATGATCAGGGGCTTATCAGGGTCTGGTGCATTCATGGCTTCTCTCCTTAAACCAGCACGGATCCCTTGGCGTCGATCACGCCCTTCGTCTCGTCGTCCGGCAGCAGCATGTCGTTATGCGCCTTGCCCGAAGGGATCATCGGCAGGCAGTTCTCGTGCTTCTCCACCATGCAGTCGAAGACCACCGGGCCGTCGTGCGCCAGCATCTCGCGGATCGCCTCGTCGAGATCGTCGGGATCGGAGCAGCGGATGCCCTTGGCCCCGAAGGCCTCCGCCAGCTTGACGAAATCGGGGAGCGATTCCGACCAGCTCTCCGAGTAGCGCTCGCCATGCAGCAGTTCCTGCCACTGCCGGACCATGCCGAGGCGCTCGTTGTTGAGGATGAACTGCTTGACGGGAAGGCGATACTGCATCGCCGTGCCCATTTCCTGCATGTTCATCAGCCACGACGCCTCGCCCGCGACGTTGATGACGAGTGCGCCCGGATGGGCGACCTGCACGCCGATGGAGGCCGGGTGGCCGTAGCCCATGGTGCCGAGGCCGCCGGACGTCATCCAGCGGTTCGGCTCCTCGAACCCCATGTATTGCGCGGCCCACATCTGGTGCTGGCCGACCTCGGTGCAGATGTAGCGGTCGCGGCCCTTGGTAAGCGCTTCCAGCCGGGTAAGGGCGTGCTGCGGCTTGATGGTCTTGCCCGTCTGCCTGAAGCGCAGGCAATCCATCGCGCGCCAGCCCTCGATCTTGCTCCACCAGTTGCGGAGCGCGCCGGCATTGGTGCGGGACCCACGCGATTTCCACAGCGCCAACGCGGCTTCCAGCACATGGGCCACGTCGCCCAGGATCGGCACGTCGGCCCGGATCACCTTGTTGATCGACGACGGGTCGATGTCGATGTGAACCTTGGTCGACTTCGGGCTGAAGGCGTCGAGCACGCCGGTGATGCGGTCATCGAAGCGCGCCCCGACGTTGATCATCAGATCGCAGCCGTGCATCGTCATGTTGGCCTCGTAGAGGCCGTGCATCCCCAGCATCCCGAGCCACTTGTCGCCCGACGCAGGGTAGGCGCCGAGCCCCATGAGCGTGGACGTGATGGGGAACCCCGTCCCGTCCACCAGCTCGCGCAGCAGCCGGCTCGCCTCCGGCCCGGAGTTGATGACCCCGCCGCCGGTGTAGAACACGGGGCGCTCCGCCTTCTCGATCAGCGCGACGAGGCGCTCGATTTCCGCAGGATCGCCCGCGAGGCGCGGCTGGTAATGCGACGTGCGCACCTGGCTCGGGCCGACGTAGGTGCCGGTGGCGAACTGGATGTCCTTCGGGATGTCGACGAGGACCGGGCCGGGCCTGCCGGACGTGGCGACGTGGAACGCCTCGTGCAGGGCGGGCGCGAGCGCGTCGGTCTCCTTCACCAGCCAGTTGTGCTTGGTGCAGGGCCGGGTGATGCCCACCGTATCGGCCTCCTGGAACGCGTCGGAGCCGATCATGAAGGTCGGCACCTGCCCAGACAGCACGATGATCGGGATCGAATCCATCAGCGCGTCGGTCAGGCCGGTGACGGCATTGGTGGCTCCGGGACCGGAGGTGACGAGCGCGACGCCGATCCGGCCGGTGGACCGGGCATAGCCCTCGGCGGCATGGACGGCAGCCTGCTCGTGGCGGACGAGGTAGTGGCGGATGCCGGTCTGCTGGAAGATCGCGTCATAGATCGGCAGGACGGCGCCGCCGGGGTAGCCGAAAACCGTATCGACACCCTGATCCTTCAGGGCACGCACGACCATCTCGGCACCGGTCATCTGCGTGCCCTTCGAGGACCCACCCCTGGCCCGTCCGGTTCTGGGTCGCGCCCCGACGGTCTCCCCGGCCATCGTTTCCCCGGCCATCGTTTTTCCGGTCGCCGACTTTCCTGCCATCCTGGTCATCTCACTTGTCCTCATCCGTTCCCCGCATGGGGTCCTGCTCACGAAAAACCCCCGGAGGGGTCAGCTCCGGGGGCGCATGGTTACCGGTCTGGCTGTCGCTCAGCGACCCATGCACCCTGTTCCTACGATTACGAGAAGACTCCGCACCTGCGACTCCCTGTCCATGGCCGGTATCCATACCCGGGAGCAAGGTGGCGTCAACACTTCGGGCTGGAGAAAATTGCCGCAGCGCCTGTTTTTCTTTCCGAAAGTTGCGCCTCTTGCCTTCCGGGCCTTCGGTGTGGCACCCCGCACGCCATGAACGCCCTGCAAGAACGGCTCGCCCATGGCGACGTGACGCGCGGCCTCTGGCAGAACCTGCCGGGGCCGGAGGCCGCCGAGCTTGCGGCGCGAGCCGGCTTTGACTGGCTGGTGATCGACGGCGAACATGGCGCCTGGGAGCCGGGCGACATCCGCCGCCGCCTGATCGCAGCACCCGAGGCCGTCGTGCGGGTGCCGGTCAACGAGACCTGGATCCTCAAGCAGGCGCTCGACATCGGTGCGCGCACCATCCTGGTGCCGATGGTGGATACGCCGGAGCAGGCGCGCGCCGCCGTCGCGGCCTGCCGCCATCCGCCAGAGGGCGTCCGCGGCATGGGGGCCGCCATGGCCCGGGCGGCGATGTATGGATTCGATCAAGATTACGTGGAGCGCGCCAATGCCGAGGTCTCGGTCTGGGTGCAGGCGGAAAGCCGGGCGGCGCTGGAACATCTCGAGGCGATCTGCGCGGTGCCCGGCATCGACTGCGTCTTCCTCGGGCCTGCCGATCTTTCTGCGGACATGGGCACCACCGCGTCCGATCCTGCCGTCATCCGTGCCCTGCGCGACGCCATCGACCGGATCGCCGCCACCGGCACCCCGCCGGGCATCTTCGCCGCCGACCCGGAGCTCTGGGTGGAGGCCGGCGCGCGGGTCGTGGCCCTGGGGTCCGACGCGCTCGTTCTAGCACGGGGTCTGAAAGCGCTGCTGTGATCCTCGTCGATGCCGATGCCTGCCCGGTCAAGGCCGAGATCACCGATGCCGCGCTGCGCCGGAACATGCAGGCGATCTTCGTCGCGGGCAGCTACCTGCGCCTGACCGACCATAAGCTCGTCAAACTCTTCGTCGCGGGCGACGGCTTCGACGCCGCCGACGACGCCATCGCCGAAGTCGCGCGGCCCGGAACGGTGACCGTCACCGCCGACATCCTGCTGGCCGAGCGGGTGATAAACGCGGGTGGTTCCGCGCTCGACCCGCGCGGCCGCGAGTTCACCGAAGCCGCCATCGGCGAGACGGTGGCGAGCCGCAACCTGATGCACGAGCTGCGTCCCGGGATGGAAGGGATGACGGGCGGGCAGGGCGGTGGCCAGCGCCCTTTCGGCCCGAACGATCGCGCCGCCTTCAAGAATGCCCTAGACCGGATCCTGACGCGGATCGTGCGGGGCTGACGCCGGGGCCTCGTATCCCGGACCGACGCACCCCTGATGCGTCGTCAGCGGTTCCCGCGCCCAACGAACGGCCCCACGAACCGCCCCGCCTCCGAGGCCGCCATCCGCAGCGCGCGCGCCTTGTTCACCGTCTCCTGCCACTCCGCGGCCGGGTCGCTGTCGTGGACGACGCCACCGCCCGACTGGACGTAGAGCTTGCCGTCCTTCACCACGCCGGTGCGCAGCGCGATGCACATGTCCATATCGCCGTTCGCCGAGAAGTAGCCGCAGCCGCCGCCGTAGACGCCCCGCTTTTCGGGCTCGAGTTCGTCGATGATCTGCATGGCGCGCACCTTGGGTGCGCCAGAGACGGTGCCCGCCGGAAGCCCCGCGAGCAGCGCCGAGAGCGCGTCGTGCTCCGCTGCAAGCTCCCCCACCACGTTGGAGACGATATGCATGACGTGGGAGTAGCGCTCGACGACGAATTGCTCGGTCGGCCGAACGGTCCCGATCTTCGCCACCCGGCCGACGTCGTTGCGTCCGAGGTCGAGGAGCATGAGGTGCTCGGCGCGCTCCTTCTCGTCGGCCAGAAGCTCCGCCTCCAGCGCGCGGTCCCCCTCCGGGGTGGCGCCGCGTGGCCGGGTGCCGGCGATCGGGCGGATCGTGACCTCGTTGCCGAAGACGCGGACCAGGATCTCGGGCGAGGCGCCGACGATCTGGAACGCCCCGAGGTCGAAGTGGAACATGAAGGGCGAGGGATTGGTGCGGCGCAGCGCGCGGTAGAGCGCGAAGGGCGGGAGCGGAAAGTCGTAGGTCCAGCGCTGGGAGGGCACGACCTGGAAGATGTCGCCCGCCGCGATGTAGTCGCGGGCCTTCTCCACCGCCGCCTCGTAGGCCGCGCGCGTGAAGTTCGATACCGGCTCGGCCAGCTTGAAGGGCTCCGCCATGTCGCGGGACCCGGTGACGGCGCGGCCCAGGGCGGCCAGCGCGTCCTGCAACCGCTCGGCCGCCTGCGCGTAGGCCGCGCGCGCCGTCTGGCCGGTGGCGTGCCACGCGGGCGCCACGAGGATGACCTCGCCCTTCACCCCGTCGAGGACGGCGACGACCGAGGGTCGCATCAGCATCGCATCCGGCAGGTCGAGCGCGTCGGGATTTACCGCCGGCAGATGCTCCACCAGCCGGATCATGTCGTAACCCAGATAGCCGAAGAGGCCGGCGCAGGCGGCGGGCAGCCCCTCGGGCAGGTCGATCCGGCTTTCGTCCAGCAGCGCGCGGATGGCCGCCAGCGGCTCGCCTGCGTCCTCCCAGGCCTGGGGATCGTGGCGGGCGGCCCGATTGACGCGGCTGGTCGTGCCGCGGCACTCCCAGATCAGGTCGGGCTTCATGCCGACAATGGAGTAGCGCCCCCGCACCTCGCCGCCGGTCACCGATTCCAGCACGAAGGAAAAAGGCTGTGCCTCCGCCAGCTTGAGCATCAGCGATACCGGGGTGTCGAGGTCGGCGGGCAGGCGGGTCCAGAGCACTTGGTTCTCGCCGCGCGCGTGTCCTGTCTCGAAGGCGGCAAGATCGGGGGCGATCAACTGCCGCCGCCCAGTTGCGCCTGCACCGATTCGACGGCTTGGCTGTTCACCGAGATGCCGGCATCGGCCTGCACCGCCTCGCCGTAGCTCTCGAACAGATCCGACGCAATCTCGCGCTGCGTCTCCGCCACGATCTGGGCGCGCAAGGCAGCCGCATCGCCCGCGGCGGGGTCGGCGGCGGTCACCGCGTCGAGGCGCACGACATAGGCGGTCCGGTCGTCGCCCTCCACGGCGAACACGTCGCCCGGCTCCGCCTCGAACACCCGGGTGAGCAGCACCGGGGGCGTGCCCTCCAGGGTGGCGTCGCGGGTGAGGCCCGCAAAGGTCGCGGGCTCTCCCGCGGCATCCTGCGTCGGGTTTTCCGCCAGCGACCCGGCCCGCTCCAGCAGGCGGCGGCGCATGCTGTCGGCCTGCCATGCGGTTTCCACGTCGGCGCGGATCTCGGCCAGCGGCGGCACCGTAGGGGGCACGATCTCGTCGAGGCGGAGGGCGAAGAGGCCGCCGTCCGACAGGCTGCCGAGCGTGGGGTAGTCGCCTTCCTCGAGGGTTGCGGCGGCCGTTCGGAACTCCTCGTAGGCGGCGATCCCGACGCCGGTGGCCGCCTGTTCGCCGTCCCAGCGGATGACGCCCAGCTCCATGTCGGTGTCGTCCTCCAGCTCCTCCAGCGTGGCCCCCCCGGCGAGCAGGTCGTCGATCCCGTCGCGCGCGGCATCGATGCGGCGGCGCGCGGCGTCCTGCGCGAACTCGACCGAAAGGTCGTCGCGCGCCTCGTCGAAGGGAACCTCGGTGGGGTCGAGGATGGCGTTGACGCGGTAGAGCGCCGGCCCGAGCGGCGTCTGCACCGGCCCGGCGAGGCCCGGCTCGGTCAGCGCGAAGAGCGCCTCGGCCACCTCGTCGGACACGTCGGCCGCGGCGATCTCGCCCTGATCGACGTCCTCGAGCGTCAGGCCGCGCGCCTCCACCAGCGCGTCGAACGTCTCGCCGCCTGCCTCGATGGCGGCGCGGGCGGTCTCGGCAGCCTCGGTGTCGGTGAAGGCGAGGCGCTCGGCCAGCACGCGGGCGGGCTGGCGGAACTCGTCGATGCGGCTGTCGTAAAGGGCGCGCAGGGCGTCCTCGTCGATCTCGATCTCTTCGACGAGCCGGTCCGGCGTCACCCAGTCATAGGTGATGACACGCGTCTCGGGCACCTCGAAAAGCGCCGGGTTGTCGTCGTAGAACGTCCGCAGGTCCTCTTGCGTCGGCGCCACGGCGCCACCGGTCAGGTCGTCCTCGGTGATCGTGGCCAGGGTGATGTCGCGGGTCTCCGCGATCCAGGCGGTCAGGCGGTCGGCGTAGGTCGCCGGCACCTCGGCCCCGCCGATTACGGCGGCCTGCAGCACCTCGCGGGCGATGCCGTCGCGGACCTGCGCCTCGTAGCGCGACTCGTTTAAGCCGGCGTTCTCCAGGGCGCGGCGGTAGCCGTCGCGGTCGAAGGCACCGGAAATCCCGCCAAAGGCCGGAGTCTCGCGGATGCGGCGGGCGACTTCCGCGTCGCCGGCGGAGATGCCCAGACGCGCCGCCTCGTGCTCGAGCGCGGCACCGGCGAGCAGGCGCTCCATGATCTGACGGTCGAGCCCGAAAGTCTGCAACTGCTGCATCGTCAGGCGCTCACCGGTCTGCTGCTCGAGGCGGGCCTGTTCGCCCTGCAAGGCGTTGGCGTATTCCTCCACCGTCACCTCGCGGTCGCCGACCGTCGCCACGGTGGAGAGCGAGCCGCCGAAGCCGGTCGCGCCGAACCCGCCCAGCGCCAGCACGAGCAGGCCCAGGACGGCCCAGACCACCAGGTTCGACTTCTTCTTGCGGCGTCCCTCGGCCATCCGTGGCTCCCCTTCGCGTGTCCCCGGCGTTGATAGGGCGGGGGGCAGACGGGGGCAAGCGGCTCAGCGGTTCGCCCGGAGACCCCCGGCCGTGACTTGGGACAGGCGCGAGAACAGGGTTTCGATGCCGGCGAGATCGGCGTTGGCATAGGCGATGCGGAGCGTCGCCTCGGCGCGGCCGGACCCACCTGCCGGGACAGTCGGTCCGAACATGCTGCCCGGCAGCAGCAGGAGCGACGCCTCATCCACCAGCGCCTTTGCCACTTCCTCCGAGGTCATGTCGAAGGGATGCGCCACATAGGCGAAATAGGCGCCGCAACCCAGCACGCGCCAGTCCGGCAGGGCGGCGAACCCCGCCTCCATCGCCGCGCGGCGGCCGAGGATGTCGCGGCGTTCGACCGCGAGCCAGTCGCCGAGGTGCTCCATTCCCCAGAGGGCGGCGCGCTGGCCCAGTCCGGAGGGGCAGATGGCGACGGTGTCGAGCCATTTCTCGACCTCCGCAAGCCGCGCGGCCGAGGCGCAGATCGCGCCGACGCGGTGCCCGGTCAGGCGGTAGGCCTTGGAGAAGGAGTAGAGCTGGATCAGCACGTCGTCCCAAGCCGGGTCGGCAAAGAGATCGTGCGGCGCGCCGTCCCGGCTGTCGAAGTCCCGATAGGTCTCGTCCACGATCAGCGCGAGGCCGCGCGCACTTGCCAGGTCACGGAATGCGGCCAGCAGTGCGGCCGGGTATTCCACGCCGCCGGGGTTGTTTGGCGAGACGAGGACGATGGCGCGGGTGCGCTCGTCGATGAGGGCCGAGGCGGCGTCGGGATCGGGCAGCAGGTCGC
Organism: Rhodobacterales bacterium; assembly: GCA_038320125.1. Classification (GTDB taxonomy): domain Bacteria; phylum Pseudomonadota; class Alphaproteobacteria; order Rhodobacterales; family Rhodobacteraceae; genus Jannaschia. The sequence goes on along the minus strand of JBBQDX010000008.1, from coordinate 26,352 downwards.
CGCCGGTCTCCAGCAGATGCGCGCCGAGCCCCTGCATGTCGAGCCACATGCGGTGGTTGAAGTAGTAGGGCAGCGGCAGGATCACGTTGTCGCCGGCCCGCGCCAGCGTCGAGATCGCGGCGGCAAAGGCTTGGTTGCAGCCCGAGGTGATGGCGACCTGATCGGCGCGGACCGTGCCACCGTAGGCCCGGCTCCAGTCGGCCGCCACGCGGGCCCGCAACTCCGCAAGGCCCAGCACGGCCCCGTAGAGATGCACCGACGGGTCGTTCATCACGAGGTCGGCCATCGCCCGGCGCAGCCCTTCGGGCGGCGGGTCGGCGGGAGCGGCCTGGCTGAGGTTCAGGAGCGGGCGCTCCGCTGGGAACGTCGCCCCCTTGATCCAGCGGCGCGCCTCCATCACCGGCGGCGGGAAGGTCGCGGCGAGTTTGGGGTTCAGGTTGCGCATGGCCGGGGCCCGCTCAGAACGGGATCTCGTCGTCCATGTCGGAGCCGCCGCCGTAGCTGTCGTTGCCTCTCCCGCCCGAGGACTGCCCGCCCGACGACTGCCCGCCCGAGGACGGGTCGCCCCGGTCGTCGGATCCGCCCGAGGAGCGCCCGCCGCCACCGTAATCGCCGCCGCCGCCCTCGCGGCCGTCGAGCATCGTCAGTGTGCCGTTGAAGCCCTGAAGCACGACCTCGGTGGAATACTTGTCGGCCCCCGACTGGTCCTGCCACTTCCGGGTCTGGAGCTGGCCCTCGATGTAGACCTTCGAGCCCTTCTTGAGATATTGCTCGGCGATGCGCACGAGCCCTTCCTGGAAAATGGCGACCGAATGCCATTCGGTCTTCTCCTTGCGCTCGCCGCTCGCCTTGTCACGCCAGGTCTCGGAGGTCGCGATCCGCAGGTTGCAGACCTTGCCGCCGTTGCCGAAGGTCCGCACCTCGGGGTCGCGCCCGAGATTGCCGATGAGGATCACCTTGTTCACGCTGCCAGCCATCTCATGCCTCTCCGTCCTGTCCGAATCTGTCGGGGCGCGCGCGCGGCCCGAACTGCCTGACTAGCGGCGCAGGCGCCGACGCGAAAGGGTTTGGTGTCCGCCCGGCATTCGGGTTACCACTCGCGCAGTCCGAACGCCCCGGCCAGAGGCGGCGGCGGGCAGGGATGGGACAATCGGGGCTTTTCTTTATGCGAAACGTCGTTCTCGCCGCCCTGCTGGGGGCCGTCCTCGGTACGGTTTCGGCCGAGGCCCAGGTCTTCTCGAGCCGCAACCGGAGCGATTCCTTCGCCAGCCAGACGGCCCTGATGGACCGCCGGCTCTCCAGTCAGTATGCGCATTCGCGCCGCCTGATCCCGACCGCGCCCGCGGCGGTGCCGGGGGCGGAGGCGATAGCGCGCTACGACGGCAGCCAGCGCTCCGCCTGGATCGAGACGGCGCGTGCGGCGGCGCGGCGCAACGGCATTCCCGAGGACCTGTTCCTGCGCCTCGTGCGACAGGAATCCGGGTGGAACCCCTCGGCGCGCTCCATCAAGGGGGCCATGGGGCTGGCGCAGCTCATGCCGGAAACGGCCCGCCGCCTCGGCGTCGACCCCGACGACCCGGGCCAGAACCTCGAGGGCGGCGCGCGCTACCTGTCGATGCAATACCGCAAGTTCGGAAGCTGGCGGCTTGCCCTCGCGGCCTACAACGCCGGGCCGGGCGCGGTGGAGCAGCACGGCGGGGTGCCGCCCTTCCGCGAGACCCGGGACTACGTGCGCGTCATTCTCGGACTGGGCTGAACGCACCCCGGCCGTGGCGGCTCCGGATCGTGCGGCCCGGCGGTGCGGCGGGGGCCTGCGGGTCGGTCATCGCGCGGTTTCGTGCGGCCTTCGCGAGATTTCGCCTTGCTAACCGCGATCCGCGCTGGTGCAGTCGCGAACGACGCGCGGCCGGGAGGGTCGCCGCAGGAACGACAACAGGGGAGGATTTCCAGTGGACCGTCGCTCATTTCTGAAGACCGGCACGATCGGCGCCGCCGGCGCCACCGCGCTTGCGGCACCCGCCTACGCGCAGGGCAACCGCACGCTGACGATGGTGACGACCTGGGGCCGCGGCCTCGCGGGCGTGCACGACAGCGCGCAGTACTGCGCCGACAAGATCACCGCGATGTCCGATGGCCAGCTCACGGTCGATCTGAAGGCGGCGGGCGAGCTCGTCGGGGCCTTCGAATCCTTCGATGCGGTGGTCTCGGGCCAGGCCGACATGTACCACGCGGCCGACTACTACTTCACCGGCCAGCATCCCGCCTACCAGTTCTTCACTTCGCTGCCCTTCGGCATGACTCCGCAGGAGCTCAACAACTGGTATTATCAGGACGGCGGTCAGGCCCTGCATGACGAGCTGGGCCAGATCTTCGGCCTTAAGTCCTTCCTGGCGGGGAACACCGGCGCGCAGGCCGGCGGCTGGTTCCGCAGCGAGATAAGGTCGCCGGAGGATTTCCAGGGCCTGAAGATGCGCGCCCCGGGCCAGAGCGGTGAGGTCTTCGCCAAGCTTGGCGCCTCGGTGCAGAACATCCCCGGTGCGGAGGTCTATCAGGCGCTCGCCTCCGGGGCGATCGACGCGGTCGACTGGATCGGCCCCTGGGCGGACGAGGCGGCGGGCTTTCAGGAGATCACCAAGATCTACTACACTGCCAGTTCGGGAGAGCCCGGCCCGGGCATCAGCCTCGCCACCAACCTCGAGGTCTGGGAGAGCCTGTCGCCGACCCACCAGGCGATCGTGGAGCAGACCGCCGCGGCGGCTAATCTCTGGACCCTGTCGCTCTTCGTGGCCAACAACGCCGCGGCGCTCGAACGGCTGCAGCAGGGCGGTGTCCAGACGCTGACCTTCCCGGACGAGGTCTGGGCAGCGCTCGGGCAAGCCTCGCAGGAGGTCTACCAGGGCTATATGGGCGACGCGCTCTACAAGAAGGTGTTCGACAGCTATCAGGAGTCGATGCGCAAGAGCGCCGCCTGGATCAGCACGTCGGAGGGGGCCTACGTCCGGCAGCGCGACCGACTGCTCGAAATCTGAGCCTTGGGGCTTCGCGGCACTCCTTCGCCGGGGTGCCGGGTTTCGCAATATGCAACGGGCCGGCGGGTCGCTAAGGTCCGCCTGACGTTCCCCCGCAGGGGAGTCGACGTCCGGTATCCCGGGCGCGGTTTGGCCGAAATACGGAGAACACCATGGACCGTCGTTCCTTTCTGACCAGGTCGACCCTCGGCGGCGCCGCGGCGGGGGTCGCGACCCTGGCCGCGCCGGCCTACGCGCAGGGCAAGCGCACGCTGACGATGGTGACGACCTGGGGCCGCGGCCTCGCCGGCGTCCACGATGCGGCGCAGCGCGTCGCCGACAGCATCACCGCGATGACCGACGGCCAGCTCACGATCGATCTCAAGGCCGCGGGCGAGCTGGTCGGCGCGCTCGAGGTGTTCGATGCCGTGACCTCCGGGCAGGCCGACATGTACAACGGTGCGGACTATTACTTCGTGGGCCAGCATCCGGCCTATGCCTATTTCACCGCCGTTCCCTTCGGCATGACCGCGCAGGAGACGTCGAACTGGTACTATCACGCGGGCGGCATGGAGCTGCATGACGAGCTGGGCCAGATCTTCGGCCTGAAGTCGTTTCTCGGCGGCAATACCGGCGCGCAATCGGGCGGCTGGTTCCGCAGCGAGATCACCGGGCCGGAGGACTTCCAGGGCCTCAAGTTCCGTATGCCGGGCCTCGGCGGCGAGGTGCTGGGCAAGCTGGGCGCGGCGGTCCAGAACATTCCCGGCGCCGAGGTCTACCAGGCGCTGGCCTCCGGCGCCATCGACGGCACCGAATGGCTGGGCCCCTGGGCCGACGAGAAGACGGGCTTCCAGGAAATCACGAAGTTCTACTATACCGCCGGTTTCCACGAGCCGGGCGCCGCCCTGTCGGTCGCCACCAATCGCGATGTCTTCGACAGCCTCACCCCGGCGCAGCAGAAGGTCATCGAGATCGCTTCGGGCGAGTGCCACCAATGGTCCCTCGCGCAGTTCCTGTCGGAGAACGGCACCGCCCTCGGGCGGCTCCAGCAGGCCGGCGTGCAGGTGCTGGAGTTCCCCGACAGCGTCTGGGACGCCTTCGGGGTCGCCGCCCGCGAGGTGACGCAGGAGAACTTGAGCGACGAAATGTTCGCACGCGTCCACGAGTCGGCCATGGCCTCGATGCAGGCTTCCTCGAACTGGATCACCCGGTCCGAGGGCACCTACCGCGCGCAGCGCGACCGCGTGATGGGGTGAGCGGACCGGCGGAGCGTCCGGTGGATCCTTCGCTCGCGCAAACGACGACGACCGGCCCCCGCGCGTGGGCCGGCGGGCGACAGGCCGGGGCGGCGGGCCGCACCTGCGACGACATCGGGGGGCGCCATGCTCGACTTCATCGCCGGGGTATTCATCGACCTCGGCCTCGCGATCTACAACCTCGGGTATGCCCTGACGCATCCGGCGAGCTGGCTCGACTGGTCGAGCCAGGAAAGCGTAATGCGCTTCGTCTACTACGGTGCCAGCAAGGAGCTGTTCTACGTCGTGCTGCTCGTCTTTCTCGCGCTGTCCGGGGCGGTGGGCTATTCGCGGCGGTTCGGCTGGGGCCTCGTGCGCGGGGCCGAGTTCGGACTTAACTGGCTGGGCCGGATCGCCGCATGGGCCGGGTTGCTGATGGTGTTGCAGCAGGTGGCGATCATCTTCCTGCAGCGCGTCTTCCGCGTCTCCGAGATCAGCCTCGGGCCGTTCGGCGCGGTCTTCACCAAGGAGCTCTCCTGGTATTCCGAGGAACTCAAGCTCTACAACGCCATCATCGTCTGCCTCTGCGTCGCCTGGACCTTCATCCAGGGCGGTCACGTGCGCGTCGACCTCGTCTATTCCGCGGTCGGCCACCGGACCAAGCGCATTATCGACATGGCCGGCAGCATCGTCTTCATGATGCCGGCGCTGGTGCTGATCTGGCTCTACTCCTGGTTCTTCTTGTGGCGCAGCCTGATGACGCCCGCCACCTCGCCCACCGACACGCTGGAGCGGTTGTTGATGAAGGCGCAGGCGATGCGCTGGAACGTCGAGACAGTCGGCTTCAGCCCGAACGGCTTCAACGCCTATTTCCTGTTCAAGATCCTGATCCTCCTTTTCGTCGCCACCTCGTTCCTGCAGGCCTGCGTCTTCTTCTGGCGCAGCTGGCTGGAGCTGCGGGAGGGGGAGATGAGCGCGGGACGCTATCTCGACCGCGACATCGCGGGCAACGCGACGGACGGCCACACGGCCGCCATCTGACACGACGACAAACCGGGGCGGAGCAACCGCCGCCGCCCTGAGGGGGACGCGATGCTTTTCGGACTGGACGGGGTCGAGATCGGCCTGATCATCGTGTTCCTCTGCCTCTTCGGCGCGATCATGTCGGGCTTCCCGGTGGCCTTCGCCATTGCCGGGGCCGGCACGATAAGCTTCGCGATCATCGCGGCGCTCGACAGCGCGGGCATCCTCATCCACCAGGCTATCGACGTGGGATCCGCCGAGTATCGCGCGCTGGTGGGCGAGGGCGTGGCGCGGGACGCGATATCGACCTTCCGCTATCCCGATCTGCCGCGGGTGTCGGAGTCCCTGTTTCCGCAGGGCTGGGAGCAGGCGCTCGACCGCAACATCGGCTTCGTCGTCAATCGCATGAACGAGCGGGTGATCGCGGGGGCCAGCATCGAGACGCTGCTCGCCGTGCTGATGTTCGTGATGATGGGCATCACGCTGGAGCGCTCCCGTATCGCCGAGGACCTCCTGACGACCATGGCGCGGGTGTTCGGGCCGCTGCCCGGCGGCCTCGCCGTCTCCATCGTGATCGTCGGCGCGTTCCTCGCCGCCTCCACCGGCATCGTCGGCGCGACGGTGGTGACGATGGGTCTGCTCGCGCTGCCCACGATGCTGCGCAACGGCTACTCGCCGGAACTCGCGACCGGGGTGATCGCGGCGTCGGGCACCTTGGGCCAGATCATCCCGCCCTCCATCGTGATCGTGCTTCTGGGAACGCTCGCCGGCGACATCTACTCCACCGCGCAGGAGAGCCGGGCGACGCTGGCGGGCTGCTCGGACGCCCTGACCTATCTGGGGGAACCCGCGGTGGTCTCGGTCGGCACGCTGTTCCAAGCGGCTTTGCTGCCGGGCATCCTGCTGGCGGTCCTCTACGCCGTCTACGCCTTCGGCTTCGCGTTGCTGAACCCCTCCAAGGCCCCGCCGGTCCAGTTCGCGGGCAGGCGCGCCACCGCGACCACCCGCAGCGACGCGCTGACCTGGTATCTCGCGGCACCCGCCGCTCTGCTCATCGGCGTCGGGCTGGCGGCGCAGGCCGGCTTCGTCGGGTCGCAGAACGTCGCCGTCTCCAGCTACTCGGACGCGGGCGCGCAGGCCTCGCTTCGCACCGCCGTCCCGCCGCAATGCGAGGCCTCGATGATCGAGCTGCACGGCCAGGCCGCGTGGGACTGGGCCGTGTCGGAGCAGGCCGCCATCAACGCGGCGGGCGGCACGCAGGACGTGCGACAGCGGACCGAGGAGGAGCTTTCGACCGCACGCGCGGTGGCGCTGGCCGCGGCTCCCCCGATCGGCACCGGCATCGCGGTGCTGTTTCTCGGTCTCGGGCTGGTGCTCGCGCTGGCGCGCGGCGTCGCCCCGCTGGCCGACCCGCGACCGCTCCTGATCGGCGCGGGCGGCGTGGCGCTCGCCCTCGCGCTGGACGCGCTCGCGATCGGGCCGACGCTGTCGACCGGCGCGACCTTCCTCATCATGGCCATCCCCCTCGCGGTCACGATGTGGGGCGTGGTCCCGGCCGTCTCCCGGCTGTCCAGGAACGAGCTGATCGCGGTGGTCTTCCCGCCCCTCGTGCTGATCGTAGCCGTCCTCGGCTCCATCCTCGGCGGCATCACCAACCCGACGCCCGCCGCGGCGCTGGGGGCCGCCGGCGCGATTATGCTGGCCGCCTACCGCAGGCTCAAGGACGAGCCCGGTCAGGGGTCGCGCTGGATCCTGCTCGCGTCCCTCATGCTGGTGGTGATGTTGATCTTCGGGATCAACTTCGACCTGCGCACCGGGCTCGACACCACGACGGCGTCCGACTGGATCGCGCTGATCGTCTCGCAATTCGCCTATCATGCGGCGTTTCTCGGGCTGCTCTACGCCTGCTGGGTTCTCTTTCGCACCGGCGTGCTGGGGCCGGTGGTGCGGGAGACGGCGAAGGTGACGTCGATGGTCTTCACCATCCTGATCGGCTCGCAGCTCCTCAACCTGGTGCTGATCTCATTTGGGGGCGAGCACTACATCCAGCAGTTCCTGAGGTCCTACGACAACGAGCTGACGGTCTTCCTGATCGTGATGCTGGTGCTCTTCTTTCTCGGTTTCGTCCTCGACTTCCTCGAGATCGTCTACATCGTCATCCCCATCGTCGGGCCGGTGATCTACGGCGGCAGCTTCGACCCCAAATGGGTGACCATCATGATCGCGGTGAACCTGCAGACGTCCTTCCTGACGCCGCCTTTCGGCTTTGCGCTGTTCTACCTGCGCGGCGTGGCCCCGGCGTCGGTGACGACCGGGCATATCTACCGGGGCGTCGTCCCCTTCGTGCTGATCCAGCTTGGCGCACTCCTCCTGTTATGGCTCTTTCCGCAGGTCGTGACGATCCTTCCGGACCTCATTCCGGCGGGCTGACGGCGGATCGGCGGCGTGTGGGCGGCGCCCCGAAAGGCGAGGGCCGGCGGGATGATGCCGGTGCCGATTGCGCCGGGCGGCGAAGCTCCTATCTCAGGGAGAGATTTCACAAAGGAGAAAGCTGATGTCGCTGGGTAAAATGGCCATGAAGATGGCGATCGGGTTCGCTGCGTTCAAAGGATACAAGTCGTTCCAGCAGCAGGGTGGGCTCGACGGCGTCAAGCGGATGCTGTCCGAGGGCGGATCGGGCTCGCGCGGCATGTCGGGCGGGTCGGGGTCGGGCGGATCGACGGGCGGCAGGTCGGGCGGCTCCTCCGGCGGCATCGGCAGCCTTCTGAGCGCGCTCGGCGGCGGCGCCGCGGGGGGCCGCGGGACGTCCTCGGGCCTCGGAGGTATGCTCGGATCGTTGGGGGGCGGATCGACGGGGGGCGGCTCCTCGGGGATGGGCGGTCTGCTCGGCGGTCTCGCGGCGATGGCGGGCGGATCGGCCGCCCTGGGCGCCGGCAGCCAGGAGGAGAAGATGCGCCACGTCGAGGAGGGACCGTCGGACGAGGCGACCGCCGCCGTCATGATCCGCGCCATCGGGCAGGCGGTGCGCGCCGACGGCCAGATCGACGCGGAGGAGCGCGCCGTGATCGACGACATGATGGACGAGTCGGAGACGGCGGAGAACCGCGCGGCGCTTGATGCGGCGCTGTCCGAGCCGGTCAACCCCGAAAAGCTCGCCCGCGACGTGCCGCGGGGGCACGAGGCGCAGGTCTATGCGGCGGCCCTCACCGCGATCGACCCGGACCAGGAGCAGGAACGCGACTTCCTCAAGCGCCTGGCGACGGCGCTGGCGCTCGATAGCCCCGAGGTCAAGCGCCTGCACGAGACCGCGGGCAAGGCGCTCTGACCCGGAACGTTCGGGACAGGCGGAAATACGGAACGCGGTCGGATCCTGTCCGCGTTCCACTTTCCCTCGGCGGCCGCGCGAACTAGGTTCCGCCCCGGACCAACATGAGGGAGATCGGCATGGCCGAGATCAAGGACCCGGAAAACACCATCATCATCGAGCTGAACGAAGGCCGCGTCGTCATCGAACTGCTGCCCGACGTCGCCCCCGGCCACTGCGACCGCATGCGGGAACTGGCCCGGGAAGGCGCCTACGACGGAGTGGTCTTTCACCGCGTCATCGACGGCTTCATGGCGCAGACCGGCGACGTGGAGCACGGCAAGACGGGCGGCAACACCAGCCGCGCCGGCACCGGCGGCAGCGGGAAGCCGGATTTGAAGGCGGAGTTCTCGGGCGTGCCGCACGACCGCGGCACGATCGGGGCCGCGCGCTCGGCCAGCCCGGATTCCGCCAACAGCCAGTTCTTCATCAATTTCTCGGACAACCACTTCCTGAACCGCCAGTACACCGTCTACGGCCGCGTCATCGAGGGGATGGATCGCGTCGACGCCATCGTCCGGGGAGAGCCGCCCGCGACGCCCGATACGATGATCTCGGTCAAGGTGGCCGCCGATGCGTAGCGTCGCGCTGTCGCTCGCGCTGGCCTGCGGCCTCGCCGCCCCGGCCTTCGCCACGGGCCTCGAAATCGACGTCGCCGGCGAGGCCAACGGCACGGTCGTCATCGATCTCTTCGAGGATGTCGCACCCAATCACGTCGCACAGATTACCGCCCTGGCCGAGGCCGGCGCCTATGACGGCGTGGTCTTCCACCGCGTCATCGACGGTTTCATGGCGCAGACCGGCGACGTGCAGAACGGCCGGATCGGCGGCGGCATGGCGCTGGCCGGCACCGGAGGCAGCGACATGCCCGACCTCGCGGCGGAGTTTTCGGACCGGCCCTTCGAGCGAGGCACGTTGGGAATGGCCCGGTCCGCCAGCCCGGATTCGGCGAACAGCCAGTTCTTCATCATGTTCGAGGCGGCCCCGCACCTCGACGGGCAATACACCGTCGTGGGCGAGGTGACGTCGGGCATGGAGATCGTCGACGCGATCAAGCGCGGCGATGGCGGCAACGGCACCGTGGCCGAGGCGCCCGACGTGATGTCGGCGGTGCGCGTCACCGAGTGAGGCGACGGACCGGTGCGACCGGCGCGACCGGGGGGGCCGTCCGGCGGGACGGCCCCTTCAGCGTCTGATCTTCGGGACTCGATCTGCCGGGTCATCCACCTTGAACGGCGGACATGGGAGGACGGCGTGCGGGGGGCGGCGACTTCGTGGTGCGTGCGGTGGGGATCGGGGAACGGCGACGCCGCGCCACCGGTCCCGCGGCGGTGGGATGATCTTGGCGGACATCGAGGCGTTCGGGACGATTTGCCCGTCACCTTGCGCCTGGACTTCGGGATCGCCTCGGGCAGGTTTCGCCAGATTGGTCCTGCAGATCGACGAGTTGGGATCCAAAGAGAAGTCCGGATCGGGATCCCCTATCGGGCCCGGACGCGAATGAGCCCGCGGCGATCCGCGGGCTCCGTCCTTGCCGGCCTTGTCTGCCCCGCCGCGCCCGCGTGGCGCGCGCCCGGTTCAATTGTCGGCAGGAACCTCGGCGGGCTCGGTGCCGGCATCGGGCAGAGCCTCCGCACCGGGCTCGTTGGCCGCATCGTCGGGTGTCACCGTAGCGTTTCCATCGGTCACCGCCGCCTCGCCGGTCGGGGTGTTGTCGGGCGTGTCATCGGCGGGGGTGGCGATATAGAAGAGATAGACGACCAGAAGCAGGATGGCCAAGACGATGCCCGCGGCAATCCCGATGATCGGTCCTGCGTGGCGTTTGGCCTGCTTGTCGACATTGGTGTCGGGGGCGCTCATGCGGTTCTCCTGCGATTGGGTTCTTCGTTCAGCCGGAAAACCCGGCGGCGTGCCGGTCGGTTCCTGCGACATAGGGCATCAGTCGGCGAGGCGCACCAGCGCATGGCGCTTGCGGCCGGCGGACAGCTTCATCGGCACGGCGAGCCGTCCGGCGTCGAGGAGCAGGCCGGCATCGGTCAGCGTCTCGTCGTTCATCCGGGCGCCGCCCTCCGCGATCAGGCGACGGGCGTCCTTGCCCGATTTCGCCAGCCCCGTCCGCACGATGAGCTGCACCACTGAGATGCCCGCCATCACTTCCTCGTCGGTCAGCACCACGGTCGGCAGATCCTCGCCCGCCCCGCCCCGCTCGAAGGTCTCGCGCGCCGTCGCCTCGGCGGCGTTGGCGGCCGCCGCACCGTGCAGCAGGGCGGTGACCTCGTTCGCCAGCCGGATCTTGGCGTCGTTGATCCCGGAGCCCTCGAGCGCGCCGAGCCGGATGCATTCGTCGATCGGCAGCTCGGTGTAGAGCTTGAGGAAACGGCCGACATCGGCGTCGGTGGTGTTGCGCCAGAACTGCCAGAACTCGTAGGGCGACAGCAGCTCGGCATTGAGCCAGATGGCGCCCGACTGCGACTTGCCCATCTTCCTGCCGTCGGACGTGGTCAGGAGCGGCGTGGTCAGCCCGAAGACCGCGTCGTCGAGGACCCGGCGCGTGAGGTCGATGCCGTTGACGATGTTGCCCCATTGATCGGAGCCGCCCATCTGCAGCAGGCAGCCATGGCGCCGGTGCAGCTCCATGAAGTCATAGGCCTGCAGGATCATGTAGTTGAACTCGAGGAAGCTGAGGCTCTGCTCGCGGTCGAGGCGGGATTTGACGCTCTCGAATGACAGCATCCGGTTGATCGAGAAGTGCCGGCCCACATCGCGCAGGAACGCCAGGTAGTTGAGATCGTCGAGCCATTCGGCGTTGTTCAGCATCACCGCGTCCGACGCGCCTTCGCCGAAGGTGACGTAGCTGCCGAAGACGGCGCGGATGCCGGCGATGTTGGCGTCGATCTGCCCGTCCGTCAGCAGCGGGCGCTCGTCGGCGCGAAAGCTCGGATCGCCCACCTTGGTGGTGCCGCCGCCCATCAGCACGAGGGGCTTGCCGCCGCATTTCTGCAGCCAGCGCAGCATCATGATCTGGATGAGGCTTCCGACGTGCAGCGAGGAGGCGGTCGCGTCGAAGCCGATGTAGCCCGGCACCACGCCCGCGATCAGGGCCTCGTCCAGCCCCTGATGATCGGTGCAGTCGGCGAGGAAGCCGCGCTCCGTCATCACGCGCAGGAAGTCTGATTTGGGGTGGTAGGTCATGGGGCTTCCGGTGCAGGTCTGTCGGGTGTCCCGTTCTAGCGCGGGGCGTTCGGGAGGGAAAGCCGGATGGATCGGATCCGTGCGCTGGGGGCGATGTCGGGCACGTCGATGGACGGGGTCGATGCGGCCATGCTGACGACCGATGGCGAGACCATCGGAACGTTCGGCGAAAGCGCGTTCGCGGCCTTCACCGATGCCGAACGGGGCGCGATCCGCGGGGCGAAGGGGCGCTGGCAGGGCGCGCCCGGCGTGGCGGAGGCGGCGGAGGTGGTCGAGGCGGCGCATGTGCGGCTGCTGTCGCGGTTCCCGGACGCGGAGGTCGTCGGGTTCCACGGTCAGACGCTGGCGCATGATCCGGCCGGGGGGCGGACGCATCAGGCGGGGGACGGCGCACGGCTGGCCGAGGCGCTGCAGGTTCCGGTGGTCTGGGATTTCCGGACCGCCGACGTGACGCTCGGCGGGGAGGGCGCGCCGCTGGCGCCCGCCTTTCACCATGCCTGCGCCCGCTGGATCGAAGCAAGGGAGCCTGTTGCATTCCTCAACCTCGGCGGAGTGGGCAATTTGACTTGGGTCGATCCGGCGCTGGCGATGGAGGCGGAGAGCGCGCTTCTGGCGTTCGACACCGGCCCCGCGAACGCGCCGATCGACGACATCTGCCAGGACCGGCTGGGCGCGCCCTTCGACCGCGACGGAGCGCTTGCCCGGCAAGGCACCGCGCGGATGGATCTCGTCGCGGCGCTGATGCGGCATCCGTATTTCCACCGCTCGCCACCCAAGTCGCTGGACAGGGATGCCTGGGCCGGCCCGGGGGCCGGGATCGGCGCGCTGGCCCCGGCCGACGCGGCGGCGACCTGGGTCGCGGTCATCGCGGCGAGCGTGGCGCGTGCCCTGTCGCAATGCCCGACCATGCCGTCCCGCCTGCTCGTCACCGGCGGCGGCCGGCGCAACCCCGCGATCATGGCGGCGCTCGTGGCCTTGCCTGCGTCGGCGATGCCGGTGGAGGACGTCGGCCTCGACGGCGACATGCTGGAGGCCCAGGCTTTCGCCTTTCTCGCCGTGCGCGTGGCGCGCGGGCTGCCGACCAGCTTTCCCGGGACGACGGGGGTGCCCGTTCCGATTGGCGGCGGGATCGTATCGCGGCCGGCAGCCTCGGTGGACCTTCTGCCCAAGGGTGATAGACACGGGCTGCCCGGGCGGATAGCGAAGGCCCGTTAGCGGTAACATATCTAGGAGGAGCTTCGCATGGTCTCCCGCACGATCCCCGTGGACACGTTCGATCTGGTGCTGTTCGGAGCGACCGGCGACCTTGCCTCGCGCAAGATACTGCCATCGCTCTACCGGCGGTTCCTGGCCGGGCAGATGCCGGACGACGCCCGCGTGATCGGGGCGGCCCGCTCCGAGATGACGGACGCGGGCTTCCGCAAGCAGGTCCGCGCGGCGCTGGAGGAGTTCGTGTCCGAGGCCAAGCGTGACGAGGCAACCATCGCAGCCTTCGTCAAGCAGTGCAGTTACATCCCCATCGACGCGATGGGCGACGGCGGCTGGGCGCAGCTCAAGGACGAGATCCGGGCCGACGCCATCAAGGCATTCTACTTCTCCGTGGCCCCGTCGCTGTTCGGGCCGCTGGCCGACAAGCTGCGCGCCAACGGCATCGCCGGGCCGAAATGCCGGCTCGTAGTCGAGAAGCCCTTCGGCACCGACCTCGAGACCGCGAAGAAGCTGAACGACGACCTCGCCGCCAGCTTCGACGAGACGCAGATCTACCGGATCGACCACTTTCTCGGCAAGGAAACGGTGCAGAACCTGATGGCGGTCCGCTTCGCCAACGTCCTGTTCGAGCCGCTGTGGAACGAGCGTTATATCGACCACGTGCAGATCACGGTGGCCGAGACGGTGGGCGTGGGCGGGCGCGGCGCGTACTACGACAAGTCCGGCGCGATGCGGGACATGGTGCAGAACCACCTGATGCAGCTTCTGTGCCTGACCGCGATGGAGCCGCCCGCCGCCTTCGACCATGACCGGCTGCGCGACGAGAAGCTGAAAGTGATCCGCGCCCTCGACCCCGTCGGCGCGAAGGATGTCGTGCGCGGGCAGTACAAGGCGGGCGACGCGCCGTCCTACGTCGAGGATGCGGAGAATCCGGACAGCCTGACCGAGAGTTACGTGGCCATCAAGATCGGCATCTCGAACTGGCGCTGGAAGCACACGCCCTTCTACCTGCGGACCGGCAAGCGGATGACCAAGCGGATGTCGGAGATCGTCATCCAGTTCAAGGAGACGCCGCATTCTATCTTCGAGCGCAGCGACGGCTCGACCGCCAACTCCCTGACGATCCGGCTGCAACCCGACGAGGGGATGGACCTGTCGGTGACGATCAAGGAACCCGGCCCGGGGGGCATGCGTCTGGTGAATGTGCCACTGGACATGACCTTCGCCGAAGCGCTCGGCCCCGACGGAGAGGATATCCCCGATGCCTACGAGCGGCTCATCATGGACGTCATCCGGGGCAACCAGACACTGTTCATGCGCGGCGACGAGGTGGAGGCGGCCTGGGCCTGGACCGACCCCGTCATCGAAGGGTGGGAGGAGCGCCAAGACAGGCCGCTGCCCTATTCCCAGGGATCGTCGGGGCCGGAGGAGGCCATGATGCTGATGCACCACGACGGACGGCGCTGGCGCGATCTGGAGGGCTGAGCGATGGAATTCCAAGCCTATCCCGACCGCGAGATCCTGGCGATGGGGCTGGCGGACGTGCTGGCCTCGACGTTGAAGACCGCGCTCATCTCCCACGACCATGTTAGTTTCTGCGTGCCCGGCGGGTCGTCCCCGGGCGAGACCTTCTCGACGCTGTCGGGCGCGGTGGTGGAATGGGAGCGGGTGCATGTGTTCCTCGGCGACGAGCGGTGGGTGCCGGAGGACCATCCGCGGTCCAACACCGGGCTGCTGCGCCGGACGCTCCTGACCGACCGGGCGGCTCGGGCTCTCCTGATACCGATGGTGACCGGCGCCGCGACGCCCGAGGAGGGGCTGCCCGCGCTCGAGGCGGGATTCGAGGGCGAGCTGCCGATCTCGCTGCTGCTGCTCGGGATGGGCACCGACATGCACACCGCCAGCCTGTTTCCCGGCGCCGACCGTCTGGCCGAGGCCATGGCGGTGGATGCGCCGGTCCTGCTGCCGATGCGGGCCGAGGGCGCGAAAGAGCCGCGGATCACGCTGTCGCGCCGGGTGCTGGCGGACGCGATGGAGACGCATGTGCTGATCCTCGGGGATGAGAAGCGGGCCGTGCTGGAGGAGGCCGAGGGCCTCGACCCGATGGAGGCGCCGATCAACGCATTCCTGCGGGAAGCCACCGTGCATTGGGCGCCGTGATGGCTCCGGGTGTCGCGGAAGAGGGCGTGATGGCAAGGAACGTGGATTTCTGGGCCGGCGTTGCCCGCCTTAAGGACATGACCGGCGCGCGCATCACGGATCTGCTGACGGACGCGGCGCGGACCGAGCGGCTGCGGGTGGCGACCGGTCCGTTCGTGTTCGATGCCTCGAAGACCTCGATCACCGGCGCGGCGCTCGACCTGCTGCTGTCGATGGCGTCGGGCGTGCCGGAACGCCGCGATGCGATGTTCGCCGGCGCCCGCGTCAACGAAACCGAGGACCGCGCCGTTCTGCACACCGCCCTTCGCGGTCGGCAGCCGGTGCAGGCCGACGGGCGCGATGTGATGCCCGGCGTGCACGAGACGCTCGACCGCATGCGCGCCTTCGCGCGAGAGGTTCGGGAGGGCAGCTTCCGGGGGCAGGGCGGGGCAATCGCCGACGTGGTGAACATCGGCATCGGCGGCTCGGACCTCGGCCCGGCGATGGCGACGCTGGCGCTCGCCCCCTATCACGACGGCCCGCGCTGCCATTTCGTGTCCAACGTCGACGGCGCCGACTGGGCCGAGACGGCGAAGGGGCTGGACCCCGCTACGACTCTGGTGATCGTGGCGTCGAAGACCTTCACCACCATCGAGACGCTGACCAACGCGGAAACCGCGTGCGCCTGGATGGGCGCGACCGTCTCCGACCCCGCGGCGCAGTTCGCGGCCCTCAGCACGGCGCGGGACAAGACCGACGCCTTCGGCATCGACGCCTCCCGCGTCTTCGGTTTCGAGGATTGGGTCGGCGGACGTTACTCGATGTGGGGCCCGATCGGCCTCAGCCTGATGATCGCCATCGGGCCGGAGGCCTTCGACGACATCCTCGGCGGCGCGCGCGAGATGGACGAGCATTTCCGCGAGGCTCCGCTCGCCGCCAGCCTGCCGGTCCTGCTGGCGCTGGCGGGCATCTGGAACCATCAGGTCTGCGGTTTCCCCACGCGGGCGGTGCTGCCCTACGACAACCGGCTGGCCCGTCTGCCGGCCTATCTGCAACAGCTCGAGATGGAGTCGAACGGCAAGGGCGTGACGATGGATGGCGTCCCGCTGCCCGCGCCCGCCGGTCCGGTCGTCTGGGGCGAGCCGGGGACCAACGGGCAGCATGCCTTCTACCAGCTCATCCACCAGGGTCTGGAACCGGTGCCCTGCGAGTTCATGGTGGCCGCGCGCGGGCACGAGCCGGACCTGGATCACCATCATCGCCTGCTCATCGCCAATTGCCTCGCCCAGTCGGAGGCGCTCCTGAAGGGCCGCAGCCTCGACGCGGCGCGCGAGACGCTTTCGGACAGGTTCGACGGCGCGGAGCTCGAGCGGCAGGCGGCGCATCGGGTGTTCGAGGGCAACCGGCCCTCGACGACGCTGATCTATCCCCGGCTCACGCCCGCCGTTCTGGGCGGCATCGTCACGCTTTACGAGCACCGCGTCTTCGTGGAGGGGACGATGCTCGGCATCAACAGCTTCGACCAATGGGGCGTCGAGCTGGGCAAGGAATTGGCGACCTCGCTGGCGCCGCTGGTGGAGGGGGGAGACCTCTCGGGCAAGGATTCGTCGACCGCGACCCTGCTGGAGCGGCTCCGGGACTGGCGGACTCAGCCGTCGTAGGTAGCCCCGTCGCGGCTGCGAAACGCCTCGATATAGGTTTCCGGCAGGGTTCTTCTGGTCGTGAAATCCGCTTCCATCAGGCAGATGACCGCTTCCGATAGGGCGCAGAGGCGGGCCCGCGAGACAACTGCGTATTCCATCGACCACGAGGTCTTTCGGTAGGCGCGGGTGCGGCCGGCGACGATGTAGCTGTCGTCGAGGTGCAGCGGCGCGCGGAAATCCACGGCGACGGACTTCAGCACCAGCACGGGCCGCGGGGCCGTGACGGCAGGATCGGAGATCCCATAGGCCCGCAGGTAGGCGACGCGGAAGGTCTCGAACCAGCTCAGATATCGGGCATTGTTGACGTGATCGAGCACGTCGAGCTCATGAAAGCGGACGCGGTCTGCCTGGCCGAAGGCGAAGCGCTCGGGAACGCCGGCCGCGCGCAGCGTCGCCGGATCGAGGGGGGTGAGGAAGGGAAATGACATGGCGCGGGTCCCGCGGGACGGCAGCGCCACGTGAAGTACGCCCTGCAAGTCGTTGTTTCTCTGGAGCGGGTAACGAGAATCGAACTCGTAACTGAAGCTTGGGAAGCTTTCGTGATACCTTTTCACCATACCCGCGCCGTCCCCGCGCGAGGCGCGCAGAACGTTCCATCGTTTTATCAAGCCGCACGACCGGAGTGCAAGGGGGCTTCGATGCGGCCTGCGTCCGATCCGCTCCGACCCGGGCAGGGCGACGGACAAGATGCCGCAGGCGAACCGCCGCGTCGGGGCCGATCGCGCCGCCCGCCCGACTGGCAAAGCCCATGCATCGCGATACCTCCGCTTTCCGGAAGGTTTTCCTGCGCGGAAATGGGCCCCATAACCAAAGATCTGACCCTCGAAAACCTGACCTGCCGGTTCGGCGATCATATCGCATTGGACGCGGTGTCGCTGAAGATCGGGGCGGGGGAGTTCGTCTCGATCCTGGGGCCATCGGGTTGCGGCAAGTCGACCCTGCTGCGCTCCATCGCCGGGCTTGAGGGGGTGCAGGACGGCTCCATCGAGATCGG
This sequence comes from Rhodobacterales bacterium, assembly GCA_038320125.1. Lineage (GTDB taxonomy): Bacteria > Pseudomonadota > Alphaproteobacteria > Rhodobacterales > Rhodobacteraceae > Jannaschia. Next base: position 8,485 of record JBBQDX010000008.1, on the reverse strand, counting down.
CGGGCATCCGGTGCAGGGCCTGCCACCGAAGGCGCGGGGTGTAGCCTTCGTGTTCCAGAGCTACGCGCTTTATCCCCACATGACCTGTGCCGCCAACATTGCCGCGCCGCTGACGATGAACCGGCTTTCGGCGCTTGGGCGCGCGCCGCTGATCTGGCGGCTGTCGGGGGCGGCGCGGCGCACACGGGCGGATATCGACACGCGGGTGGCGGAGGTGGCGGCGATGCTCGACATCGAGCCTTACCTCGCCCGCCGTCCCGGCGAGCTTTCGGGCGGTCAACGGCAGCGGGTGGCGCTCGGCCGTGCGCTCATCCGGGAGCCGTCGCTCTTTCTGCTGGACGAACCTCTGGCCAATCTCGACGCCGCCCTCCGCAACCGCACGCGGACGGAGCTGCGCGCCTTGCAGCGGCGGATCGGGGCGACGACGCTCTTCGTGACGCACGATCAGGCGGAGGCGATGGCGATTTCGGACCGCGTCGTGGTGATGTTCGACGGCCGTATCCGGCAGGTCGGCACGCCCGACGAGATTTACCGCAACCCCCTCGACCTGGAGGTGGCACGCTTCCTGTCGCAGCCGCACCTCAACGTCGTGACGGCGGAGGCGGTGCGCGCGCAGATCGGCGAAACGGTGGGCGCGCGCGACATCCTGATCGACGGCGCGCCGCTGCGCGACCTCGACGGCGTCGTCGCCTTCCGCCCGCAGGAGGCGACGCTGCGCTCCGCCAGCAAGCCGGGCCTGCCGGGCCTGCATTGCACGGTGCAGCACGTCGAGCATGGCGGGCATGACGCGAACCTCTTCGTCCGGCTGACCGACGGGACGGACTGCGTCGTCCGCATCGATTCGACGCAGATCGCTTCCTGGCCCGAGGGCAGGCGGGGCGTGGTGCATTTCGATCTGGAGGCGGCGCGGGCCTTCGCCGCGCCGGACAGGGCGGACCGGTCCGACCTCAGAGCGGTGGCGTGAGTATCGCCACGGGGGCGCGTCCCCGTGACCTGGGTGCCAGAAGCCGAAGGCGGGCGGGCGCCTTGCTCGCGGCCCCGGCGGCGTTTCTGCTTCTGGCGCTGCTCTTCGTGCCCTCGTCGCTGGTGCTGGTCCTGTCGCTGACCGACTACCAGTTCGGCATGACCGGCTTCGACTGGGTCGGCGGCGACAATTTCGGACGCATGTGGGACGATCCGCGCTTCCGCCAGTCGCTGCTCAACACCGGCCTCTACGTGGCGATCGTCACGCCGGTGTCGATCTTCGCGGCATTGGGCCTCGCCCTCCTGATCGAAGCGCAGGGTGCGATGCGGGGCGTCCTGCGCACCGTCTTCTTCCTGCCGGTCACCGCGACCCTGGTGGCGATGGCGACGGCCTGGGAGGTGGTGCTGCACCCCTCGTTCGGCATGGTCAACGTCGCGCTCGACGCCATGGGGTTCGACAAGGCGCGGTTCCTCTCCGACCCGCAGCTCGCGCTCGGCACGCTAGCGTTCATCGGCATCTGGAAGATGGTTGGCTACAACATCCTGCTCTTTATCGCCGGCCTCTCGACGTTGCCCGCCGACATCTACGAGGCGGCGTCGATCGACGGGGCGGACCGGGGGTGGAAGCGGTTCACGCTGGTCACCTGGCCGCTGCTGGCGCCGGTCACGCTCTTCGTCACGGTGATCACGCTCATCCGGGCCGTCTCGGAGTTCGAGACCATCGCGGTGCTGACCAACGGCGGCCCGAACGGCGCGACGGAGATGATCCTCTACACCCTCTATCGGGAGGCGTTCCGCTATTTCGACATCGGCATGGCCTCGGCCATCGCGGTCGTCTTCCTCGGAGTGGTCGCCGCCGTCTCGATCCTCAACATCGCTCTCTTCGACCGACGGAGCCGGCTGTGAGGCGGGCGCTCTCCCTCGCGGTGCTGGCGGTGGCGGCGGCAATCACGCTGGCCCCCTTCGTCTACATGATCGTCGTGTCGATGGCGCCGCAGGGGTCGATCTACGCGGGGTCGCTGCTGCCGGTGCCATCGTTCGGAGCGATCGCCCGGAACTACGGCAACGCGCTGACCACCGTGCCGCTGCCGCGCTACATGGCGAACGGCGCCTTCGTCTGCGCGGTGATCCTCGTGGCGCAGGTCACCATCGCCGCCCCGGCGGGCTACGCGCTGGCCAAGCTGCCGTTCCGCGGCCGCCCGCTCCTTCTGTGCGGCGTGGTGCTGGCGCTGATGATCCCGATGCAGGTGCCGGCCATTCCGCTCTACGTGGCGGTGGCCTATGCGGGGCTGCTCAACACCTACACCGCGCTGATCGTGCCCTTCGTAATCTCGGCCTTCGCGATCTTTCTCTTCCGGCAGTTCTTCGTGAACTACCCCGACGAGGTGCTCGACGCCGCGCGGCTCGACGGCTTTTCGGAGCTGGGGATCGTCTGGCGGCTGATGGTCCCGGCCGCCTGGCCCGCCGTGGCGGCCTTCGCGACGATCTCCGTCATCAACCACTGGAACGATCTCTACTGGCCGCTCGTGGTGGTGACGGACACGCAGATGATGACGCCGCCCCTCGGCCTCGCGAGCTTCCGCGCGAGCGGCGAGCAGTCCGGCGACGTCGGCGCGCTGATGGCCGGGGGCGTGATCGTGACCGCGCCGCTGGTCATCGCCTTCCTGTTCTTCCAGCGCGCGCTGATCCGGGGCCTCGGCTTTGGCGCGCGCACCTGACCCGCTGTCAAAGGAGCAAAGACATGCACAGACGGACATTCAACCTCGCGCTGGCCATGACGGCCTTGAGCGCGCCCGCGCTGGCGCAGGAGACGACGATCAGCGTCTTCCACGCCTGGCCAAATCACGCCGAGTGGCAGCAGGGTCTGGCCGACCGCTTCATGGAGACGCATCCGGAGATCCGCGTCGAGCTTCAGGCCCCCTCGACCGACTACGACGAGGGGCTGGTGACGGTGATCCGGCAGAACATGGCCGGCTCCGCCCCCGACGTCTTCATGGTGGGCTCGCACCTTCTGGCCGAACTGGTGGCGCGCGACATGGTGCAGCCGCTCGACGATCTGATGGCGGGCGTCGATATGGCCGCGCTCGGCTACACGCCCGAGGCGCTGGCGCTGACGCAGATCGACGGGGTGCAATATGCGTTGCCCTGGACCTCCTCGACCCCGGTGATGTTCTACAATGCGGAACTGGTCGAGCAGGCCGGCGGCGACCCCGACGACATGCCGGCGACCTGGGACGAGACCATCGCGCTGGCCGCCGGGATCGATGCGCTCGGGCCCGACATCATGGGCATGTACTACGCGCCGGGCGACGACGACTGGATGGTGCAGAACCTGCTGGCGACGGCGGGGATGAAGCCGGTGGGCGAGGATGGCACGCTGGCCTTCGACACCGAGACAGGGCGGGAGGCGCTGGCCCTTTTCGAGCGCTTCCACGACGAGGGCGGGCAGGAGGGCATCCCGAACGCCGCCGCGCGCCAGCAGATGTATGCAGGCGGCCTTGGACTCTACTTCAACTCCACCGCCGCCGTCCGCTCCTTCGAGACCGAGATCGGCGACCGCTTCGACTGGGGCACCGCGCAGATGCCGGCGATGGTCGAGGGCGGCGGCGTGGCCTCGGGCGGCATGGCCGCGGTCATCCTGACCGACGATCCGGCCAAGCGGGCGGCGGCGTTCGAGTATCTGCTCTACGGGACCGGTGCCGAGGGGCAGGCCTATGTCGTCGAGAACACAGGCTACATGCCGGTCAACGCGGATGCCATGGCGGAGGACATGCTGGGCGCGTTCTATGCGGACAACCCCGCCTGGAAGACTTCGGCCGATCAGATGGACCGCGCCTTTCCGTGGTTCGCCTGGCCCGGGCAGAACGGCGTCCGCATCAGCCAGACGGTGGTGGATGCGCTCTCCGCCATCGCTAACGACCAGATGACCGCGGCGGAGGCCGCCGACGGGTTGAGCGCCGATGTGGGTCGCCTGATGCGGTAAGGCGGGGCTCCCGTTTTTTGGTGGGGGTGGGGCGGCGTCCGGTCGGCGCGCGCGACCGGGTGCCGCCGGCCAGGAAGGCGGATCGCGACGAGGCGGGCAGGATCCCCGTCGTGACTCGCTCCGTCGTCGCATCCTGCCGTTGTCCGGGTCAGGCATCTGTCGACCGTCCCAACCGTCGATCGGCCCGGACGCCAATTCGGGATCCTCCTGCAACCGAGCGCGCGAGCCAACTCGGTTCGGGCATGACGACGCCTCGCACGCGCACCGATCAATCCGCCTGCATCCTCTTCGACTGAACGATTGTCCGCTGGCAGCTTGCCTTTACGGCAAAGCCGCCCTACGGTGAATGTGAAACGCAATTCCGCATAGCGGAACTTCTGGGGAGGAGATTTCGATGAATGCACTGGTTCTCACGACGGCGGCTGCCGCCTGCATGGCGCTGACCTCGGCCGCTACCGCCGAGACGACCCTGATTCTGGGCGAGGCGGGTCAAAACCGCGGGGCCCGCGCCGAGGCCCTGCAGTTCTTCGCCGACGACGTGACCGCCCGCACCGATGGCGAGGTCGTGATCGACGTGCAGTGGGGCGGCGCGCTCTTCAAGGCGGAGGCCGCGGCCCAGGCAATCTCCGACGGCGTGGCCGACCTCGGCACCATCATCGCCGTCTACTTCCCGCAGGAGATGCTGGGCTACGGCATCGCCGACCTGCCGCTCTTGAGCACCGATTCCTGGGTCGGCATGCGCGCCACCGACGACCTGATGCGCTCCTCGGAGGCGATCCAGGCGAGCCTTGCCGATCAGAACCTCGTCTATCTCGGCACCTTCACCACCTCGGCCGTCAACATCGGCTGCAAGGGGGCCGCCATCCGCTCGGTGGAGGACATCGAGGGGCTGAAGGTGCGGGGCGTCGGCGCCTACGGCGATTCGTTCAGGGACTTCGGCGCGAACATGGTGCAGATGTCGATCTACGACGCCTACCAGGGCCTCGACACCGGATTGCTCGACTGTTCGCAGGGCTATTCCTACGCCGTCGCGGCCCTCAAGCAGCAGGAGGTGATGACGAGCTACACCCTGCTCGACTGGGGCCAGGTGGGGGCGCTCGGCATCTTCATGAACAAGGACTCCTACGACGCCCTCGACGAGGCCACCCGGACGGCGATGGCAGAAGCCGGCGTCGCCATGGCCGACAAGCTGGGCGAGCTGATCACCGCCGACAACGATGCGGCCGTGGAGGCGATGCGTGCCGCCGGCGTCGAGATCATCGAGCTCGACCCGGCGGAGCGCGACCGCATGGTCGAGCAGGGCGCGCAATACGTCGAGGAATGGTCGGCGCGCGCCGATGCCGCCGGGCTCGACGGCACGGCCCTCCTGGAGGAATACCGCGCCCTCCTGACCAAATACGCCGAGGAGCGCGACGCGCAGGGCTACCCCTGGACCCGCTGACCGCCTGATCCGAAGGGGCGCGCGCGGCGCGCCCGCCCCCTCTCCCGAGCGCGCCCGATCCCCCCGGTCAGGCGCGCCTCCCTTCCCCGGCCAGCGGAGCGGATGATGCTGCATCGTATCGAACGGCTGTTGCTCGATCTGGCGGTCGTCGCCGTGATCGGCCTCTGCCTGCTCATCACCGGCAGCGTCGTGCTGCGCATGACCCTGAACTCCGGTATTCCCGACACGCTCGTCATGGTGGCGGAGCTGATGGTCGCGGCCATTGTCCTGCCCCTCGCCGCGGCGACGACGGCGCGCGCCCATATCGTGGTGGAGTTCTTCTCGCAGATGATGTCGCCGCCCGCGCAGGACCGGCTCGTCATCGCCGGCGGCATCTTCGGCCTCTTTGCGCTGTCGCCGCTGATCTATGCGGGCTGGAACGAGGTCGTCCACACGGTCGGCAGCGGCACCTTCTTCTTCGGCGAGCTGAACCTGCCGAAATGGCCCGGCCGGGTGATCTTCCTCGTCGGCATCTCGTTCTGCTGGCTGCGCCTGCTGCTGATGACCCTCGCCGATGTCCGCACCATCCGGGCGGGCGGCACGATCGACCGGGACGGCCCGACGAGCGAAGACCTGCTAGAGGAGCGTGCCTGATGGACGGCACCCTCGTCGGAATCCTGTCCTTCGCGGCGGTCCTCGGCCTCCTGGCCCTCCGGGTGCCCATCGCCTTCACGCTGGCGGGCGTGGCCTCGGTGGGCAGTTTCGTCCTCTTCGCCTTCCGCACCGGCGACTTTGCGCCCGGCCGTGCGTTGCGGCCCACGACGTCGATGGTGTTCTCCAATTCCTACGACCTGATCCACTCTTACGACCTGTCGATGATTCCGCTCTTCATCGCGCTCGGCCATATCGCCTACCGCGCCGACATCACGACCCGCATCTATCACGCCGCCCGCGTCTGGCTGGCGCGCGTGCCCGGCGGGGTGGCGATGGCCTCGGTCGTGGGGTGCGGCGGCTTCTCGGCGATCACCGGATCCTCCATCGCCTGCGCCTCGACGATGGGCCGCATCTGCTCGCCCGAGATGCTGCGGATGGGCTACGACACCCGCCTCGCCACGGCGAGCGTGGCGGCCGGCGGCACGCTGGGCTCGCTCATCCCGCCGTCGGTGCTCTTCATCATCTACGGCATCTTCACCGAAACCTCGATCAGCGCGCTGTTCCTCGCCGGCATCCTGCCGGGCATCATCTCGCTCCTGGGGTTCCTGCTGGTCATCTACCTCTGGGTCTGGCGCGACCCGTCGGCGGCCCCCGCCTACACCGACGCGATCACGATGCGCGACCGGGGCCGCGCCGCCCTCGATGCCTGGCCCGCGATCGCACTCTTCGCGGTCATCGTCGGGGGCATCTACGGAGGGTTCTTCACCGCGACCGAAGCGGCGGCGATCAGCGTCTCGGTCGCCATCCTGATCGGTGTCGCACAGCGCAAGCTCACCTTCCGGGCCCTTTGGGAGTCGCTGCGCGAAACCTGCGTGCAGACGGCGAGCATCTTCCTGATCGCGGCGGCCGCCAAGATCTTCGTCGCCTTCATCGCGCTGACCGGCGTGGCGGGGGCCATCGTGAACGGCGTGACGGCGGCGGAGCTCTCGCCGGTCGTGCTGCTGGCCGCGATCGCGCTCATCTACCTGCTGCTCGGCATGTTCCTCGACCCCATCGGGATCATGGTGCTGACCCTGCCCCTGATGATCCCGCTGGTCGAGACCTACGGGTTCGACCTGATCTGGTTCGGCGTCGTCGTCATCAAGCTTCTCGAAATCGGACTGATCACGCCGCCCGTCGGTCTCAACGTCTTCGTCATCGCCAACGTCGTGGGCAAGGCCGTGCCCATCGACCGGATCTTCGCCGGCATCATGCGGTTCCTCGTCATCGACGTGGTCGTCCTGATCCTGCTGATGGCCTTTCCGATCCTGTCGTTGCTCATTCCCGGTACGATGCGATGACCGCGGTGCCCGACCGCAGGTTCGCCACGACGCTCGCCCGCGGGCTGTCCGTGCTGCGCGCCTTCCGGCCCAGCGACGACGGGCTCGGCAATGCCGAGATCGCCGAGCGGACGGGGTTGCCCAAATCGACCGTCTCGCGGCTGACGCATACGTTGCAGACGCTGGGGTATCTCGACCACGCCCGGCGCCATGACCGCTACCGGCCCGGGCCTTCGCTGCTGGTGCTGGGCAACATGGCGGCGGCCTCGATCTCCTTCGTGGACCTCTGCGCCCCGCTTATGCAGCGGTTGGCCGACGAGACCGGGACGCTGGCTCTCCTTCTGGTGCGCGACGGCGGCAAGGTGCTGATCGTCAAGACCTGGCGGCCCCGCACCGTCGCGTCGATCTGGCTCGAGGTCGGGCATCGGCCGCCGCTCAACGGCTCCTCCTCCGGGCACGCGCTTCTGGCAAGCCTCGCGCCGGACCGCTTCGCCGAGGTCGTGGCCGAGGCCGGGGGCGACCGGGGGCTGAGCCAGGCGCGCGCCGAGACGATCCGCGCGGAGGCAGGCGCGCAGCTGATGCGGCAGGGCTTCGTCGTCGCCGACCCCGCCGCTTATTTCGCGCCCAACATCCATGCCGTCGCCGCCCCCTTCCATCCGCGCGAACTGGGCGAGCCCGTGATCTTCACCTGCGGCGCGCTGCCGGACGTCCTCTCGGTGGAGCGGATGCAGGCCGAGGTCGGCCCCGCGCTGCGCCGGGCCGTGAGCGAGCTGGAACGGATGATGGGCCAGGCCCCCGCGCGCGCCGGTGCCCTTCCATGACGCCCGCCGTCCCGAAGTCGAAAGGCCATCCGATGACCCCAGTGACCTATGAAGCCGAAGGCCGCATAGCCGTCCTGACCGTCGACAACGCGCCGGTGAACGCCCTGTCGCAGGCCGTGCGCGAGGGGCTCGCCGCGGCGGTCGCCCGGTTCGCGGCGGATGCCGAAGCCGACCTTGCGGTGATCGTCGGGGCCGGGCGGCTCTTCATCGGCGGTGCCGACATCTCCGAGTTCGGCAAGCCTCCCCGCGCGCCGTCGCTGCCCGATGTGGTGGGCGCGATCGAGGCCTGCCCCAAGCCCGTGGTCGCCGCGATCCACGGCACGGC